>NZ_JAPDPH010000046.1 GCF_026013475.1 Micromonospora yasonensis | reverse complement strand
CGCAAGCTCACATCTGGCACGAACGGTGTACCGTCGAATGACCGCGGCGCGGCAGTTGGCGCGTCCCGGGGTCGGGGCCGGCCCGCACGGCGGCTGCGGCCGCCGCCCGAGGCGGCGACACCATTCAGACGGTCAGGACGTCGATCAGGAGGATGCGGGCGCCTCGGTGCCCGACAACAGCATGGAACGTACGCGTTTCTTCCGCCGACCGGTGGTCTGGATCATCCTGGTCATCCTCGGCGCCGTTGTGCTCAGTCAACTGTTCACCGCTGGTCCCAGCTACCACCGGGTGGACACGTCCGTTGCGCTCGACCAGCTCAACAAGGGCGGTATCGAGAAGGTCGTCTTCCAGGACAAGGAGCAGACGCTCCAGCTCGACCTGAAGGACAAGGCCAAGTTCGACGACACCACCACCGACAAGATCCAGGCGCAGTTCCCGTACGAGGTGGGCGGCCAGGTCTTCAACGAGGTCAGCAAGGCCAAGGCGGAGAACAAGATCACCGGTCCGGTCGACACCAAGGTGTCGTCGGACAGCATCTGGGTGAGTCTGCTGGTCAACCTGCTCCCGATCGCGCTGCTCGTGCTCCTGCTGCTGTTCTTCATGTCGCAGATGCAGGGTGGCGGCTCCAGGGTGCTCAACTTCGGCAAGTCCAAGGCCAAGATGATCACCAAGGACACGCCGAAGACCACCTTCGCGGACGTGGCCGGGGCGGACGAGGCCGTCGAGGAACTGCACGAGATCAAGGACTTCCTGCAGAACCCGGCGAAGTACCAGGCCCTGGGTGCCAAGATCCCGAAGGGCGTGCTGCTCTTCGGCCCGCCCGGTACCGGTAAGACCCTGCTCGCCCGCGCGGTGGCCGGCGAGGCCGGGGTGCCCTTCTACTCCATCTCCGGCTCGGACTTCGTGGAGATGTTCGTCGGTGTCGGCGCCAGCCGGGTCCGCGACCTCTTCGAGCAGGCCAAGTCGAACGCGCCGGCGATCGTCTTCGTCGACGAGATCGACGCGGTCGGCCGGCACCGTGGCGCCGGCATGGGCGGCGGCCACGACGAGCGGGAGCAGACGCTCAACCAGCTCCTGGTCGAGATGGACGGCTTCGACACCAAGGGCGGCGTCATTCTGATCGCCGCCACCAACCGGCCGGACATCCTCGACCCGGCGCTGCTGCGCCCGGGCCGGTTCGACCGGCAGATCCCGGTCGACGCGCCGGACATGGAGGGCCGCAAGGCCATCCTCCGGGTGCACGCCAAGGGCAAGCCGTTCACGCCCGACGTCGACCTCGACTCGGTCGCCCGGCGTACCCCGGGCTTCAGCGGCGCCGACCTGGCCAACGTGATCAACGAGGCCGCGCTGCTCACCGCCCGCAAGGACCAGCGGGCGATCACCAACGACTCCCTGGAGGAGTCGATCGACCGGGTGATCGCCGGTCCGCAGCGCCGGACCCGGGTGATGAGCGACCAGGAGAAGAAGATCACCGCATACCACGAGGGTGGGCACGCGTTGGTCGCCTGGGCGCTGCCGCACGCCGCGCCGGTGCACAAGGTGACGATCCTGTCCCGGGGTCGGTCGCTGGGCCACACCCTGGTCCTGCCGACCGAGGACAAGTACACCCAGACCCGGGCCGAGATGGTCGACACCCTGGCGTACGCGCTGGGTGGCCGGGCCGCCGAGGAACTGGTCTTCCACGAGCCCACGACCGGTGCCGGCAACGACATCGAGAAGGCCACCCAGCTGGCCCGCGCGATGATCACCCAGTACGGCATGAGCTCCAAGCTCGGTGCGATCAAGTACGGCACCAGCGGCGACGAGCCGTTCCTCGGCCGCAGCATGGGCCACGAGCGGGACTACTCGGACGCGGTGGCCGCCGAGATCGACGGCGAGATGCGGGCGCTGATCGAGCTGGCCCACGACGAGGCCTGGGAGATCCTGGTGGAGTACCGGGACGTCCTGGACAACATCGTGCTCGAGCTGATGGAGAAGGAGACCCTCTCCACCGCCGACATGGCCCGGATCTGCGCCCGGGTGGCGAAGCGTCCGCCGATGGCGCCGTACCACGGCTTCGGCAAGCGCCAGCCCTCCACCGAGCCGCCCGTGCTCACGCCCGCCGAGAAGGAGGCCCTGAAGGCGCAGGCCCAGGCCGACGGCGCCTCGGTCGGCGGCACCACCCCCTCCGCGAACAACTCGGACGGTAACCACTGAGCACCGACCCGACGGCCAGCTCCCACGACCGGGAGCTGGCCGTCTCCGCGACCGAGCCCGACGGTGACGACAGCCTTGACTTCGTCGCCGCGCGCCTGATCAGCGGCAAGCTGACCGGGCGGCCGGTGGAGGAGGCCGTCGACCTCGCCCGGATCGAGAAGGCGGTCCGGGAGATCCTCATCGCCGTTGGCGAGGACCCGGACCGGGACGGCCTCCAGCAGACCCCGGCCCGGGTCGCCCGCGCGTACGCCGAGCTCTTCGCCGGCCTGCGGGTCGACCCGGCGCACGTGCTCAGCACGACGTTCGAGGCCAACCACGAGGAGCTGGTGCTGGTCCGCGACATCGACGTGACCAGCCTCTGCGAGCACCACCTGCTCCCGTTCCGGGGCAGCGCGCACATCGGCTACATCCCCGGGCCGGACGGCCGGATCACCGGCCTGTCCAAGCTGGCCCGGCTGGTCGAGGTCTTCGCCCGGCGCCCGCAGGTGCAGGAGCGGCTCACCTCGCAGATCGCCGACCTGCTGATGAGCAAGCTGGAACCGCGCGGCGTCGTGGTGGTGCTCGAGTGCGAGCACATGTGCATGGCGATGCGCGGCATCCAGAAGTCCGGCGCCGTGACCATCACCTCGGCGGTACGCGGCACCTTCCAGCGCGATGCCAAGTCACGCGCCGAGGCGATGTCTCTGATCATCCCGCGCTGAGGCGTAGGGAGGGGCCGGGTGAGGCGCGCTCAGCCGGGGAACATCGCCAGGACCAGGCCGGCGGTGGCCAGCACCGCCGGGACCAGACAGACCAGCGCGCCGAAGCGGGGCGTCCGGTCCACCCGGTCCTCGGGGTGGGGCCGGAACAGCCGGCCCACGGCCAGCCAGCCCGCCATGAACGCGACCGCCGGCAACGGCAGCCCGACCACCAGCGCCGCGATGCTCACCGGGCCGGTGCCGGTGGCGGCGAAGAGCAGCAGCTGGACCAGCGGGACCAGCACCGCCAGCGGCCCGTACACCAGCAGATTGCGGGGCCGTGCCGGCCAGCGGGCCAGCCGGGGCAGGCCTCGGGCGGCGAGCGTGTCCTCCGCCGACTCGGCCCAGCCACGGGCGCTGCGCAGGGCGGCCAGCACGGCCGCCGGCCCGCCCGCCATCGACCGGGCCGACTCGCTCACCTCGGGCGGCGTCGGCACCAGCGAGATCGCCGGTACGCCCAGCTCGCGCAGCCGGGACTGCTGCGGGGCGAGCTGTTCCCGTACGGCGGCCAGCTCCTCCCGGGCCGCCGCCACCGAGCGGGCCTGCTCGCCCGCGGCGGTCGCCGCGGCCCGGCGGACCCCGTCGAGCTGCCGGGCGGCGGCCACGTAGTCGGCCCAGGCCGACCCCACCGGGTCGGCCTCGGTGTTCGGCTGTCCGGCGCGGGGCGTCGGCACGGTCGCGGTCACGACGGCTCCTCCCCGAACGGCACCAGGACCGTCCCCCGCTCACCCGAGCCGTCCCAGAGCATCGCCCGTCCGGGCCGCGGTCGCCACGACACCGGCCGGTCGAAGAGCTGCTCCAACCGGCCGCCCGACACGTCCGTCACCACGACCGCGGTCAGCTTGTCCACCTCGCCCTCCGGGCCGAGCAGCCCGGCCAGCGGCCCGACCGACCGCCACCAGCCGAGCAGGTGCCGTCCGGCCGGCGGCCCCTCCAGCAGCAGCGCCCGCAGCAACTCGGGCGGCAGCTCGGTGGCGTCCGGCACGTCCAGCCCGAACACCACCAGGTAGCCGGGGTCGGCCGCGGCCAGGGCGGTCCGCAACCCGACCAGGTCCACCGTCGCCACCTCGTGCCGCTCGGCCAGCTCGGTGGCGAGCGCCGCCGCCGGCTCGGCCGAGCCGTTGGCCAGCGGCGCCAGCACGAACCGGGTCCGGCCCTGCTGCACCGCGGCGCTCCGGGCCGCCGTCACCAGCAGCCGCTCCGCCTCCTCGTCCCGTCCCAGCACGGCCAGGTTCCGGCCGGCCGCCGGCCCGAGCGGCACGGCCACCGTGGAGCGGTGCACGTCCACCGCCCGGCCGAGCAGTGCGGCCGGGGCGTGCGCCCGGCCGGCCAGCGCGGCCCGGTGGTGTGGGTCGTTGGCGAGCAGTGGTCGCGCGTACCCGGCGAAGACCACTGGTGGAGCGGCCCCCTCCGGCCGCGCCGACCAGAGCCGGTGCCGCAGGTCGGCGAGGACGTCCGGCTCCTGGTGCGGATCCGGGAACCGGATCATCCGCTCGTGGCCCCGGGTCGCGCCGCGCGGGCCACCGAGCCCGCCGGCCGTGTTCACCACCGCGCTGCCCACCGGCAGCCCGGCCGCCGCGTCGTTCGTCGGCTCCAGCACCGCCGACCCGCCGGGGAGCGCCACCCGGACCGGGAACTGGCCGAGCAGCGGGTCGCGCGGTCCGCCGATGCCGAGGTCACCCGCGCCGGCCAGGACCAGATGAATCCCGTACGCCCGGGCGGCTCGGGCCAGCCCGTCCAGCCGGGCCAGCAGGTCGGCGGCGAGCCGGTCCCGCTCGCGCAGCAGCAGCGGGAAGTTCTCGATCACGCAGACGATCCGGGGCAGCGCCTGGTGCTGGCGCAGCTCCGCGTACCGCTGGCCGCCGGCTCGACGGCCGGCCTCCTCGCGGCGGCGTAGCTCCGCCTCCAGTTCGCCGAGCAGGTCCGCCACGTACTCCCGGTCGGCGGCCATCCCGGCGGCCCGGACCTGGGGCACCCAGGAGCGGTCCCGCTCGGTCTGGAGGAACTCCACGAAGGACTCGCCCTCGCCGAGGTCGGCCAGGTAGAGGAGCAGCTCGTCGGGGCCGTACCGGGCGGTCAACCCGAACAGGACGTTGGTGAGGAACGCCGAACGGCCCGCCCCGGACCGGCCGCTGACCAGCCAGTGCGGGGTCAGCTCGGTGAAGCCGAGGCTGACCGGCCGCCCCGCGGCGTCGCCGACCATGGTGGCGAGACCGTCGGCGGAGCTCTCCGACCAGTGGTCGCCCGTGGGCAGCAGGTCGGTCAGGGTGAGCCGGGAGCCGTCCTCGATCTGCTGGGCCAGCCGGCGGCAGACCCCAGTGACCAGCGTCGCCGGCGGGTCCTCCTCGACGAAGACCGGGGAGTTCAGCCCGCCCGGCGGCTCCGCCCCGGGGCTGCCGAGCGCGGCCACCGGCGGATCGCCGACCAGCGCGTACGCGGTGCGCACCGCGAGCGTGGTGGCCTGCGGCAGCGGGGTGCCGCCCGGCCAGCCGGCCACCACCAGGTGCAGGCCGGCCCGGTGCCCCCGGGCCGCGAGGTCCGCGATCCGGTCCAGGTCGGACGGCGCCGTGCCGTCCGGCAGGGCGGCCACCACCAGCAGCATCGTGCGGTCGACGGCTCGAGCGACGGCTTCAGCGACGGCCTCAGGTCGCGGCGCGGCGTCAGACGCGCCGAGCTGAAGTTGTCGCAGCCCGCGCTGCCGGGCCGTGCCGGCGGCCACCCATTGCTCGGCCTCGGCGAGGACCACCCGCAGCCCGGTCGGGTCGGCGGCGGGCGGCGGCAGCAGGCCCGCGTCGGCCAGTGCCGCGAAGCCGGCGAAGGTGTCCGCCGAGCCGGTGCCGTCGACCGCGCGGACCAGCAACGCGCCGGCCGGGGTGGCGGCGAGGAGCCGCAGCAGGAGGGCGCGGAGCAGCCCGGCCACCCGCGGGTCGTCGGCGTCGGTGTCGACGGCCAGGTGCCCACTGCCGAACAACGGCACCAGTGCGGGGAACCGGGCGTCGTCCAGCGGCGCGGCGGTCCCCACCCGGACCAGGGGCGGCGGGCCGTCGCCGGGCAGAGTCGACACGGTCAGGCTGTCCAGCGCGGCGCCCGCCCAGCCGGGCGCGGCGAGTGCCGCCGCTTCGCGCAGCCGCTCGGCCAGCTCGTACTGCCGGTGGTGGTCGGCCGGGGCGGGCCGGATCTCGTCGAGGATGCCGGCGGCGGCCCTCGCGGCCGCCTCCGCCCGCCGGTGCAGGACGGCGGCCCGACCGGCTCGCGCCTTCGGACTCGCCATCGCGTCCACCTCACTTCCCGAGGCCGACATCTCCTCCCCGAGGTGTGACGGTATCCCAGCCGGGGCCCGTCCTCCGGGATGTCGGTCGGCGCTGCGCCGGTCTTTACCCCCGGCGGTGCGCCAGCTGGCTCGGCAGCCAGCCCAGCCGGGCCGCCTGGTAACCGAGCTGCATCCGGGTCTGCACCCCGGCCAGGTCCATCAGTCGGCGGACGCGGCGTTGCACGGTCCGCAGGGACGTCCGCAGATGACCGGCGACCGCCTGGTCGGTCAACCCGGTCAGCAGCAGCGTGAGGATCTGAACGTCCAGGTCGTCCACCCCGGTCCCGGGGAATTCGTCCGCCGAGGTGGTCACCTCGGTGGCCGCCGCCCACTCCAGTTCGAAGAGCGCGATGAGAGCGTCCAGCAGGCCGCTCCGGTGCACCAGCAGAGCCCCGGTGGTGGCCACGTCCGACGATCCGATCAGCGGGACGATGGCGATCTCCCGGTCCACGATGAACAGCTTCAGCGGCAGGCTCTCCGCGATCCGGATGTCCTCGCCGGCGTTGCGGGCGGCCACCAGCCCCTCGATGTCGACATCCTCGTCGAGCATCGCCCGTTCCAGCAGCACCCGGTAGCGCACGCCCCGGGCCACGGCGGCGTCCTCGGCGGTGTTCTCCGCGCCGCTGATGATCGCCACCGGCGCCTTGACGAAGGTCATCACCTCCGACCGGGCGCCGAGCTGGAGCTGCTCCAGACGTTGCCGTAGGGCCGGTGCACCGATGATCACATCGACCACCTCGGCGACGCCCCGCCCGGCGCTCGCCGCCCGGTAGAGCTCGGTCAGCGAGCCCAGCTCCAGCTCGGCCAGGCGCAGCTCGTTCTGCCGTTGCAGCAGCAGCGCGCCGAACGCGGTGGCCGGCGGCGACGCGACGAAGCGGGCGGTGTCGCCGACGCTGCGCGCGGCCAGCCCCTTGCGTTCCAGCACCCCGAGGAGTCGGGCCGCCTCGCCCTCGTCGCCGCCGACCTGGCCGGCCAGCTCGGCGGGTGCGGCGGAGGCCATCGACACCAGGGCGCGGTACGCCGTCGACTCCTCCCTGGTCAGCCCCAGCACGCCCAGCACCATGTCACGCCTCCGCCGCCTCGACGGTGATCAAGTGTGGCGGTTTTACGCCATGGAAGGAAGCCGCCGGTCTCGATCCGTTGCCCGACCCGTCGTCGGCAGCGGAGGGTCAGCCCATCCATGGTCTTTACGGAGAGGTCGTTCGATGCCACGAAGTACCCGTCGGCTGCTCGCCGTCACCGTCGCGGCGGCGCTCGCCGCCGTGCCCGGAACCCCGGCCATCGCCGGCAGCCAGCCGGCGACCCCGGCCCTCCCCGGCACCGCCGAGACCACCGACACCGTCACCCTGGTCACCGGCGACGTCGTCCGGGTCACCCACCCGGCCACCGGACCGGATGTGGTCACCGTCGATCGGGGCAGCGGCTCCACCGGCGGCGTGCACACCCAGACGGTCGGCGGTGACCTGTACGTCATCCCCGACGAGGCGCTGCCGCACCTCGCCGCGAACCGGCTCGACCGGGAGCTGTTCAACGTCACCGACCTGATCGAGGACGGCTTCGACGACGCGCACGCCGTCGAGCTGCCACTGATCGCCACGTACCCGGGTGGCACCAGCGCCCGGGCCGCCGCCCGGACCGCACCGGCCAACGCCCGCAAGGTCCGTGACCTGCGCAGCATCAACGGGATGGCGCTCAGCACCGCGAAGCGGGACGCCGGGTCCTTCTGGCGGGCCCTGACCCCGGCCGGCTCGTCGCACCGGTTCGCCGGCGGCGTCGGCAAGCTCTGGCTCGACGGCCGGGTGAAGGTCGACCTCGCCGACAGCGTCGCCCAGGTCGGCGCGCCGCAGGCGTGGGCCGCCGGGTACGACGGCAAGGGCGCCAGCGTCGCCGTCCTGGACACCGGAATCGACGCCACCCACCCCGACCTCGCCGGCAAGATCAAGGACGCGGTGTCCTTCGTGCCCGGCTCGGACACCGGGGACCGGCGCGGGCACGGCACCCACGTGGCCTCCACCGTGGTCGGTAGCGGCGCCGCGTCGGGGGGCACCGAGAAGGGGGTCGCCCCCGGCGCCGACCTGGTGGTCGGCAAGGTGCTCGACGACAACGGCTCCGGCCTGGACTCCTGGATCATCGCCGGTATGGAATGGGCCGCCCACCACGCCAAGGTGGTCAACATGAGCCTCGGCTCGCAGGAGCCGAGCGACGGCACCGACCCGATGGCGCAGGCGGTCGACCGGCTCACCGCCGAGACCGGCACGCTGTTCGTGATCGCGGCCGGCAACAGCTACGGCGAGGCGACCATCGGCAGCCCCGGCGCCGCCGACGCGGCCCTCACCGTCGCCGCCGTGGACGGCACGGACGTCCGCGCCGCTTTCTCCAGCCAGGGGCCGCGGTTCGGCGACAACGGCCTCAAGCCGGACATCTCCGCACCTGGCGTGCAGATCCTGGCCGCCCGCGCGGCGCAGAGCCCCGGCACCGGCAGCTACGTGAAGATGAGCGGCACCTCGATGGCCACCCCGCACGTGGCCGGCGCCGCCGCCATCGTCGCCGCGAAGCACCCGGACTGGCCCGCCGCCCGGATCAAGGACGCCCTGATGTCGGCGTCGAAGCAGCTCGCCGGCACCACCCCGTACCAGGTGGGCGCCGGACGGCTGGACGTGCCGGCCGCCCTCGGTGACCTGCAGGCCACCGGCTCCGCCGACTTCGGCTTCTTCACCTGGCCGCACGACGGCGACCAGCCGGTCAACCGCACCGTCACGTACGCCAACAGCGGTTCTGAAGTGGTCACCCTCGACCTGGCGGCGACCATGACCGGGCCGGACGGCAGGCCCGCCGCCCTCGGCGCGGTCTTCCCGGCGCGGGTCACCGTGCCGGCCGGCGGCACCGCCACCGCCACCGTCACCGCCGACCCGGACGACGTTCCCGCCACCGGCCGGTACACCGGCGCGGTCGTCGCCACCGACACCACCGGCCGGGTCCGCGCGCACACCGCCCTCGGCCTGGTCAAGGAGGAGGAGCGGTACGGCCTGACGCTCACCGCCGTCGGCCGCGACGGCAAGCCGGCCGGCGGGTACGCGACCGTCTACCGGTACGGCGACAACTTCGCCCGCACGGTGGCCCTCGACCCGGCGACCGGGGCCGCTCCGGCGCTGCGCCTGCCGCCCGGCGAGTACAACGTGACCAGTTGGCTGTCGGTCGCCGGCGACGGAGGCAGCGACTCGCTCGGCGTCGCCCTGCTGGGCACCCCGAGCCTGAAGCTCGACGCCGACCGGGCCCTGGAGCTGGACGCCCGGCAGGCGCACGAGCTGGTGGTGACCACGCCCCGCCCGAGCGAGGACAGCTACCGGCGGGTGCAGTACTTCCGCGACTCCGGCATCGGTGGCCAGTACGCCGCCTTCAGCAACAGCTACACCGTGTCGCCCGACGTGGACGACGTCTACGTCGCGCCGACCGGGAAGATCAGCGGTGGCAGCTTCGAGTTCGCCGCCCGGTGGAGCCGGGAGGTCGACCACCTGAAGCTGACCGGGCACACCCCGTCCGCCGTCCCGCTCGACCCGCGCTACCAGGCCGGCTCGGCGCGGCTCGACGGCAAGATCGACCTCGCCGCCGGCTACGCCGGCAGCGGCGCGGCCGCCGACTACCAGGGCCTCGACGTCAAGGGCAAGGCCGTGCTGGTGATCCGGGACGACGCCGTGTCGCCCGCCCAGCGGGCCGTCGCCGCGAACGCGGCCGGGGCCGCCCTGCTCGTCGTGGTCAACGACCGGCCCGGCCCGTACTACGCCGCCGCCGGCGGCACCGACCTGCCGGTGGTGTCGCTGACCCGGGCCGAGGGCGCGCAGATCCTGCCCGCGGCCGGCGCCGGCACCCTGCGGCTGCGCGGCGACGCGGTCGCCTTCAGCCCGTACGCCTACGACCTGGTCCGGGCCTGGCCCGGCGAGGTGCCGGCCGACCCGACGTACGCGCCGGCCGAGGAGGAACTGGCCCGGGTGGACCAGAGCTTCCGCGCCGGCACGCCGTCGCTCGCCTTCGACCTGCGGGCCGACTGCCGGTCGTACCACTGGCCGCCGTGCATCGGCGTCTACCAGCCGGTGCCCGCGCCGTCGACCCGGGTCGACTTCGTGTCCACCGAGGAGGGCACCGCCTGGTACCAGAAGGCCGACCTGACGCCCGGCTGGGAGCAGCGCTACCAGCAGGTCAGCTACCGACCCGGCGAGCACGTCGCGCGGAGCTGGTTCGGCCCGGTCACCCGGCCGCGGCTCGGCCCCGGCTACTGGTACCCGTACCGCAGCGGGGACTTCCTCGCGATCAACGTGCCGACCGCCGGCGGCGACACCGACATCACCGGCGCGGTCGACGACGGGGTCAGCACGGTGCGGTCCCGGCTCTACCAGAACGGCGTGCAGGTCGGCCGGGAGTCGGCCTTCCAGGCCGTCCAGGTGTCCGTGCCGGCGACGAGCGGCGCGGCCGAGTACCGCTTCGAGCAGGACACCACTCGGCCCGCCGACCCGTGGGTGACCTCCACCCGTACCCGGACCGCCTGGACCTTCCGGTCCGCGCGGCCGGCCGCCGGTGTGCGGGCGCTGCTGCCGCTGCTACAGCTCGACTACCGGATCGACACCGACCTGACCGGGTCGGTGCGGGCCGGCAGCCAGCAGAAGATCGGCCTGGTCGCCTCGCACGTGGCCGGGGTCGAGGGCGCCGGCAAGCCGGCCGCCGCCACGCTCAGCGTCTCCTATGACGACGGCGCGACCTGGCAGCCGGTCAGCCTGGCCGCCGCCGGGGGCGGTACCTGGAACGCCACCCTCCGGTACCCGTCCACCTCCGGGTTCGTCTCGCTGAAGGCCACCGCCGGGGACGACGCCGGGAACGCGGTGGAGCAGGAGATCATCCGGGCGTACCGGCTGGCCTGATCGCCGCGCATGGCACGACCGCCCGGCACGGACCCTAGGGCCGTGCCGGGCGGCGTCCGCCCCGGCGGTTCGCCACGGCCTTCAGTCGGACGGAGCGCCGCCCAGCGGCGCGGAGGCCGAATTATGGCCGCAGATCCGCCAGATCTGAGGCATTGGGTACGCGCCGCACAGCCGATAGCCTCAGGAGGTGGAATCAGTGCAGCCCCCCGCCGGTTCCCAGGTCTCCCGCGTACCGGCGCAGCGGACCCCGCCCGAGCAGTTGGCGCCCCCCGCGCCGGCTCCGGCGCCCGAGCGTCCGCGTCGGCGGCTGCGGACCGTCCTTACGGTCGTCGCCGGAGTGCTGGCACTGCTCTGCGGCACCGGTGCGGTGGTCGGTTTCGTGCTGTACGACCGCGCGACCGCCCCGGACCGCAGCGCTCCCGACGTCGTGGTGGACAACTACCTTCGTGCGTTCCTGGTGGACCGCAACGACACGAAAGCCAAGGAGTTCGTCTGCAGAACCAGCGCTGATCTCAGCGCCGTCAATAGCGTCCGCGACGAGATGGAGCAGCGCGAGGCGAACTTCAAGGTCGTGGTACGAGTGACCTGGGGGCCGCTCACCCGCGCAAAGACCCCGGATGGTGAATCGGTTACCACCACGCTGACCATTACCAGTTCGGCGAATGGCCAGACGCGAAGCAGTAGGCGCGAGGACTGGCGGTTCCAGGTGGTGGATCGGGACGGCTGGCGAGTCTGTGGTGGCAGCAAGCTTGGCTGAGCTTCCTTACTCCAGCCAGAGCAGGTGGACCGGCACTTCCAGCGTGTTCGGTGCCTGTCCGCGCCACGCCCAGCGGTACCACTCCAGTTCCGGGGCCACCCGGACGCAGATGTCCCCGTCCGCGCCGGAATAGGTCTCGGTCACCGCGCGGAGCTCGCGCTGCTCGGTCGACCCGGTCACGTGCACCACCCGGCGCCCGGTCACTGAGTCCGCCTCGAAGACGGGGGTGGGCGGGCGGCGCGCGGGCGCGTCGAGGGAGACCAGCCGGATGCCCGACTCTGGCGGCCGATTCGACGCCCGGCGCTCACCGACCGTCTCCACCCAGACCCGTTCCACCGGCACCAGGGGCGCGAACACCTCGACCTGCTCGGACTCCGCCCGGTACCACTCGTGCTCCGGGATGACCGGCACATACATGCGGCTACCCTGCACCACCCGTTCGTCGGCGCGCAGGTCGCCGCGCCAGCCGAGGCCGGGCAGGCCGACCAGGACCCGCCGGCCGCGCAGCTCGACCCGGCCGGTGGCGGGAACGATCTCGATGGGGCGGGGTGGCAGCGGCGCCCAGTCGGGCTGGTCCGCGAACGGGTCGGGCAGCGGGTTGCTCATGCGCCGGTGACCTCACTCGGCGCCGGACAGGGGTGCGCCGCGTTCCCGCATGAACTGCACCGGGTTGATCGCCCCGTTGCTGGACCGGTCGCTGTCCACGTGCACCTCGAAGTGCAGGTGCGGGCCGGAGGAGTTGCCGCTGGTCCCGGAGAGGCCGATCACCTGGCCCGCCGCCACCATCTGCCCGGGCACCACGTGCGGCCGCTCGATCATGTGACAGTAGCGGGTGATGTAGCCGCCAGCGTGCAGGATGTCCACGAACCAGCCGCAGCCGCCCTTGCCCGGCCAGCCGTCCCGGTCGCAGTCCCGCCGGCCTGAGTGGTCGGGGTCGCACCGGGCCACCAGCACCCGGCCCGAGGCGGCGGCGTGGATCGGCGTGCGCTTGTCCGCGGCGAGGTCGACGCCGTTGTGGCTGGGGCGCTCGGCGGTGCGGAAGCGGGAGACGATCCCGCCGGGCAGCGGGGCGGTCCAGCCGGAGGCGGCGATGTGGGCGTTCCGGGCGGCGTCGCAAACCGTCCGGCCGGCGATCCGCACGGTACGGGCGGCACCGCCGGCGAGCGCGTCAACGATCTTCCCGGCCAGTTCCTCGTGCTTGGCGTACGCGTCGGGGAAGGCGCTGACCTGAACCCGCTGTGCCACCACGGTCAGCGGCTGTTGTTCCCAGTTCGGTACCTGGATCATCTTGTCGTAGAACTTCCCGGCCGCGTACGAGGGCGTCATCCGCTGCTCGACGCTGCCCCAACCGGGTCGCTGCTGGAACAGGCCCAGCGAGTCGTGGTCCGAGCCGACGCCCTCATGCGGCAGCCCGAGCGAGGCCGGCACCGTGCTGTTGGCGAGATTGCGCAGCGCGGACTCCTGCATCGCGGTGGCCAGCGCGATGACCCAGCCCCGGGCCGGCAGCTTCAGGTCCTGGCCGACCTTTATGATGACCGCCGCGTTGCGTAGCTGCCCCTCGCCGTACTCGGCGAAGCGCGGCATCTGCCCGGTGATGTCCACCGCCCGGCCGACCTTGCAGCCGCCGTTGGCCTGCCCGTCCCGCTCCTCGTTGCCCAGTTCGGTGAGGAAGAAGGCGCCGGCGCCGCCGACGCAGCAGAGCAGGGCTAGGACCGCGGTGAGCGCGGTGGCCAGCACGCCGAGCCGCAGCCTCCGCCGGCGGGGCGGCGCGGCGTCCGGCGCGGTGCTCACTGCCGCTCCCAGTCGACCGCGTCCACCAGCCAACGGCCGTCCATGGCCACCAGGTCGAGCCGGAGCTGACCGTTGTCGAGGGGGATCAGCGCCTGCACGAAGGACTCCGTCCGGGGTCGCACCGTCACCTGACCGGTCACCCGTTGGGCCGGGACCCGCTCCGGGTCCGCGCCGGTGAGCTTCTCGGTGAGCGCCGGGGTGGACATGGGCTTCAGCCGGGCCAGCCAGTCTTCCGCGCGGCTGCCCGGTCCGCCCAGCCAGGCGTTGGTGAACCGGGCGGCCATCTGCGCCGGGGTCGGCTCGCCCGGGCGGGTCTTCGGTGAGGGCACCGCCGTCGGGCTGGACAGCACCCCGTCGTCACCGGCCTCCGGGTCGACCGTGCTGATCGGTTCGCGCGGTCGGTTGCTGAGGCCGGTGGTCGGGTCGACCGGCCCGGAGATCAGCCGGGCCGCGCCGATCACGCCGAAGACCAGGACGGCGATCACGAGCGCGACCCCGAGCCGGGACCGCAGTATCCGGGTGACCAGGAACTCCAGCGCGCGACGCATCGGGCCTCACCGGGCCTCGGACCGCACGCGAGGAGCCGGCCGGGCCGGCGCGCGGTCGGCCGAGTCCGGCCGGTAGACGGCGAAGGAGGGAGCCTCCTCGGGGACGTCCGGCTCGGTCCAGGTGGGCTCCCGACGCGACCGGGGCGCAGCGGTGCGACGCCCGCCGGATCCCTCGGATGTCGGGGACTCGTCGGCCCGTTCCCGCCCGTCCGGTCGCTGGCGTTCGGCGACCGTGGTGCCGTGCGACGGGTCCTCGTGCCGGGCCTCGGGCCGGAGGCTGCTCTGGTCGAGCGGCACGCCGCGGCGTCGGCCGATCGTCGGTTCCGCGGTCCCGCCGGGCTCGACCACGTCGAGCCGGGCGGCCACCCGCATGTCGCGGAAGAACCGGCGGTGCCACGATCCAGCCGAGCTGACCGCCTCGCTGCTGTCCTTGCCGCCGAGCTGGGTGATCCGCCGGTACGGGCGGAGCAGCAGCCAGCCCACCACGCCGCAGAGCCAGACCAGGACCACCTGGAGCCAGCCGGGCAGGGTGGGGGTGTTCATGATGAGGTCGACCGCGAACAGGTAGATGGCCGCACCGGTGCCGAAGATGGCGATGTTGAAGACGGCCGCGACCACGGCGTTCGCCAGCCGGCGGAGGCCGGCGCTCGCCGGCCGCAACAGGCCGACGGTGCCGAGGATCGGCGCGGCGATCACCGCCCACCTGAAGATCAGGAAGCCGAGCAGCACCAGCAGTGACGCGGTCAGGTCGAACATCGCGAAGAGCAGCGAGGCGAGGACCGCGATGAAGCCGGCGCCGATCCGGTCCATGTCGCGGGTGCCCTGGAGGTACTCGTACGCCTCCGGGTCCTCGGTCTTGATCTGCTCGGCGACCCGTGCCCACTGCTGCTGCTTGGCCTTGACGGTGGCCTCACGCGTCTTCGGGTTCTGGCGGAGCTTCTCCGCCTCTTCCCAGGAGAGCGACCTCGCGTCGTAGAGCGCCGGTCCGTACTTCTTGGCGGTCTCGCTGTCGGCGGAACCGAGCACGCCGCGCAGCCAGTTCCGGTAGAGCATGGTCTCGGTGGCGGTGTCGCTGGCCCTGACCGCTGGAGGGCGGTGATCCTTGCAGTTCGTCGGGTTGGGATCGTCGCACTGACCGGCCGGAGTGTCTCGGGACGCCGGGCCGACGGCATCGTGTACGACGCCGAGCGTCGTGATCAGGGTGTTGTCGGCGATGTTGGCCGACTTCACCGGCCAGGCGGCCAGCGCGGTCACCGCCACCATCACCAGCACCGCCCAGCCGGCGGTGGTCATGGCGTTGCTCATGTCCGACTGGCGCGACCGCCAGAGCAGGTAGAGGCCGACCACGCAGAGCGTGATGATCCCGAAGACGCTGAACACCTTCTGGTAGACGGCCTTGGTCGCCTGCTCCACCAGCGGGTCCGCCCAGCTCCACATCGACCGGGGATCCCAGGCCCGCTCGCGCAACGCGTTCGACGCCCCGATCACGGCGTTGGCGAACATGAACTCGCCGTTGGCGACCATCGTGGTGAAGCGGTAGTCCGGGTGTAGGACGGTCGAGGCGCAGCCGCCGTCGACGTCGTACGTCGTATAGCTGTAGCCGGCGTAGCCGTAGTCGCTGTAGAGTCCCTTCGGGCCGGGCAGCTTGGACGAGTCCGGCCGGGAGGCGAACCAGCCGGCAAGCCCCGAATCCGGCGCGCTGGGGACGGGCGCCTTGCGGCAGGAGACCTGATCCTCGGTGACTGCGTTCAGCTTGGCGACGCAGGCGCGGAAGTCGGCCTGCCACTGCTTGGTGGTGCACAGCTCGGCCGGTGCCGGGGTGGGTTCGGCCGCGTACGCGGCTGTGGCGCCGACCAGCGGCCAGGCGATGGTGGCCCCGGCGAGTACGCCGAGCGCGAGGAGGAGCGCCGCGATCCGTGCCCGGGCCCGCGCCATGTCACGCCTCCAGATCAGCCAGAGTCGGCAACTGCCCGGCGGCCTGGGCGACCGCGGCGGGGGTGGTGTCGAGGTGCTCCAGCAGCCCGTCGACGTACGACACGTCGACCCGGACCTTTTGCACGCGCCCGTCGACGTCGCGCATCACGAACTCGCGGAAGCCGAGCCGGGCGGCCGAGCCGCTGTCGGCCTGGGACAGCGAGGCGAGGGTGGCTTCGTAGCCGTCGTCGACCGGCACCCGGAGCAGCCGCAGCGCCTCGGAGGCGATCTCGGAGTCCTCGGCGATCCGGCCGACGAAGACGGTGGAGACCAGGTTCTGCACGTCGAGGCCGAGAATGTCCTTCGGGTTCTGCGAGGCGACCAGCGCGGCCAGGTTCCATTTGCGGGAGTCGCGGGCGAGCCGGACCAGGAACGACCGCCCGGAGCGCCAGCCCTCCATGAAGTGCGCCTCGTCCAAGCCGACCAGTTTGCGGGAGGACATCGAGCCGCCGTAGCAACGCCGGACGGCGAGCCGGTGCGCGGTGTGCAGCATCGGCAGGGCGAGGGACTCCTCGGCCGACCAGTACTCGCGCTCGATCTTGAGGTCGGGGAGCCGGAGCCCGGCCATGGTGATCACGGTGAGCGCCGCGTCGGCACCGAGGAGCCCTTCCGGCGGCCGGCCGAAGAAGAGCATGGCGAGTGGCATCTCGGCGGTGTCCAGCAGCAGGTTCGCCAGCTCCCGGCCGGTGTCGTCGTCGAGCCCCTGAAGGCAGGCGACGACATCGTCCAGGGTGGACTTCTCCTCGGCCGGCACCTGGCGTACGGCGTGCCGGAACAGGGTGGCGGTGGACGCCTCCCGGGCCACCTGCGGCGGCACCAGCATCATGCAGATGTCCTGCACCAGCATGCGCCGCTCGGCGCGGGCGTTGGAGACCGCGATCTCGAACTCCCGGTCGCCCGCCGACCCGGTGCTGAACTCGCTGCGTAGCGGTGTCGGGATCAGCGCGTACGGGGCCAGGGTGCCCTGGTCGGAACCGGTCAGGTTGAGCACACGTGAATACGGCGCCAGCTCGGGCATGGCGCAGAGCCGGGCCAGCGGGCCGGACGGGTCGAGCAGGGTGACCTGCACGCCGCGCCGGGCGGCGAGGTAGCCGAGCGCGCCGAGCAGGGTCGACTTGCCACCGCCCGGCTCGGCGACGAAGACGGCGAGGCCGGAGCGCTCGCGTACCTCCATCGGGAAGTGCAGGTCGAGGAAGACCGGCCGGCGGCAGGTGCCGGCGGTCCGGCCGATCAGGTCGCCGCGCCGGTCGCCGACCGTGGAGGCGGCCTGCGGCAGGGCCGCGGCGAGCAGGTTGACCGGCATCCGCCGGACGTAGCCGGTGTTGGCGATCGGCTCGCCGGGGATGAACTCGCGGGCCAGCCAGTCCTGGTTCTTCGGATGCTGGAGCGAGATCCGTAGCTCGCGGGAGTAGAGCTGGATGAGCCGGCGGGCCCGCTCCAGGCACTCCTCGCGGGTCCGGCCGCCCACCGCGATCCGGTGCCAGCCGTGTGCGCGCGCCGAGTCGACCGGCAGGCCGGTGGTCATCTCGTCGCCGATCACCAGCGCCCGCTTGGCGAGCCGCTCCAGCTCGGGCGGGGCGTCGATGCCGTGCTCGGCGTAGTCGAGCTGCTGGGAGCGGATCATCCGGAGCCGGTGCTCCAGGTTCCGGAAGGAGTCGCCCGGGCCGAGGATGTCCACCCGGGTGGAGAGCTCCATCGGCCACGGCAGCCGCTCGTGGAAGTGCAGCCAGGGCTCGTGCCGCTCGGGAATCTCCAGCGGCTCCATCCGGCCCACCGCGAGCACGGCCACGTGCCGTTCCTCGCCCGTCATCCGGTTGACCAGCTTGACTGTCGAGCCGTAGGGGGTGCGGTAGCGCTCGACCTGCTCGGTCAGGGCGAGCAGGTCACCGCGTTCCCACCGGCCGTCGGTGACCGGGGAGAGGACGCCCGGCGGCGCCATGCAGAGCGCGACCGAGCGGTAGAGCAGCCACTCCAGTTCCTGGGCGGTGACCCGGCGGCCGCGCATGCCGAACGCGCCGAGCACCTCGTCGAACTGCTCGACGGTGCGGCCCAGCCTGCGGCGCTCGCCGTCGGCGGTGCCCCGGCCGAAGGTGCGTAGCAGCCGCTCGGCGAGCGAGTCGCCGAGCGAGCGGCGGGCGAAGGTGACCCCGAGGTAGGTCTGCCCCTCGGCGTGGTTGACCGCCATCAGGTGCCGCTGGGCGGCCACCAGGTGGTCGGCCCAGCCGGGCGTGCCGGGCACGTCGGGCAGCGGCGACGCGGTGTGCGCGTCGACGGTGCGGGCCCACTCGTCGGCCGGGAACGGCCGGGTGGTCCGGCGCAGGTGCAGCCGGAAGCCGGCCAGGCCGGCGTACTGCTCGGAGATCGCGGAGAGCAGCGCCTCCCGCTCGGCGTCGGGGCGGAACGCCCAGCGCACCTCGGGCAGCCAGTACCAGGCGGTGACGGTGTTGGGGGTGAAGGTCAGGTGACCGGCGATCTCGGTGATCGCCAGCTCCACCGCGGGGTCGCGGTCGCCGAACTTGATCTTCGGGGGGCGGACCGGCTTGATGGGTCGGCCGCTCCGCTGCGCGGACCGCTGCCGGGGCGGGGCCAGCTCGCGGGTGGGGGCGGTGGCGACCTCGCGCGGCTCCGGCCGGGCCGTCTCGTCCGCCCGTCGGCCACCGTGGCGGGCCGGCCGCTCGAGCGGGGGCTCCGGGTCGGCCGGCTCCGGCTCGGCGGTCGGCCGGAGCACCGGGAGCCGGTCGCCGGGCTGCTGCGGCACCCGGGGCCGGCCGGCGGGCGCCGGATCGAGGGCGGGCGGCTCGACGGCGGGGGAGGGCCCGCGGGTGACCTCGGCCGCCTCCCGGGTCCGGCCGACCGGTCGTACGCCGGTGCCGCTCTCCCGGCGCCGCGCGGCCGGCGGCTCGACCTCGTGGCTGGCGGGCCGGGACTCGGCCGGGGCGGCGTGCTGGTGCGGGATCGGCAGGGCGTCCCGGCCGACGCCGCGGCGCGGCGGTGCGATCACCGGGGTCGGCTCGACCGGGGCCGGTGGGCCGGCCGGCCGGGCGGCCGGACGCCGGGTGCCGGGCTGCGCCCCGCCGAACAGATCGAGGAACGGCGAGTCGATG
Organism: Micromonospora yasonensis; assembly: GCF_026013475.1. Lineage (GTDB taxonomy): Bacteria > Actinomycetota > Actinomycetes > Mycobacteriales > Micromonosporaceae > Micromonospora > Micromonospora yasonensis. Next base: position 20,612 of record NZ_JAPDPH010000046.1, on the reverse strand, counting down.
TCGGGGCTGTCGCCGGCCGTCGGAACCCGCTGCTCGGGGCCGGACGCGCGGGGCGTCGCCGGCCGGGGCGGCTGGAAGACCCCGACGCGACCGTGCCCGGGGCTGGTGGCCAGGGCCGGGTCGAGGACGACCTCGTCCGCTTCCTCGTCCTGCGGGTAGTCGAACGATCGCGCACGGTTACCGTGCGGGCCGGCCGGACGCCCGGCCGGGGAGCCCGGCGTGGAAGAGCGACTCATGCGACCGCCTCACCCGCGTCGTTCGGCTGCGCCGTCGGCGTACGCCCGGTCATGCCAGTTCCTCCCGGATCCTGATCCGGCTCGCCACCAGGCGCGGGTCGCGCAGTTCGGCGGCCGGCTCCCGGGTGCGTCGCCAGTCGGTCAGCGCGGTCCGGATGACCATGCGCGCCGGCCGGTCCGGGTCGACGTACCGGAAGATGAACGAGGTGGTCACGATGGCGAGCGAGATCTCCCAGGCGGGGAAGAGCTCGACCTGCAGCGTGAGCAACCAGTGGATGAACATGTAGAGGGGTACGAGCAGCATGAACAGGCCGTACTGGGCGTACGGCAGGTGGACGGGAAGGGTGTATCCGGGCGGCCCGAGATAGACGAGACGAGCCCGGTAGATGTCGTCGTCGGTGCGCAGCCGCATGGTCGCCCGCGCCTATTCGAAGATCAGGTTGATCAGGTAATCGCCGACGAAGAAGAGTGTGGCGGCGCCGGCGATGAAGGCCAGGCCGATGATGGCGATGGCCGAGCTGGTCAGCACCTTGGAGATCTCGCCCCGGCTGGCGCGCCCGATGAAGATGACGCCGAGCACGGCGAGCAGGATCGGCGCGATCTTGCTGGCGAAGAAGCTGACGACGCCGTTGGTGTTGATGCCCTTGGGGGCCGGCTCGGCGAGTGGAGTCGACGCCAGGGTGTGGAGCGCGTGGTCGACGGCGGACGACGCCGTCGCCAGGAGCTCGATGGCGATCACTGAAACCTCCCCATGTCGCGGCCGGCGGCGCCGCGGTGGTGCAGTAGTCAAGCCTGGCGGGATGGTGCTCTCTGGGTGCAAGCGTTCGCAACCCTGGGTTCGTCACCCACCACGGAGAGTGGCGAGTTTTGGGGGATTCGTCCCGCTTCGGCCCTCCCTCCAGACTTCGCCATCTCGATGCTGGGCAATTCCAAAGCGTACGGGCCGGCCACCTTTGCGACAACCCGCGAAGACTCGACCCGAACCGACCCGGACGACCGATCGTACACCTGTTCCAATGCGCATGTCAGGACCCTCGTCGACGGCGGTCGGCCGGGCCGCCGGAAGCCCTGCTGGGGAACGGTAGTGTCGGGTCGTGACCGATCTGGTGCGGGCGCGGGTCCCGGTGGTGATGGGCGTCCTCAACGTCACGCCCGACTCCTTCTCCGACGGCGGGAGATACGCCGATCTCGACGCTGCCGTCGGACACGGAGTGCGACTGCGGGCGGACGGCGCGGACCTGGTCGACGTGGGTGGCGAGTCCACCCGCCCCGGGGCCGACCGGGTCGACGCGGAGATCGAGACGGCCCGGGTGATCCCGGTGATCCGCGAGCTGAGCGCCGCCGGCATCCCGGTCAGCATCGACACCAGTCGGGCCCGGGTGGCCGAGGCGGCCCTCGCCGCCGGCGCCGATGTGGTCAACGACGTCTCCGGCGGGCTCGCCGACCCGGACATGGCCCGGGTGGTCCGGGACGCCGGCTGCCCCTGGGTGCTCATGCACTGGCGCGGCCACTCCCGGCAGATGCGGGACCTGGCCAGCTACACCGACGTGGTGGCCGACGTCCGGGCCGAGCTGAGCCGGCGGGTCGACGAGGCCCTCGCCGCCGGGGTCGCCGCTGAGAAGATCATCATCGACCCCGGGCTCGGCTTCGCGAAGACCGCCGCGCACAACTGGGCACTCAGCGCCCGCCTGCCCGAGCTGCTCGACCTCGGGTTCCCGCTGCTGTTCGGGGCCAGCCGCAAGTCGTACCTGGGCCGGCTGCTCGCCGACGCCGACGGCAACGCCCGTCCCACCGTGGGCCGCGAGGCCGCGACCGTCGCCACCAGCCTGCTCGCCGTGGCGGCCGGCGCCTGGGGGGTACGCGTGCACGACGTCCTGGGCACCGTCGACGCGCTCGCCGTGTGGCGGGCCACCGGCAGCCCGCGCCTGGTGTCGAGCCGGACGACCGCCGGCCCGGCCGGACACACCGCGGGCGAAACCGGACACACCGCGGACGAAGGGGAGCGATGACCGACCGGATCGAGCTGACCGGCCTGCGCGCGCACGGCCGGCACGGCGTCTACGACTTCGAGCGCGCCCAGGGGCAGGAGTTCGTGGTCGACGCGGTGCTGGAACTCGACCTCGCGCCGGCCGCCCGCTCCGACGAGGTGACCGACACCGTGCACTACGGCGAGCTGGCCGAGAAGCTGGTCGCGGTGGTGACCGGCGAGCCGGTCAACCTGATCGAGACGCTCGCCGACCGGCTGCTCGCGGTCTGCCTGGCCGAACCGTTGGTCACCGCCGCCACGGTCACCGTGCACAAGCCCGAGGCCCCGATCCCGCACGCCTTCCGGGACGTGGCCGTGACGATGCGGCGTACCCGGTGAGCCGGGCCGTGCTGTCGATCGGCAGCAACCTCGGCGACCGGCTCGCCAACCTCCGCACGGCGGTGGCCGCGTTCGGCGACACCGTGCGGGTGGTCTCCGGCGTCTACGAGACTCCACCGTGGGGAGACGCCGACCAGCCCGCGTACCTGAACGCTGCGGTGCTGGTCGCGGACCCGGCGGCCGGCCCGCGCGACTGGCTGGCGCGGGCCCGGGCCGCCGAGGCGGCGGCCGGGCGGACCCGCGACCCCGAGCGGCGGTACGGGCCACGCACCCTCGACGTCGACGTCATCGCGGTCTGGGACGAGGCCGGTGAGCCGGTGCTCAGCGACGAGGAGGAACTCATCCTCCCGCACCCGCGCGCCCACCTGCGCGCCTTCGTGCTGCGGCCCTGGATCGACATCGAGCCGCACGGCCGGCTACCCGGGCACGGCTGGCTGACCGACCTGCTCAACGCCGAGCCGCTGGCCGGGGACGCCCTGGAACTCAGCCCTCGACCGGATCTGGCGTTAGAGTCGGAATCATGACCCAGTGGAGCGAGGCGGCGGCATGAGCGCCCCGCAGTCCCCGCGCGACCCGCACCAGTTCCGGATGGGTCCCACCCGGCTGTCCACGCTGGTGGTGGCCGCGCTGGCCGCCGCCGCCCTGGCCTGGCTGCTGATCAGCACCTTCTACTACCAGGTGGCGCCCCGGCTGCCCTGGCTGCCGGTGGTCACGCTGGCCGGTCTCGCCGTGCTCGAGGGGTACGCGGCGGTCAACACCCGCGGCCGGATCGAGCGTCGACCCGGCCGGGACCCGGTGAACCCGCTGCTGGTCGCCCGGTTCGTGGTGCTGGCCAAGGCGTCCGCGCTGGCCGGGGCCATCTTCGCCGGCTTCTACGCCGGGCTGACCGGCTGGCTCTTCGTCGAGCGGACCCAGGCCGCGGTCGGCGACCGTCCGGCCGGCGGCGCCGGGCTGCTCGCCTCGCTGGCGCTGGTCGCCGCGGCGCTCTGGCTGGAGCGGTCCTGCCGGGTTCCGGAGCAGGAGGACGACGAGGACCGGGAGCCCGGCGACCGGGAAACCCCGCGCGGCCGCCTCTGATCAGGGCTTCCCACCATCCGCGCCCGCAGGTACCGTCCCTGGCGACCGGAGAGCAACGGCCGCCGCCGGTCCGCCCGCGCGTCGGACCTGGACGGCCGCCGACGTGGGAGGCGCGGCCAATGGGGTACGACGAGACGGGCCGAGGTGCGCCGATGGAGGCGTCATCCGGGGTCCCGGCCGCCGTGTTGGAAAACGTCTTCGACGACCCGTCGCACGGCGAGCCCGGCCGGGACCGGATGGCGGTCCACGTGGTCTGGGAGCTCCTGTTGCTGGTCGGCCTGGCCGTGGCCGGCTGGCTGCTCTGGCGGGAGAACCCGGACGCGCTGCGCGGCGCCGGCCTCAAGTCGCTGCTGGTCGACGTGGCAGGGCTGGGGATGCTCGTCCTCGCCGCCGGGTTGAGCCTGCGCGCCGCCGCGGTGAACCTGGCGGTCGGCCCGGTCGCGGTGGCCGCCGCCCTCCACTTCGCCGAGCAGGGCGACCGCGGCGTCTGGGCGGCGCTGCTGCCCGCGCTGGTGGTGGCGGCGCTCGGCGGGCTGGCCCTCGGCCTCGCGGTGGTGGTGCTGCACGTGCCCGGCTGGGCAGCGAGCCTGGCCGGCGCGGCCGGTGTGATCGTGTACATCGAGCGGCGCGCCGCCCCGGTCGTCGTGCAGGGCGGGTACGACCCCCGGCCCACCGCCATCTACCTGTTCCTCGGCTTCGCCGCGGTGGCCGTCCTCGGCGGGCTCCTCGGCGCCATCAAGCCGGTCCGGCGGCTGGTCGGCCGGTTCCGGCCGGTCGCCGACCCGGCCCGGCGCCGGGGTGCCGTGGCCGCCATCGTGACCGCGCTGGCCCTGGTCGCCTCGACCGTGCTGGCCATGCTCGGCGGGGTGCTGATCGCCGCCAACGGGTCCGGTCCGGTGGTCCCGGACACCGGGCTGGACTGGACGGTGCTCGCGGTCGGCACCGTGCTGCTCGCCGGCACCAGCGCGTACGGCCGGCGGGGCGGGATCTTCGGCGCGCTGTTCGCGGTCGGCCTGGTCGAGGTCTTCCTGGCCTGGGCGGCGGCCCGGGGCTGGACGGTCAGCCGGTGGGCCGTCGGCGGGGCGACCCTCGCGGCCGGGCTGGTGGTCACCCGCCTGGTCGAGGCGCTCGGCCGGCCGCGCCCGCTCGGCGGTGCGGCGGTCCCGGTCGGGCCGCCCGGTGACGGCACGATCAGCGCCGGCTGGGCGCTGACCCCGTCGCCGGAGCCGGCCGACGCCTGGCCCTCGGTGCTGCCGGTGCGGACCACCGACACCAGCGTGGACGCCTGGGAGGCACCCCGTTGGGAGAACGACCCGCGCCGCTGGGACGCCGACGACCGGTGACTCCCGACGGGTCGCGTCCGGCGGGCCGGAGCTGATCTCGCCGGTTAGGCTCGGCGGCATGACCGAAACTCCTGCCCCCGGCGGCCGTACCTTCGACGAGCTTGACAAGCTCTCCACGGAGGAGTTGCGCGAGCAGGCCTTCCACCTGGCCCGGGAGCGCCGCGACGTCGGGTTCTTCTGGTCGGTGCTGCGGCACCTGCCGAACGCGGACGAGGCGGCGGCGCTGGACGGCGCCCCCAACTCGGTGGGGCCGACCATCGACGAGGCGAACGCGCTCTGGCGCGAGCTGACCGGGCACGGCTACCAGGAGTCCGCGCCGTTGCTGCGGGCCGCCTTCATCGACTACCTGATGAAGCACTGACACCGATGGCCGCCCGCCGGCCCGCGGTCGCGCGTCCGCGCAGGTTTGCCCGGCGCGGCGGGCCGGGAACTGACCGCCCCATGGCCCTCACCAACCGCCCCCGCACCCTCGGCCGGTACGGCACCGCGGCCGGCACCGGCACCCTGGCCGCGCTCCTGCTCGTCGGCGTCGGCGGCAGCCCGCTGTACGTGGGCTGGGTGCAGGACACCGACCCGGACGGGGCCGGCGGTTGGTTCCTGCGGCTGCTCGCCTGGCCGGCCTGGCGGCTGCACGCGGACGACCCGTCGCAGGGGGTGCTCGCCACCGACCTGCGGGCCATCCTGCTGCTGCTCCTGGCCGCCGCGCTGCTCTACCTGCTGCCCGCCGCCCAGGTGGCCCGGGTGCAGGCCTCGGCCAGCCAGTTCTTCTCCGGCTGGGCCGCGTACGCCCTGGCGGGCGGGTTCGCCGCGCTGCTCGCCGCGCTCCTCGGGCCGGGCGGCTCGCTGCTCGCCGCCTTCCAGGCCACCGGCACCGGGGTGACCTACGGCTTCTTCGCCGGCTGGATCATCGGCCTGGCCAGCCTCGGTGGCCGGGCCTGAGCCGAATCAGTCGACGACGCCGAGCGCGAGTACCCGGGCCCGGCTGAGCACGCCGACCGGACGCCCCTCCTCGGTGACCACGGCGTGCTCGTTGGCCGAGGTGAGCAGCGCGCCCAGGGCGTCGTACGCCGAGCCGCCCAGCGGGACCGCAGGCAGGTCGGCCACCCCGTCGGCGGGGAGCGGGTCGAGGACGTCCCGGGTCACCGGGGTGACCGCCAGCCGGCGGATGCCCCGGTCGGCGCCGACGAACTCGCGGACGAACGGCGAGGCGGGCGACCCGAGCACGGCGGCCGGGCTGTCGTACTGCTCCAGTTGGCCGCCCTCGGACAGCACGGCGATCCGGTCGCCCAGCCGGACCGCCTCGTCGAGGTCGTGGGTGACCAGCACGATGGTCTTGCGGACCTCGGCCTGCAGGCGCAGGAACTCCTCCTGGAGCCGGGTCCGGACGATCGGGTCGACGGCGGAGAACGGCTCGTCCATCAGCAGCACCACCGGGTCGGCGGCGAGCGCCCGGGCCACCCCGACCCGCTGCCGCTGGCCGCCGGAGAGTTCGTGCGGGTAGCGGCGACCGAACTGCGCCGGGTCGAGGCCGACCAGGTCCAGCAACTCGTTCACCCGCTGCCGGGTCTGCTCCCGGGGCCAACGGAGCAGTCCGGGCACGGTGGCCACGTTGGCGGCGACCGTCTGGTGCGGGAAGAGACCGACGTTCTGGATGACGTACCCGATCCGGCGGCGCAACGTGACCGGGTCGACCCGGGTGACGTCCTCGTCGCCGAGCAGGATCCGGCCGTGGGTCGGCTCGATCAGCCGGTTGATCATGCGGAGCACGGTGGACTTGCCGCAGCCGGACGGGCCGATCAGCACCACCAGTTCACCGGCCTTGACCTCGAGGCTCAGCCCGCGTACCGCCTCCGTCCCGTCCGGGTAGCGCTTGCCGACGCCGTCGAGGGTGATCGAGGCGGCGCCGTGTCCGGCGGCCGATGCCGGGGTAACGTCCACGTGTGTCCCTCCGCCTGAGCTACCTGGCCGCGCCCGGTAACCCGTGGTTCTCCTGGCAGTACGTGCGGGACAACTCTGACACGATCCTCGCCGCGCTGCGTGACCACACCTGGCTGACCGCCCGGGCCGTGCTGATCGCGGCGGTGGTGGCGCTGCCGCTCGCGGTGGCCGCGTACTGGTTCCGGTCGCTGGCCGGGCCGGTCCTGGCGGTGTCCGGAGTGCTGTACACGATCCCGTCGCTGGCGCTGTTCGCGTTCCTCGGGCCCACCCTGGGGATCGGGGCGGTGACCGTGCTCACCGTCGTGGTGCTGTACGCGCTGCTGGTGATCGTCCGCAACGCGCTCGCCGGGCTGAACCAGGTGCCGCCCGAGGTCCTGGAGGCCGCCGAGGGGATGGGGTACGGCCGCTGGCGCCGGCTGTTCCGGATCGAGCTGCCGCTGGCCCTGCCGGGCATCCTCACCGGCCTGCGGCTGGCCACGGTCTCCACGGTGGCCCTGGTCACCGTCGGCGTGGTGGTCGGCCGGGGCGGCCTGGGCCAGCTCATCTTCGCCGGCTTCCAGAACAATTTCTACAAGGCCGAGATCATGACCGGCACGGTGCTCTGCGTGCTGCTGGCCCTGGTGCTGGACCTGGTGCTGGCCGGGATGGGCCGGTTGCTGACGCCGTGGCTGCGCGGGCGCGCCTCGTGAGCGTGCGGAGGGCAGCGCGACGCAGCGCCGTGGTGGACGGAAGGGCGGCAGGGTGAACCATTTCCGGGACGCCGTGATCTGGTTGAACGACCCGCTGAACTGGACCAATCCGGGCGGCGTCCTGGACCGGCTCGGCGAGCACCTGACCATCTCCGCGCTGGCGGTGCTGCTCGGCTGCCTGGTCGCTTGGCCGATCGGGCTCTGGCTCGGGCACACCGGCCGGGGCGGCGGCGGGGTCCTGCTCATTTCGAATGTGACCCTCGCCATCCCGACGTTGGCGCTGCTCACCATCCTGCCGCTGACCTTCATCGGCTTCGGCCGGCTGGCGGTGGTGGTCGCCCTCGCGGTGTTCGCGGTGCCGCCGTTGCTGGCCAACGCGTACACCGGGGTGCGGCAGGCCGACCCGGAGGCCCGGGACGCGGCGCGCGGCATGGGGCTCTCCGGCGGGCAGTTGCTGCGCCGGGTGGAGCTGCCGCTCGCGGTGCCGTACCTGGCGGCCGGCTTCCGGACCGCCGCGGTGCAGGTGGTGGCCACCGCGGCGCTCGCGTCGTTCGTCAACGGCGGCGGGCTCGGGCAGATCATCCGGGCCGGCTTCGGGCTGGACATCGCGGCCGGGGGCGGCCAGATCATCGCCGGCGGGGTGCTGGTGGCCGGGCTGGCGCTGCTGGTCGAGGCGGCGTTGGCGCTGGTGGAGCGGGCGGTGACGCCACGTCCGCTGCGGCGTGCACGGCGGGTGGCGAACCGCCGCGCGGCGGACGCCGTGGCGGGCGGCTGACCCGCCGGATCGGCGCCCGGTGACGATCCGGTGACGAAAGCCGCTCGGAGTTTGTCGGTCCGGCCTGGAGGATATTGGCTGGAACTCGCGGGCGGCCGACCGGATCGCCCGTCGGACACGCGGCCGGCCCGACATGGGTCGCGCCGGGACACGGAAGGCGGGCACCTGATGCTTGCACGTTCACGCCTGGCCGTCGGGGCGCTCGGCGCCCTCGCCGCAGCGGGGCTCCTCACCGGCTGCGGTGACGCCGGCTCGTCCGGCACCGACGCCCCGCAGCAGGGCGCCTCGGGCGCCGGCTGCGCCCCGGTGGCCGGTGACAAGCTGGTCGTCCTGACCGACGACAAGAAGCTCCAGAACACCGACAACGTCATTCCGGCGATCAACGCCAAGGCGGCCACGCCGCAGCTCGTCGCCGCGCTGGACAAAGTCTCCGCGAAGCTGGACACCCCGAAGCTGATCGAGCTGAACCGCTCGGTCGACGTCGACCGGAAGACGCCGCAGGTCGCGGCGAAGGAGTTCGCCGACGCGAACGGCGTCACCGAGGGCGTGGAGAAGAGGCCGGGCGGCCAGATCACCGTGGGCGCCGGCAACTTCAGCGAGAGCCAGCTCATCGCGGAGCTCTACAAGATCTCGCTTACCGCGGCCGGCTACCAGGTCAAGGTGCAGACCATCGGCAACCGCGAGCTCTACGAGCCGGCCCTGGAGAAGGGCCAGATCCAGGTCGTGCCGGAGTACGCGGCCACCATGGCCGAGTTCCTCAACACCAAGGCCAACGGCAAGGACGCCCAGCCGGTCTCCTCGCCGGACCTGGACAAGACGGTCGCGGCGCTCAAGGCCGCGGGCGACAAGGCCGGCATCACCTTCGGCCAGCCGGCCCAGGCGCAGGACCAGAACGCCTTCGCGGTCACCAAGGCGTTCGCCGACAAGTACCAGGTCGCCACGCTCTCCGACCTGGCCAGCAAGTGCTCCGGCCAGGCCACCGTGCTGGCCGGCCCGCCGGAGTGCCCGCAGCGGCCGAAGTGCCAGGCCGGTCTCGTCCAGGTCTACGACTTCAAGGCCGGCTCGTTCAGCTCGCTGGACGCGGGCGGCCCGCAGACCAAGAACGCGCTGAAGACCGGTGCGGCCAGCGTCGGCCTGGTCTTCTCCTCCGACGCGGCGCTCGCCGCCAGCTGACCACCCACGACTGTTCCGGTCCGCGGCACGTCTGACGCCGCGCCGCGGACCGGAACAGTCGCCGGGCCCCACGGCCCGCGACCTGGAAACCCACGGTGCCGCCGGCAGCCATCGATGCCCCCGGCCCGTTCCCTCGCCGGGCATCTCTCGGTAGTCTGCCCGCCATGCCCGCCCCGGTCGCCCCCGCCGAGAAGCGCACCCCACTGCTGACCGTCCTGTTCTGGATCGGCGTGGCGCTCGCGCCGCTGGCCGCCCTGATCCTCCTCGTCGCCGACGGCGGTGCGCTGCGCTTCGGCGCGGTGCTGGCGATCCTCGCTGTGGTGTTGATCGGCCTGAGCGTCGCGTTGCGCTCGGACGGCGGTGGGACGGCCGGCGCGGACGAACTACGGGACGAACTCGCACAGCTGAGCCGGGAGCTGCGCGGCGAGATCGCGGCCGCCGCGCAGCGCGGCAACCAGGCGCTCGACCAGGTCCAGCGGACCCAGGAGTCGGTCACTGCGCTGCGCCGCCGCCTCGACGCCGCGGCGGCCGCCGCCGCGGGCCTCGCCGCCCCGCCCCCCGAGGAACCGGTCGGCGCCCGCGCCCGGGTGTCCGCACCCGAGCCGTACGACGACCGCCGCGAGCAGCCCGAGGGCGGATCGAGCTGGGGCCAGCCGTCCGGCGACCGGCGCGGCGAGGAGGAGTCCGCCCGCCGCCCGCAGCCCGGCACCCGGTACGGCGCCGAGCGGCCGGCCCGGTCAAGCGGTGCCGATCGGCCGCCGGCTGGTGTCTACGGCGTCCCACGTACGCCGGAACCCGACGACCGGCCGGAGCCCGGCCCCCGCCAGGTCGGCGTGGTGCACCGCACCGAGACCGTGCACGTCACCACCCGGCACACCATCGTGGACGGTGGCGACCCGGGGGCCAGTGGCCGGTACGGCGGGTACGCCGGCCGGTGGTCCGCGGACGAGCGCGGCCACGGCGGCACCGAGCCGGAGGAGCGCCCTCGCCCCGGTTACCGGGAGGCCGGCGACGACCGCGACTGGTCGGGAGTGGACCGTGGCTGGTCCGAGCAGGCCGCCGGCCGGGACGACCGGTCGTGGGGCGGCCAGGGCGGATCGCGTACGGAATGGGGGCGGGCCGCCCCCCAGGACGGGGACCTGTCCCCGGACGCCTCCGGCGCCTCGGCCCGGGACCACTCGTGGGCGGATGCCGGACGGGCCGCGGGGACCTCCGGCGACGACCGCGGCTGGTCGGCCGGGCCGGGTGAGCAGCGCTCCTGGTCGTCGGGCGGGTCGACCGACGAGCGTTCCCGGGCCGGCGAGGGCGACGACCGCCCGTGGTCGAGGGGGCGCGACGAGCCCGATCGGCCCGGGCAGGGCGACGGCTGGAAAGCGGCGTACGCCCAAGCCTGGACCCCGGCGGAGTCGTCCGGGACGGCCGCCGAGCCGGACGACGGCGACTACTGGTCGGAGCTGCGCTCCGGGAACCGGTGGGCCTCGGTACGGGACGACGAGCACGGCCGGGAGATCCGGGTCGGGGAGCGGCGGGCGGCGGTGCACGCCGACGGCGGTGGCGCCGAGTACCGGGTGGAGGACCGCTGGGCGTCGGTCCGCGAGCCGCGCCGCGACCAGGGCGGCACCTACGGCGCGGTGGCGGACGAGCCGCGCCGTGGGCAGGGTGGGCGCTACGCCACCGCTGGCGAGGCCGGCTGGGCGGAGGAGAGCCGTCCGGCGCTGCCGGCCGGCGGGGTGCCCGTACCGGACGAGTGGCGGCCGTCGACGCAGCGCAGCGGTCAGCCCGAGTGGCGCCAGGTCGACCCCGAGCCGGTCCGGTACGCCGACGAGCGGTACGGCTACCCGCCGCGCGACGACGCGCCCCGGGCCGGCGGCACCCGCTCCGACCGCTGGCGCTGATCCGCGGGGCTACTTGTCGATGTCGCCGACCACGAAGAACATCGAGCCGAGAATGGCGATCAGGTCCGGCACCAGGCAGCCCGGGAGCAGCGTGGCCAGCGCCTGCACGTTCGCGTACGAGGCGGTGCGCAGCTTGAGCCGCCACGGGGTCTTCTCGCCCCGGGACACCAGGTAGTAGCCGTTGATGCCGAGCGGGTTCTCGGTCCACGCGTAGGTGTGCCCCTCGGGCGCCTTGACCACCTTGGGCAGTCGGGTGTTCACCGGCCCGGTTAGCCGGTCCACCCGGTCCAGGCACTGCTCGGCGAGGTCGAGCGAGGCGTACACCTGGTCGAGCAGCACCTCGAAGCGGGCGTGGCAGTCCCCGGCGGTCTTGGTGACCACGGGCACGTCGAGCTGGTCGTACGCCAGGTAGGGCTCGTCCCGGCGCAGGTCCAGGTCCAGCCCGGAGGCGCGGGCGACCGGCCCGGACGCGCCGAACGCGGCGGCGTCGGCCGCCGACAGCACCCCGACCCCGACGGTACGGGCCAGGAAGATCTCGTTGCGCCGGATCAGCTGGTCCAGGTCGGGCATCCGGCGGCGGACCTCGCCGATGGCCGCCCGGGCCCGCCCGGTCCAGCCCGCCGGCACCTCCTCCTTCAGGCCGCCGACCCGGTTGAACATGTAGTGGATCCGGCCGCCGGAGACCTCCTCCATCACCGTTTGCAGGGTCTCCCGCTCCCGGAACGCGTAGAAGACCGGGGTGATCGCGCCGATCTCCAGCGGGTACGAGCCGAGGAACATCAGGTGGTTGAGCACCCGGTTCAGCTCGGCGAGCGCCATCCGTAGCCAGACCGCGCGCTCGGGCACCTCCATGCCCATCAGCCGTTCGACGGCGAGCACCACGCCCAGCTCGTTGGCGAACGCGGAGAGCCAGTCGTGCCGGTTGGCCAGCACGATGATCTGCCGGTAGTCGCGTACCTCGAAGAGCTTCTCCGCGCCCCGGTGCATGTAGCCGATGATCGGCTCGGCGGACACCACCCGTTCCCCGTCGAGCACCAGCCGCAGCCGGAGCACGCCGTGCGTGGACGGGTGCTGCGGGCCGATGTTCAGCACCATGTCGGTGCCGAGCTGCTCGCCGCCGGCGCCGGTGCCGACGGTCAGTTCGCGGAGGTCGCCGGCGTCCGTGGTCATGCCCGTCATCGTGCCACGTGCGCCGATCAAGCCGGCAGTCCAACCGTGATCGTCGGCAGGGCAGCGACTCGACACGCCGGGAAAACCGCACCCCGTCCGTCGAGGATCGTGATCCTGGGCGGTACCCGACGGTCTCTTACTCGGCCTCGTCGCCGTCGCTGACCCGGGGTGGCCCGTGTTCTGCGACTTGACAAGGTTATGGCTAGCGGTTATCTAATATCAGCCCGACGGAGGTGTTCCTGGGTGCAGGACGTGGTGCTGGCCATGCTGGCGAAGGAGCCGGCGTACGGGTACGAGCTGCGTAGCCGGATGCGTGGCGCGCTCGGCCCGCTCGGCGAGGCGATGAACGCCGGGCAGATCTACGTGACGCTGACCCGGCTGGCGAAGGCGGGGCTGGTGACGTCGGAGCGGGCCGAGGGTCTGCCGGACCGGCCCGACCGGCGGGTTTACGCGCTGACTTCGGCGGGGCAGCAGCGGGTCGCCGCGTGGCTCGCCGAGGTGAGCTGGCCGAAGCCGGACCTCAGCGAATTCCATCTCAAGCTGGTGGCCGCTGCTGCTGCCCGGCTGGCAGATCCGGTGGCGCTGGTCGATGCGCAGCGGCGTGAGGTGCTGCGCCGGTTGCGGGATGCCCAGCGGGCCGCGTTGGAGCGGTCGACGGACCCGGTCGTCGGGTTGTTGTTGGAGGGGGTCGTGTTGCGGTTGCGGGCCGACCTGGAATGGCTGGAGGCGTGCGAGCGCATGTGGACCGATCGTGACCCGACCGGACGGATGGCAAAGGCATGACCGAGCTGAGCGAGGGCCGCGAGGGCATGCCTGGTGGTGCCGCGTGAGCGGATCGGCGCTGCTGCGGGCGCGCGGGGTGACCAGGTGGTACGGCCGGGGAAGTGCGCTGGTCCGCGCGGTCGACGAGGTCGATTTGGACGTGCCCGCCGGGCAGACGCTGGCGATCATGGGCCCCAGCGGCTGCGGGAAGTCGACCCTGTTGCACCTGCTCGGCGGGCTGCAACGCCCCACCGACGGCGAGATCTGGCTGGCCGACCATCGGATCGACGTCATGAGCGAGCGCGCCCTGGCTCGGCTGCGGCGCGACCACGTCGGTTTCGTCTTCCAGTCGTTCCATCTCATGGACGAACTCACTGCGGTGGAGAATGTCGAGCTGGCCGCGCTGCTGGCCGGTCAGCCGCCCCGCCGGGCCCGCCGGCGCGCCCTGGACCTGCTGGACCGGGTCGAGCTAGCCGACCGCGCCACGCACCTGCCCTCGGCGATGTCCGGCGGCCAGCGCCAACGCGTCGCCATCGCTCGCGCGTTGAGCAACGAGCCGCGGGTCGTGCTGGCCGACGAGCCCACCGGGAACCTGGACAGCGCGGCCACCCTGGAGGTGCTGCGGCTGTTCGAGGAACTGCGCCTCGCGGGGCAGACGCTGGTGGTGGTCACCCACGATGCGCGCATCGCCGCGGTCGCCGACCGCGTGATCTCCATGCGTGACGGGTCGTTCGCCGACGACAGCCGGTTCGCCGGTATCGCCGACGGCGCGGGCACGGTCTATGGCGGGTGGCGCTGAGGTGGCCGGGCGTCTGTTGCTGGTGTGTCGGCTGCTGGTGCGGGACCTGCGCCGGCGGCGCACCGAGACCGTACTGCTGCTGCTCGCGATCAGCGCCGCGACCGGCACGCTGACCCTCGGCTTCGCCCTGGACGGGGCTCTCGCCCAACCGTACGAGCGGACCCGGGCCGCGACCGCGGGCCCGGACGTGGTGGCGATGCCGGGAGCGACGGGCCCCGAGGCTCTGGCCGCCCTCGCGCCGCTGGCCACCGCGCCCGGTGTCACCGCACACAGCGGACCGTACCCGATCGGTTATCTGATGCTGGCCGCACACGGCAAGACCGTGCCCGCGGTCGTCGAGGGCCGGGACAATTCCCCGGCGGCGCTCGACCGGCCCGCGGTGACCGCCGGCACCTGGCTGCGCCCCGGCGGCGTGGTCATCGAGCCCACCTTCGCCAGCGCCCTCGGCGTGCACATCGGCGACACGGTCAGCATCAACGGCCACCCGCTGCGGGTGGTCGGGACCGCGGTCACCGCCGCCCGGGCCGTGTACCCGAACGCCGACTGGCGCGCTGATGCGGGCAGCCCCCTGACCGAACTCGCCGGCCTGGTGTGGGTCGACCGTAGCCAGATCGGCGCGCTGGCCGGCGCACGGCCGCTGTCGTACACCCTGAACCTGAGATACGCGGACCCGCGGGCCAGCACCTCGTTCATGCACAGGAGCGAAGGCGGGATCGAGTACACCAGCTGGAAAGAAATCGCCGAGATGGACGGCAGGCTGGTGAAATTCGCACGCGAGGCCCTGCTCATCGGCAGCTGGCTGCTCACCGCCCTCGCGGTGGCCAGCGTCGCCAGCATCGTCGCCGGCCGCGTCGTCGACCAGCGCCGCCGGGTAGGGCTACTCAAGGCCGTCGGTGCCGGACCGGCCATGGTCGCCGCAGTCCACCTCGCCGAATACCTCGTGATCGGGCTCGCCGCCGCCGGCACCGGCCTGGCCGCCGGCTGGCTCGCCGCACCCCAGCTGACCAACCCCGGTGCCGGACTCCTCGGCGCCGTCGGCGTCGACCCGCCCGCGCTACGCACCGTGGCCGCGGCCACCGCCCTCGCCCTCGCCATCGCCGCCGCGGCGACCCTGGCACCCGTGGTGCGCGCCGCCACCACCGACACCGTCCACGCGCTGGCCGACGCCGCCACGCCGCCCCGACGCCGCCGGTGGCGCGTCTGGCTGTCCCGTCGGCTACCCACCGCCCTGCTGATCGGAGTACGCATCAACGCCCGCCGGCCACGCCGCGCCCGGCTAGTCATGGTGAACACCCTGGTCACCATGACCGCGCTCGTCGCCGTGCTCATGTCCCAGGCGCAGGACCAGCAGGTCACGCTCGGCGACGTGGAGCTGCCCAGCCCGCGGAACGCGCGGACCAACCAGGCCCTGCTCCTCGTCATCGTCGTGCTGTGTGTCCTCGCGCTCATCAACGCCATCGTGAGCACCTGGACCGCGGTCCTCGACGCCCGGCAACCCCTGGCCGTCGCCCGCACACTCGGCGCCACGCCAGGGCAGGCCGCCGCGGGTCTGTCGGTCGCGCAGCTGCTTCCCGCGGTACCCGGCGTCCTCGCCGGGATCCCGGCCGGCATCGGACTGTACCTGGCCGTCGGCCTCGGCGAGGTCCGTTACCCACCCGATTCCTGGCTGTTAGTCGCCGGGCTGGGAGTCCTGCTCGCCATCGCCGCGCTCACCGCCCTCCCCGCCACGGCCGCCGCCCGGCGCCCGGTCGCGGACACCCTCCAATCCGCGCCGACCTGACGGCCGAAATTGCACGCGGAGTAGCCGCGATCAGCGCGCTACGGAGTCGTGACGAGTTGGGTCGCCAGCTTCCGGACACCCGGTGAGCGCGCGATCGGCGGATCATTCCGCCGATCGGGCACTACCAGCTCGTGCTATCCCAGGTCGACGGCCACGCCGACCGGTTGCAACAGCCACCAGTGTCCGCCGAGGCCGGCCGGGTCGGCCAGTTCGGCCACCGTCGAGGCGGCGGCGAGCGCCCGGACGTACCCGGCGGGGTCCCGGGAGGCCAGGCTCAGCGGCGGTCGGCCGCCGTCGGCCCCGAGCGCCCGCAGCCCCTCCCGCTGCGAGACCAGGGTGTACGCACACCGGGCGATCCGCTCACCGGCGGAGGCGACCGAGTCCATGGCGACGTGCGCGGTGACATCGCAGGACCCGTCCGGCACCGCCGCCACCTGCCGCCCACCCCGGTACCCGGTCAACGTCCCGCCCACCGGCCGCCCGTCCCGCAGATGCCCGTAGTCCACCGCCAAGGCGCAGCCTCTGTCGATCTTTTCGATGGCATGGGCCCAGGCATTGTCGCGGGTCCGGCCGACCTCGGCCCTTGCGCCCGTGGGGGGTTCCGCCCGGAACCCAGCGGTGGCCGGGCTGGTCACGTCGCTCGCGCAGGTGGGCCACCAGCGGTCCAGCCAGTCGGCATCCTCGGCGTTGACCGGGTCGCCAGTCGACTCCTCGCCCGTTGCGGGGTCCACCAGCAGATAGCGCCAGCCGTCCTCGGCCTGCACCGCCAGGTCCAGCGGTACGTTGTCCAGCCACTCGGTGGCCGCGAGCAGCCCCGTGATGCCCGGTGGGATCTCGTCTCGCCACTCGATCTCCGCCGGCAGGTCGTCAGGCCGGGGTGCCTTCTCGACGGCGGTGAGACGTACCCGATGGGCCAGCGGAACCGGCGCGGCGGGCGAGGGACCAGTGGAGGCAAGGTTCGAGGGCGACTGCCCGGCGGCGGCCGTGGTGGGCAGGATTTCCGGGGAGCCCGCCCGCAGAGGGATCAAGCCTGACCGCCCGGAGCGGGCGGGCTCCCCGGAAACCCCCGCGAGCAGCGCCTGGAGCAGCTCACCCCGCCCCGCACCCACGTCCACCACGTCGAGGCGCGGGGGATGACCGAGCGCACGGTCGATGGAGGCCAGGAGGCGCAGGAGGCAGGAAGAGAAGACCGGGGAGGCGTGCACGCTGGTGCGGAAGTGGGCGGCCGGTCCCGCGCCCGAGACGAAGAAGCCGTCCGGACCGTAGAGCGCCCGGTCCATCGCCACCCGCCAGGGCAGCCGCTCGCTGGAGGTCACCCGACGACGGTACGGGCCCCGAAACGGCCGCCGGGACCGACACCCGGATCGGCCGTTGAAACCACTTTGCGACGGCCGGTGAAGGTTTTCACACATGCTTGTTTCGGCTCGGTAACCCCGGCGCATACTTGCGATCGACCGGTACCCCCTTCGAGGACTGGATCGATTGCCATGAGCGCACCGCTGCGTTCGCGTCCGGCCGCCCCGCACGAGCCCGCCGACGCCCCGCCCGTCTTCCCGCGTACCCTCACCGTCGGCGTGCTCGGCGCCGGCCGGGTCGGTGCCGTGCTCGGCGCGGCCCTCGCCGCCGCCGGCCACCGGGTGGTCGCCGTCTCCGGCCGCTCCGGGGCCGCGAAGGCCCGGCTGGCGCTGCTGCTGCCGCAGACCCCGAACCGCTCCGCGACCGCCGTGGCCCGCGCCGCCACCGACCTGCTGATCGTGGCGGTCCCCGACGACGCCCTCGCCGGCGTGGTCGCCGGGCTGGCCGAGGCCGGCGCGCTGCGCCCCGGCCAGGTCGTCGCGCACACCTCCGGCGCGCACGGGCTGGGCGTCCTCGCCCCGGCCGCCGCCGTCGGCGCCCGGCCGCTCGCGCTGCACCCGGCGATGACCTTCACCGGTACGCCGGACGACCTGACCCGCCTCGCCGGCATCTCGTACGGGGTGACCGCCCCGGCCGGGCTGCGCCCGTTCGCCGCCCGGCTGGTCGCCGACCTGGGTGGCGTGCCCGAGTGGGTGGCCGAGGGTGACCGGCCGCTCTACCACGCGGCCCTGGCGCACGGCGCGAACCACCTGGTGACCCTGGTCAACGAGGCGGCCGACCGGCTGCGCGACGCCGGGGTGGACCGGCCGGAGAAGGTGCTCGCCCCACTGCTGCGGGCCGCCCTGGAGAACGCCCTGCGGCTGGGTGACGACGCGCTCACCGGCCCGGTCTCCCGGGGCGACGCCGGCACCGTACGCCGGCACCTGGAGCGGCTGGCGGCGACCGCCCCGGAATCCGTGACCCCCTACCTGGCGTTGGCACGACGGACGGCGGACCGGGCGATCGCGGCCGGTCGACTGCGCCCGGCGGACGCGGAGCCGCTGCTGGACGTGCTGAGCGGGATCGAGGTGGCAGCCTGATGACCGAGCTGGTGCACACGCGCAAGGAGCTGGCGGCGGCGCGGGACGGCCTGGCCGGCCGGGTCGGCGTGGTGATGACCATGGGCGCGCTGCACTCCGGGCACGAGACGCTGCTGCGGGCCGCCCGGGAGCAGGCCGATCACGTGATCGTCACCATCTTCGTGAACCCGCTCCAGTTCGGCCCGAACGAGGACTTCGACCGGTACCCGCGCACCCTCGACGCCGATCTGGAGATCTGCCGGCGGGCCGGCGCGGACGTGGTCTTCGCCCCGGCGGTGGCCGACATGTACCCGGACGGCCAGCCCACGGTCCGGGTGAACCCGGGCCCGCTGGGCGAGGACCTGGAGGGGCTGAGCCGCCCCGGCTTCTTCCACGGGGTGCTCACCGTGGTCCTGAAGCTGCTTCAGCTCACCCGTCCCGACCTGGCGTTCTTCGGCGAGAAGGACTACCAGCAGCTGACCCTGGTCCGGCGGATGGCCCGCGACCTGGACGTGCCGGTGGAGATCGTCGGCGTGCCGACGGTACGCGAGCCGGACGGCCTGGCCCTGTCCTCGCGCAACCGCTACCTGTCGACCGAGGAGCGGCGGACGGCGCTGAGCCTGTCCGCCGCGCTACGGGCCGGGGCCGAGGCCGCCGAGCAGGGCGCGGACGCGGGCGCGGTGCTGGCCGCCGCCCACCGTGGCTTCGAGTCCGGTACGCCCGGTGCCCGCCTCGACTACCTGGTGCTCACCGACGCCGACCTGGAGCCGGGTCCGGTCGCCGGCCCGGCCCGGTTGCTGATCGCGGCCTGGGTCGGCGCAACCCGCCTGATCGACAACGCGCCGATCCAGCTCGCTCCACGTTCCTGACCTGCCATCACCACCCCGCTGAGAGGCACCCCGATGTTGCGGACCATGCTCAAGTCGAAGATCCACCGGGCCACGGTGACCCAGGCCGACCTGCACTACGTCGGCTCGGTGACCGTGGACGAGGACCTGCTCGACGCGGCCGACCTGCTCCCCGGCGAGCAGGTGGCGATCGTGGACATCACCAACGGGGCCCGGCTGGAGACGTACGTGATCCCGGGGCGGCGGGGCAGCGGCGTGATCGGCATCAACGGCGCCGCCGCGCACCTGGTGCACCCCGGTGACCTGGTCATCCTCATCTCGTACGGGCAGATGGACGACGCCGAGGCCCGCACGTACCAGCCCCGTGTGGTCCACGTCGACGCCGACAACAAGGTCGTCGACCTCACCGCCGATCCCACCACCGCCGCCCCCGGCACCGCCGGCGACCCGGTCCCGAACCCCCTCGCCGCCGCCCTCCCCTGACCCGCCCCTGCGGCGATCTTGCGCTCCGGGTTGACCTTTCGGGCGGTATGTCCTGAATGGGGCCACCACGAGTGCAAGATCGCGCGGCGGGGCCCGGACGGCGGTCTGTTACGGGGAGGGGGTTTTGGCTACCCTGGGCGGACCGTCGGCTACCGACGGTCGTGGGCTGGGGAGGCCGCGATGCGCCGTGCGATGACGAGCCTGGTCGCCGCGTTGGTCGCGGGGGCCGTGCTGACCGGCTGCGCCGCGACGAACGGGCTGGACGGGGATCTCACCGACGACTGGCACGCGCTGCCCCCGGCCGGCGCGTTCACCCCGGCGGCCGGGGTCTGCCAGGTCGCCGACTTCACCCCCACCCTCAGCCTGGCCGGGTACGAGCCGGTGGGCTGCGACCTGCCGCACCGGGTGGAGACGGTGCACGTCGGCACCTTCCCCGTGGCCCGGGCGGCGCCGCCGGCCCTCGGCTCGGCCGAGCTGCGTAGCGCGTTCGCCGACTGCGACAGCCGGGCCAGCGGATACGTCGGCGACAACTGGCGCGCCGGCCGGCTCCGGCTGGCCGTGGCGCTGCCCACCGGGCCCGGCTGGGCGGCCGGCTCCCGCTGGTACCGGTGCGACCTGACCGAGTTGACCACTGTCGAGGCGGCGGCGCGGGTGGTGACCCGGACGGGCAGCCTGCGGGACGCGCTCAAGGGGCCGTCCCCGCTGCGGCTGGGCTGCCAGCGTATCGGCGGGGACGCCCGGGCCCGGACGCTCACTCCGGTCGACTGCCGCACCGCGCACGACGCCGAGTTCGTCGGGGTGTGGGCGGCGCCGGAGAAGCCGTACCCGATGAAGGACGCCGAGTGGGCCCCGCTCTACACCGGCT
>NZ_JAPDPH010000459.1 GCF_026013475.1 Micromonospora yasonensis | reverse complement strand
GACCCGGGTGGACCAGATGATCCGGCCGGGTCGGCTGGAGAGCAGGATGATCCGGTCGGCGAGGCGGGCCGCCTCCCGGACGTTGTGGGTCACGAAGAGCACGGTGAGGCGGCGCTCGGACCAGATCCGTTCCAACTCGTCGTGCAGGATGTCCCGGGTCATCGCGTCGAGCGCGCCGAACGGCTCGTCCATCAGCAGCACCGGGGTGTCCAGGGCGAGGGTGCGGGCCAGCGCGACCCGCTGCCGCATGCCGCCGGAGAGCTGGTGCGGGCGCTTGCGGCCGAAGTCGCCCAGGTGGACCGTGCGCAGCAGTTCGGTGACCCGGGCCCGGCGCTCGGCCCGGGGCAGCCCGCGCAGCTTGAGCGGCACCTCGACGTTGGCCTCGACGGTCAGCCACGGGAACAGCGCCGACTCCTGGAACATCAGGCCGGGGTCGACGCCGTCGCCCAGTTCGATCCGGCCACCGCTGACCCGGTCCAGGCCGGCGACCAGGTTGAGCAGGGTGCTCTTGCCGCAGCCGGAGGCGCCGACCAGGCAGACGAACTCGCCCGGTGCGACGTCCAGCGAGACCCCGTCCAGCGCCAGGACGGCGTTGCCGCCCTGGCCGTACACCTTGGTCACGCCGCGCAGCGCGACCGAGCCGGTCGCGCTGCGCGGGGTCGTCGTGGGCGGCGTCACGGCTGGGTGACCTCGGGCTTGCCCTGCGCCTTGAGCACCTCGTTGAGGAAGGACAGGTCGTAGAGGCCGTTGAGGTCGACCGGCTCGGTGAGGCCGACCGCGACCGCGTGGTCCAGCCCGGTCTTCAGCGAGGAGGCGATCGGGTCGTCGGTGAACTCCAAAGTGGGCCAGGCCTGCTTGATCAGCTTCACGTCCAGCGGCTTGCCGGTGATCTTGCCGATGTGGTCCGAGATGGCCTGCTGCGCCTCGTCCGGCTTGGTGTTCACGAACTCGTTCGCCGCGACCTGCCCCTCGACCAGCTTCTTCACCACCTCGGGGTGGGCCTTGCGGAACTTGGTGCTGACGAGCAGATTGGTGATCACGAACCGCTTGTCCGGCCAGAGGTCGCGCTCGTCGACGAGGACCTTGCCACCGGCGTTGACCAGGCGGGAGACGTACGGCTCGGGAACCCAGGCGCCGTCTATCGCGCCGCTGCCGAAGGTCTCCACGGTCTGCGCGTTCTCCTGCGGGACGACCTTCACGTCGCCACCGCCCTCCTTGGTGGTCTGCAGGCCCTTCTCCTTGAGCCAGTAGCGCAGCGCGACGTCCTGGGTGTTGCCGAGCTGCGGCGTGGCGATCTTCTTGCCGCGCAGTT
>NZ_JAPDPH010000458.1 GCF_026013475.1 Micromonospora yasonensis | reverse complement strand
GGCAACGTGCGCGGGATCGTCAAGGCTCCGGTGGCCGGCAAGTCCGGTACCACCGACGGGGACAAGACCTCGGCCCTGGTCGCCATGACCAAGCAGTACGCGGTGGCCGGCATCGAGGCCGACCCGGACTGGCCGCAGACCACGCAGCGGATGAAGCACAACGAGGTGCCCTGGGGCATCAACCCGGCGGTCTACGAGACGCTCCGCGACGCCATGAAGGGCAAGGAGCGGATCGACTTCACCCCGCCGAGCGGAAAGATCCTGGAGGGTGACCAGCGCTCCATCCCGGACGTGAAGTGCCAGTCGATCGACACCGCCAAGTCGCGGCTGCGCGGCGCGGGCTTCGAGCCGGTGGTCGCGACCAGCCCGACCCCGTCGAACTGCCCGGCGGGCACCGCCGCCGGCACCAGCCCGGACGGGCGCACCATCAAGGGCGGCGTGGTGACCATCGAGGTCAGCGCCGGCGGTGGCGGCCAGCCGGGCAACGGCAACGGCACCCCACCCCCGACGGACAACGGCAACGGCAACGGACGGCCACCACGCCGCTGACCTCCGACCCGACTGCGGGCGGGCACCCCAGGTGGGTGCCCGCCCGCTTCGTCGTCAGAGGCCGAGCTGCCGGCGTACCTCGGCGGCGACCCGACCGCCCTCGGCCCGGCCGGCCACCGCGGCCTGAGCCGCCTTCATGGCCGGGCCCATCTGTGCCTTGCCGGTGAAGCCGCCGGCGGCCAGCGCCCCCGCGACCAGTTCGGTCAGCTCGGGGTCGGAGAGCTGCTTCGGCAGGTAGCGCTCCAGCACCTCGCCCTCGGCGGTCTCCTTGCCGGCCTGCTCGGCGCGGCCCGCGTCGGCGAAGGCGGTCGCGGCCTCGCGCCGCTTCTTGGCCTCCTTGGTCAGCACCGCGAGCACCTCGTCGTCGCTGAGCTCGCGCTTTTCCTTGCCGGCGACCTCGGCGTTGCCGACGGCCGCGAGGGCCATCCGCAGGGTGGAGGTGGTCAGCTCGTCGCGCGCCTTGAGAGCGGCGCGCATGTCGGCGGTGAGACGGTCCTTCAGCGTGCTCATGGACGGTCAAACTACCCTGAACGCCATGCGAAAGCGCACACTATTCCGGCTCGCCGCCGGAACCGTCACCGCCGGTGCGGCCACCCTGGCGTACGCGTCGCTCGTCGAGCGCAACATGTTCACCCTGCGCCGGTACGACGTGCCGGTACTTCCCACGGATGCCGAGCCGCTGCGCGTGCTGCACCTGTCGGACCTGCACATGACGCCGAACCAGCGCCGCAAGCAGGACTGGGTGGCCTCGCTGGCCGCGCTCGACCCCGACCTGGTGGTGGTC
>NZ_JAPDPH010000457.1 GCF_026013475.1 Micromonospora yasonensis | reverse complement strand
ATCCAGGTCGCGGTGCCCAGCCGGGAGCGGGTCACCCAGTACCAGATCCTCCGGGACCGGGTGGAGCATCAGGTCGGCCGGATCAACGGCGAGTTCGGCCGGGTCGGCGAGCCGGCCATCCACTACCTCAACCAGCCCTTCGACCGGGCCGAACTGGTCGCCCTCTACCGGATCGCCGACGTGATGGCGGTGACCCCGCTGCGGGACGGGATGAACCTGGTCGCCAAGGAGTACGTGGCCGCCCGGGTGGACGACACCGGAGCCCTGCTGCTCAGCGAGTTCGCCGGGGCGGCCGCCGAACTCACCCAGGCGTACCTGGTGAACCCGCACGACCTGGAGGGGCTCAAGCACGGGCTGCTCGCGGCGCTGCGGGCCGCGCCGGAGGACGTCTCGGCCCGGATGCGGGCGATGCGAGAACACCTGGCCCGCAACGACATCCACGCCTGGGCGGGGTCCTACCTGAGCGCGCTGGAGGAGAGCGGCTCCCTGCTCAGGCGGCGCGCCCGGACCCGCTGACCGTGGTGCTCAGCCGAGCGCCGGCGCCGGATCCTTCTCGAGCCAGTCCAGGATCGCGTCGATCGGCTCCCGCCACCGGGCGTCGAGCATCAGGTCGTGCCCCATGCCGGGGAAGAGCAGCGGGGCCGAGGCGTACCGGCGGGCCGCCCGGGTCAGCGCGGACGCCGACACCACCCGGTCGTCCGGGCTGCCCAGCACCAGCACCGGCGGACGGCCCACCGCCGGCTCCGGCTCCCGGCCGGTGAGCAGTTGCCACTGCGCCCGCCGGCTGGCCCGGCCCAGCCGGGCGACGTGCCGGCGGGCGTCGGCGTCGGGCAGCTCCCGGCTGAACAGCTGCCGGCGGCTGAGCCGCAGGCGGGCGCCGAAAACCGCCGGCAGCGTGCCGACGGGGTTGCGCCGCAGCGCCGTGCCCGCCGTCCCCCAGCCGCCGAGCACCGGCGCCACCAGCACCGCCGCCCGGGCCGGGTAGCGGGCCAGGGCGTGCCCGACCACCCGGGCGCCGGCGCCGTGCCCCACCAGCACCGCCTGCCGCGGCAGGCCCGCCGCCGCCTGGACCACGTCATGGGTGTACGCGCGCAGCGTCGCGTCCGGCGCCGGCTCGCTGCCGCCGTGCCCGCGCAGGCTCAGCGCGTACGCCGGGAATCCCCGGTCGGCGGCGTGCTCCAGCCAGTGCTCGGCGAACGCCCACGCCCCGTGCCCGAACCCGGGTACGAAGAGCAGCGGCGGCTTCGCCTGGTCCAGCTCGGGCACCGCGGCCAGCAGCTCGCGGCGGGCCCGGCGCTCCGGCCGGGCCCACTCCCACGCCCGGACGACCCGCACCCGTT
>NZ_JAPDPH010000456.1 GCF_026013475.1 Micromonospora yasonensis | reverse complement strand
CACCGTTCAGGTTACTGACCGCAACGGGAACAGCGCATCAAAAGCCTTCACTGTTGCGGTGAAGGAACGCCCGAACAAATGGTTCGAGGAAGGCAGGGTCGGAGCGCTGACCCATGCCACCCCGACCTACAACTATTTCGTGGATCCAAACTTCTCAGCTGATCGATGGGCAGCGAGAGCCAAGCGTCAAGGACACTCATTGGTGTCGATTGAATCGCTACAGCAGAATTATTTCTGGCCGTCGAAGTTTGCGGATCCACAGCATATCCGGCAGGAGTACCTTCCGAAGGATGAAAACGGCAAGGTAGTAGACGGGTTAAAGCAGTTCGAGCTGGCAGTTAAGCGTTACGGCATGAAGTTCGGCCTGTACTATGCGACCGAGGGCGGCGGCCTGAGGCATTACTCCACTGATGTGTTCATGCAGAATGTGGAGGATCTGATTCTGCGCTACGCTCCGGCATACCTCTATTTTGACGGCCCGCAGGCAATGCCTAATGCCAACTATGACGTGATGTACAGTCTCGTGCGCGATTACAGCGATGAGATCATCGTTGACTCGAATGCCTGGGGCGCAGAGTACGGCGACCCGGATCTGAGGACCGGAGAAGCATCCGGTATCTATGCGAACGCAAGAGCGAATCACCTGGTCAAGCGCGCCACCATGGAACCGTGGAAAATGATTCGCACCAAGAATCAGCAGTCCCCGTACTATGGGCAGCGCGATGACTTCAGGCTGGTCTCCAAGGAAATGATCATGAATGCGGGGCGAGGCTACGTCGACAACAATGACCAGTCGGTTATCGACAGCCGAGGGCCTAACTGGCACTCTCCCGAGGAAATTGCCACAAGGTATCCGAGGGGCGTGCAGGAATTCATCGATGTGAGAGAGGGCCTGGCCAGCTGGTTCGCCCCGCAGGGTAGGCCGGAGAGGCACGAGTCCACGACCGGCACGACCCCATACTTCCTGTCGGGTTACGGTTACGAGGACGACGGGAGGGGAAACTACGAAAAGTTCGCCTTCCCGAACAGCACGACCGGCCCGCAGTGGGGTTACGCAACCTCCAGGGATAACAACATCTATCTCCATGTCATGAAGGGCCCAGACGGTAAGAAGGGCTTCGACGCAATTGCCGAAAGGTCATTGACCATTCGCCCGGTCAACGATCGGGTGACATCGGTGACGTGGCTGAACAGAGATATCCCGGTCACGTCGTTCAGGCAGCAGGGCGACAGCCTGACGATCAATCTCGCCAATGTTCAGGAAGATCCGATCGATACGATCATCAAGATCGTGACGGACAACCCGGCGCGAAAGTACAAGCTGACCAACGTCGTCGCGAGCGGTGAGCGGTTGGCGCCCGCGG
>NZ_JAPDPH010000455.1 GCF_026013475.1 Micromonospora yasonensis | reverse complement strand
CAGGGCGATTGCATAGTCGGCCAGCGGGCCGTTGACCAGGAGTTTCGAGACGAGTTCGGCCTCTGTGGAGGCGTAAGGAACGGGTGAGGTCGCATCGGTGATCATGGAGTTGCGACGCTTCACGACTCCGAGGAAGACCTCACCCGCCGATGGCATCATCTCTCATCCCTGCACTGGCCGTAGCGGCACCCACCTCCATCGCCGAGGCCGCGCCAGTCACCGACGGTGAACACGGCGGGCTGCTGCACGCACTCGCCGCTGTTCCTGATCCACGCGACCCACGAGGCGTGCGTTACCCGCTGACCGCGCTGCTGGCGGTGGCGGTCTGCGCCGTCATGGCCGGGGCGTCGTCATTCGCCGCGATCACGGATTGGCTGCACGACCTGGACGAACGCGCCCAGAAACGGCTCGGGTTCACCACAGGAGTGCCGGTCGGCAGCACTGTCTGGCGGATCCTGACGCGCCTCGACGGCACGCTGCTCGGCAATGTCCTAGCCGGCTGGCTGCGCACCCGCACTCCCGTCGAGGTGACCAGGCCGAGGCGGTACCGCACGGTGATCGCCATCGACGGCAAGACACTGCGCGGCGCCCGAACGGGCGACGGTCGCCAGGTGCATCTGCTGTCCGCGCTGGACACCACCACCGGGATCGTGCTCGCCCAGGTCACCGTGGACGCCAAGAGCAATGAGATCCCGGCGTTCGCCCCGCTGCTCGACGCCGTCGAGGCGGTGCTCGGCACCCTGGCAGGGGTGCTGTTCATCGCCGACGCCCTGCACACCCAGACCGGGCACGCCGACGAGGTCACCGCCCGCCGAGCGCACCTGCTCGTACAGGTGAAGGCCAACCAGCCGACCCTGTTCAAGCAGCTCAAACGGCTGCCCTGGGCGCAGATCCCGGTCGGTGACCGGACCCGTGACCGCGGTCACGGCCGCCGCGAGACCCGCACCGTCAAAGCCGTCACCGTCGCCACGCCCGGCGGCATCGCCTTCCCGCACGCCCAGCAAGCCGTGCGGATCACCCGCACCCGCATCGTCGCTGGCAAGACCAGCCGCGAGACCGCCTACCTGACCGTGTCACTGCCCGCAGGCCAGGCTCTGCCCCGTGACCTGCAGACCTGGATCCGCCGACACTGGCACATCGAGAACCGCCTCCATCACGTACGCGACGTGACGTTCCGTGAAGACCTCCACCAGGCCCGGACAGGCAACGGACCCGCCGTCATCGCAACGCTGCGTAACACCGCGATCGGCTGGCACCGCATCACCGGCGCGACCAACATCGCCCGCGCCACCCGCCAAGCCAACCGCCGATCACACGACCTGATCACCGCCGTGACCAGCAGTTACCCCAGAACGCAATGACCCTG
>NZ_JAPDPH010000454.1 GCF_026013475.1 Micromonospora yasonensis | reverse complement strand
GGTTGCGTCCACGGAAGTGGTGTACGACTTGCCCGTGATGGGCGTGTTGCGTAGATAGGAGACGGCCACCGCGCGATCCTTCGAGACGGCTAAGTCGAACGAAGGAGAGTGATGCGCGATGGCCGCATCTGAGAGTGTGAACCCTGTTGACCTGCTGTGCGAGCAGATCGCGGGCGCGTCGCCGGATGTGCTGCAGGCGATGATCAAGACGTTCGCGCAGGGGTTGATGTCCGCCGAGGCAGACGCGATCTGCGGCGCCGCATATGGGCAGCGCAGCGACGAGCGGGTCAACTCTCGTAACGGCTACCGGCCGAGAGAGTGGGACACCCGCGCCGGCACCATCGACCTGGCGATCCCGAAGCTGCGGCAGGGCTCGTACTTTCCGGACTGGCTGCTGACGCACCGCCGGCGGGCTGAGCAGGCCCTGGTCTCCGTGGTGGCCACGAGTTACCTGCTCGGGGTGTCCACCCGCCGGGTGGAGAAGCTGGTTGAGCAGCTCGGGATCCGGCAGCTGTCGAAGTCGCAGGTCTCGGAGATGGCTGCTCACCTGGACGCGCAGGTCGAGGCGTTCCGCAACCGGCCCCTGGACTCAGGCCATTACACGTTCGTGTGGATGGACGCGTTGACGATGAAGGTCCGCGAGCATGGCCGCACTGTCAACGTCCACGCTCTGATCGCGGTCGGGGTCAACGCCGACGGTCAACGTGAAGTCCTCGGCCTCGACGTGGCCTCGGATGAGGACGGCGCCGGCTGGCTGGCGTTCCTGCGGTCGCTGACCGCCCGCGGCCTGACGGGGGTGCGTCTGGTCATCTCCGATGCCCACGCCGGACTCGTGCAGGCCATCGGGGCGGCTCTGCCGGGGGCCTCGTGGCAGCGGTGCAGGACCCACTACCTGCGGAATCTGCTGACGAAGGTGCCGAAGTCAGCGCAGCCGTGGATCGCCACTCTCGTCCGCACCATCTTCGACCAGCCCGACGCCGACGCCGTCCGAGCCCAGTTCGACCGGGTCGTGACCACGATCGAGGCGAAGTTCCCCGCCGCCGCCGAGCACCTCGACACCGCCCGCGACGACCTGCTCGCCTTCACCGGCTTCCCCCGCGAGATCTGGCGCCAGATCTGGTCGAACAACCCGCAGGAACGGCTGAACAAGGAGATCCGCCGCCGCACCGACGTCGTCGGCATCTTCCCGAACCGGCCAGCGATCATCCGACTCGTCGGCGCGGTCCTGGCCGAGCAGACCGACGAGTGGACCGAAGGCCGCCGCTACATGGGCCTGGAACTACTCGCCAAAGCCCGCATGGTCGTAATCGAAACCGACCAACACAACACCGACCAGCCCGACCCCACCCCGATCGCCGCATAACATCAAACCGGA
>NZ_JAPDPH010000453.1 GCF_026013475.1 Micromonospora yasonensis | reverse complement strand
TGCTGATGAGCGGCAGCAGCGGGCGGCACCTCGCGCTGGTCACCGCGCTGGCCGACGACGCCGGCGGGGCCCGGCTGGCCGAACTGCTGGCCGAGGCCGGGGTGGCGGTCTACCCGATGCACCTGCCCGGCGCCACCGCCGAGAAGATCCGGCTGCGGGCCGGCGGGCAGACCCTGCTCCGGCTGGATCGGGGCGGCGACCCGCAACCGCCGGGCGAGCCGCCGGAGGCGGTGCGAGAGGTGCTGTCCCGGGCCCGGGCCATCCTGGCCAGCGACTACGGTCGTGGGCTGCTCCGGCAGCCGGCCCTGCGCACGGCGCTGGCCGAGTCGCCCGCGCCGGTGGTCTGGGACCCGCACCCGCGCGGCCCGGCCGCGACGCCCGGGGTCCGGCTGGCCACCCCCAACCTGGCCGAACTGCGGCAGCTCATCGGCGACGCCGGGGCCGGCTCCGCGCTCTCCACCGCCACCCGGGCCGGGCACGAGCTGCGCCGCCGCTGGCGGGTCGGCGCGGTCGCGGCGACCGTGGGCGCGGACGGCGCGGTGCTCTGCCACGCCGGCCGCACCCCGCTGGTCGTCCCGCCACCGTCCACCCTCGACCACGTCGAGGACACCTGCGGCGCCGGGGACCGGTTCGCCGCCACCGCCGCGCTCGCGCTGGGCGACGGCGCGTCGGTCGCCGAGGCCACGCAGGCGGCGGTCGCCGCCGCGTCCGGGTACGTGGCGGCGGGCGGGGCGGCCGGCCTGGGCCGCGCACCGGAGCAGCGCCCCGCGTTGACCGCGACCCGCACCGTCGAGGAGCTCATCAAGGCGGTACGCGCCGACGGCGGCACCGTGGTCGCCACCGGCGGTTGCTTCGACATCCTGCATGCCGGGCACCTGGCCACCCTCCAGGCGGCCCGCCGCCTCGGCGACTGCCTGGTGGTCTGCCTCAACTCCGACCGCGGTGTGCGGGGCCTCAAGGGTGCCGAACGCCCGGTCAACCGGGAGGAGGACCGGGCCCGGCTGCTGGCCGCACTGGACTGCGTCGACGCGGTGGTGGTCTTCGACGAGCCCACCCCGCACCAGGTGCTGGCCCGGCTGCGGCCCGACGTCTGGGTCAAGGGCGGCGACTACGGCGACGGTGAGCTGCCCGAGGCCGAACTGGTCCACCGCTGGGGCGGGCGGGTCGTGACCGTCCCCTACCTGGCCGGCCGGTCCACCACCGGCACCATCTCCGCCGCGCGCACCCGCGGCCTCCACCTCGTCAAAGGAGTCGTATGAGCAGGGACATGAACGGACGGGCGGTCCTCGTCACCGGCGGTTCCAGCGGGCTCGGCGCGGCCGTGGTGACCGCGGTGGCCAAGGCCGGGGGCCGGCCGTACGTGCTGGACCGGCAGGCGCCGGCCGACGGGGTGCCC
>NZ_JAPDPH010000452.1 GCF_026013475.1 Micromonospora yasonensis | reverse complement strand
TCGGCTACTTGTTTCATTGACCTGCGACCGCGGCCCGGCCAGGCTTCGGTCGAGGCGCCCGGGCTGTCGCTCTCATTTCGGCTGCCCACGCTGGTCGTGTGGCTCTCATCTGGCCTGCGCGGCCCGGGCGTCGCCCCAGGGCGGGGAGAGGCTCGAGAGGGGTTTGCTCGGCTCGAAGTAGCGTTGCCCTCCCGGCTCGACAACCGAGATGGATCGAGCATCGGAGGACGCGTTGAGTGTCACGTCGGATCGTGTGGTCATCGGGATGGACCCGCACAAGCGCTCTGCCACGATCGAGGTCATGGCCGGCGACGAGACGGTCGTCGGCGGCGGCCGGTTCGACACCGACCGGGACGGCTACGCGGCGATGAGGAAGTACGCCAGGCAGTGGCCGAACCGGGTCTGGGCGATCGAGGGATGCCAGGGCATCGGCCGGCACATCGCCAACCGGTTACTGGCCGATGGCGAGCAGGTCGTCGACGTCCCGCCGAAGCTGTCCGCCCGGGCGCGGGTGTTCGCCACCGGGCAGGGCCGCAAGACCGACGCCACTGACGCCCACTCCATCGCGCTGGTCGGCACCCGCATGGCCGGGCTACGCCCGGTCGTCAACGACGACCAGCTGGCTCTGCTGCGGATTCTGGTCGACCGGCGCCGTTCCCTCGGCGAGGACCACACCCGGATGGTGTCCCAGCTGCACCAGCTACTGCTGGAACTCATTCCAGGCGGGGCGAAGAAGAGTCTGTCCGCCGCCCAGGCCAAGGCACTACTGGCCACGGTCCGGCCCCGCGATGCGGTCGGCAAGGCCCGCCGGCGGGTCGCCGCGGAGCTGATCGCCGACCTCGAACGGGTCTACCGGCGCTCCAAGGAGGCAGACAAGGAACTGAGGGAGCTGGTCGCCTCGACCGGCACCACGTTGATGGACCTGCACGGCATCGGTCCGTCCGGTGCCGCCCGGCTGCTGGTCGAGGTCGGCGACATCACCCGGTTCCCCAACCGGGCCCACTTCGCCTCCTGGAACGGCACCGCTCCCATCGACGCCTCCTCCGGCGACCAGGTACGCCACCGGCTCTCTCGCGCCGGGAACCGGCAGATCAACCGGGTGCTGCACATCATGGCCACCGTCCAGCTACGCAACCCCACCGAAGGGCGCGCCTACTTCGACCGCAAGAAAGCCGACGGCAAGACATCGATGGAAGCGATGCGCGCGCTGAAACGACGCCTGTCCGACATCGTCTATCGAACCATGATCAACGACGCGGTGGCCACGGCAGCGGGCCCGGGAGGACAACGGGGAACGACCACTGACTCCAGCGTGACCGGCTCGCATCCCCACGCCGGCTCTTCGGAGAAGTCACTTCCCGGACCCGCCAAGACCCAGGATAGAACTCTCCTCCCGGCAGTGTCTTGACACAGAGGGGAGCCA
>NZ_JAPDPH010000451.1 GCF_026013475.1 Micromonospora yasonensis | reverse complement strand
GGTGACCACCGCGCTGCATGGCGACGGCCAGCCCTGGGGGATGACCTGCACCTCGCTGTGCAGCGTCTCGCTCGACCCGCCGATCCTGCTGGTCTGCCTGCGCTGCGGCAGCCCCACCCTGGACGCCATCGCGGCCACCCGCTCCTTCGCGGTGAACCTGCTGCACGACCAGGCCCGGGCCTTCGCCGAGCTGTTCGCCTCCGGGGCGGTCGACCGCTTCGACCGGGTCCGGTGGACCGTCGGCCCGGAGGCCGGCGGTCCGCACCTGCTCGACGCCGCGCACACCATCGCCGACTGCGAGGTGGTCGACGACAGCGTGGTCGGCGACCACGCGGTGGTGATGGGTCGGGTCCGCGCGGTCACCCGGCTGCGCCCGCAGCGGCCCCTGCTCTATGGCCTGCGCCGCTACGCCACCTGGCCGGACCTGGTCGACGGCAGCTACCTCTCCTCCGACGCCCAGGCCTTCGACTGGTCCTGACCGCCGGCCCGGGTGAGCAACTTCGGGGAAGCTGCTGCCTCGACAAGCCGGCAGGCAGCACCGTCCCGGATGTTGTGCGGATCTTGCCGGGTGTCTGCTCAGGATGCCGCGGCCAGGGCGTCGGGGGTCGCTTCGGCCGGCTTCGTCTCGGTGACGAAGCGGGCGATGCGGTCGGCCAGGCGGGCCGAGGGGGCTGCGGACACGATCGAGTGGTGGTCCTCGGGCCAGCGTTCCACGGTCAGCTCCGGGCAGACCGCCCGCCAGGCCGGCACCGGGTCCGGGCGCTCGACCCGGTCGGCCACGATCAGCAGCACCGGCGCCACCCCCGGGACGGGGCGATGGGCGGCCAGCGCGGCCAGGTTGTCCCCGTGCACCCGGACCAGCCGCCGGTATCCGGCCTCGTCCAGCTCGGCGGGGAGCAGGCCCGCCGCCTGGGCCGCGGCGTGCGCCGCCCCGGCCAGCCCGGTCTCGGCGGCGCGGGCGAGCGCGGCGACCACCGGTTCCGGCAGCCGGCCGCCGGCCAGGTCGGCGAGGAACTCCCGGTGCCGCTCCCGGTCGTCGGCCGGCAGCCGCAGGTTCCGGATGTCGCTGTCGACCAGGACCACCCACGCCGCCTCGCCCTCGTCGCGCAGCTGGGCGGCCAGCTCGTGGGCCAGCACGCCCCCCATCGACCAGCCGGCGAGCAGGTACGGTCCGTGCGGCGCCAGCCGGCGCAGCTCGGCCCGGTATCCGGCGGCCAGGTCGGCGAGGCTGGGTGCGCCGGTCGGGTCGTCGCCGGCGAGGGCCCGGCTCTGGAAGCCGTACACCGGGCCGGCCCAGGCGCGGGCCAGGTCGGCGTAGCGGGCCACCGACCCGCCGACCGGGTGGCACAGGAACAGCGGCTGGCCGGCGCCGCCCGCCAGCGGTACGGCGCACCGGACGGTGCCGTCACCGGCCGCGAGCCGGGC
>NZ_JAPDPH010000450.1 GCF_026013475.1 Micromonospora yasonensis | reverse complement strand
CCCGCCCCTCGTCGGCGGGCACCGGGCCGAGCACCTCGGCGCCGTCGGGCAGCCGGGCGTCGGCGAGCAGGTCGGCCACCGCCTCCGCCGCCCCGGTGACGCTGGCCATCCGCACCGCCGGCGGGAAGCCCAGCTCGCGCCGCTCGGCCAGCTCCCGCGCGGCGAACCAGGGCGCGTCCCAGCGCAGCAGCGCCTGCACCGGGGCGAGCCCACCGTCGGCCACCACCACGACCCGGCCCCCGGCCGCACCGGGCCGGGCCAGCGCGGCGGCGGCCAGCCAGCGCCGCAACGCCTCCTCCCCCGCCCGCAGGTCGGCCCGGGTGAGCAGGGACCACGAGTCGAGCAGCAGCACCGCCCCGTACCCGCCGTCGGCGACCGGCTCGGCCCCCGGGGTGGCGATCACCAGGCCCGCGCCACCGGGCACGGTGCCGAGCACCTCCTCCCGACCGGAGGTGCGCACCGGTACGCCGGGGAAGGCCCGGCCGAGTTCCTCGGCGGTGCGCCGGGCGCCGGTGACCGCGGCGCGCAACCGCCGTCCCCCGCACTCCGGGCAGGTGTACGCGGCGACGACCCGGCCGCACCAGCGGCAGGCCGGTGCCCCGTCGGCCGAGGGCAGGGCGAGCGGCCCCGCGCAGTGCGGGCACCGGACCGGGGTACGGCAGTCGGCGCAGGCCACCGAGGGCAGGTAGCCGCGGCGGGGCACCTGCACCAGCACCGGCAGGTCGGCGCGGAGCGCGTCCCGGGCGGTGGTCCAGGCCAGGCTGGGCAGCCGCGCGGAGGCGGCGCCCGGGTCGCGGGCCAGTTGCGGGTCGTCCCCGGTCGGCGCGATGGCCGGCACCCGGGCCCGCAGGGTCGCCCGGTCGGCGACCACCTCTCGGGCCCAGCCGGTCTCCACCAGCAGCTGCGCCTCGGCGGTGCGGGCGTACCCGCCGACCAGGGCGGCCGTCGCGCCGAGCTGGGCCCGGGTGAGCAGCACGTCCCGGGCGTGCGGGTAGGGCGCCCGGGGCTCGGCGTGCAGGTCGTCGCCGTCGTCCCAGATGGCCACCAGACCGAGCCGATGGACCGGGGCGAACATGGCCGCCCGGGTCCCGACCACCACCGCCACGTCGCCGCGCAGCGCGGCGAGGAAGGCCCGGTAGCGACGTGCCGGGCCCAGCGCGGCGGAGAGGCAGACGTGCCGTCCCGGCCCGAGCACGTCGGTGAGCGCGGCGTCGAGGCGCTCCAGGTCGCGGGCGTCGGCCACCACGATCACCGCGCCCCGGCCGCCGGCGACGGTGGCGGCGACGGCGTCGGCGTACCGGGCGGCCCAGTCCTCGCCGGGCAGCGCGGACCAGACCGCGCGCGGGGCCCGACCGTCGGTGAGCGCGCGCAGGTAGGCCGGCCCGGCCGGGTAGTCCCGCCAGCCGCGCGGGTCGACCGGCCCGCCGG
>NZ_JAPDPH010000045.1 GCF_026013475.1 Micromonospora yasonensis | reverse complement strand
GCCAGCGTGCGGACCTTCCTGGAGAAGGAGGTCATCCCGAACTACGCGCAGTGGGAGCAGGACGGCATCACCCCACGCGAGCTGTTCACCAAGCTGGGTGAGCTCGGCGCGCTCGGCTTCGGCGTGCCGGAACGGCTCGGCGGCACCGGCATCACCGACTTCCGCTACAACGCCGTCCTCCAGGAGGAAGGCGCGCGGCTGGCCGTGGCGCCCGCCGTCCTCGGCCCGAGCCTGCAGGCCGACGTCTGCCTGCCGTACTTCCTCGACCTGGCCGACGACGCGCAGCAGGCGCGGTGGCTGCCCGGCATCACCGCCGGCCGCCTCATCACCGCCATCGCGATGACCGAGCCGGGCACCGGCTCCGACCTGTCCGGCATCCGCACCAGGGCGGTCCGCGACGGCGACCACTACCTGCTCGACGGCGCCAAGACGTTCATCTCCAACGCGATCAACGCCGACCTGGTGATCGTCGCGGTCCGCACCGGTGAGCACCCGCACCGGGGCCTCAGCCTGATCGTGGTCGAACGGGACACCCCCGGCTTCACCCGCGGCAGCCGGCTGAAGAAGGTTGGCCTGCATGCCCAGGACACCGCCGAACTCTTCTTCACCGGCGCCCGCGTCCCGGCGGCCAACCTGCTCGGCGGTGAGGGCGAGGGCTTCGC
Organism: Micromonospora yasonensis; assembly: GCF_026013475.1. GTDB lineage: Bacteria > Actinomycetota > Actinomycetes > Mycobacteriales > Micromonosporaceae > Micromonospora > Micromonospora yasonensis. The sequence goes on along the minus strand of NZ_JAPDPH010000045.1, from coordinate 40,268 downwards.
CGGGCTCACCCGCAACCTCGCCCAGGAACGGCTCTCCTGCTCCGTCGCGGCCATCGCCCAGGCCACGGCGGCCCTGCAGTGGACCATCGAGTACGTCCGCGAGCGCCACGCCTTCGGCAACCCGATCGGCAGCCTGCAACACACCCGGTTCACCCTCGCCGAGCTGTCCACCGAGATCGACATCACCCAGGCGTACGTCGACCTGTGCGTGCTCGCCCTCAACGCCGGTGACCTGGACCCGGTCGACGCGGCCAAGGCCAAGTGGTGGAGCACCGAGCTGCAGGGCCGGGTGATGGACACCTGCGTCCAGCTGCACGGCGGGTACGGGTACATGACCGAGTACTGCATCGCCCGCGCCTGGCTGGACTCCCGCGTCTCGCGGATCTACGCCGGCACCACGGAGATCATGAAGGAGATCATCGGCCGGTCGCTGCAACTGGGAGCCGCGTGACCCCGCCCACCGCCACCCCGACCCCGGCCCGCCCGCCGCGCGGCACCCGGCCCCGCAACCGGCGGGAGCTGATCCTCGCCGCCGCCGCCGATCTGTTCCACCGCCGTGGCTACGGCCAGCTCACCATGGGCGACCTCGCCGAGGCGGTCGGCGTGGGCCCGTCCGCCCTGTACCGGCACGTCGCCGGCAAGCAGCACCTGCTGAGCGAGGTGCTCACCGGCGGCCTCACCCCGGTACGGGAACTGCTGACCGACCTCGACCTGACCGACCGGGCGGCCGCGCTGAACCGGCTCGGCGCCCTCGCCCTGGACCACCGGCAGCTCGGCCTGCTGTGGCAGCGGGAGGCCCGGCACTTGACGCCCGCGGACCGGGGGGTGTTCCGTGCCGAGCTGCACGGGATCGGCGCGCTGCTCGCCCGGCAGGTGCGCGTCGTCCGGCCGGACCTCGACCCGGCCGCCGCCGAGCTGCTCGCCTGGGCCATGATCAGCGCCCTGACCAGCGTCTCGTTCCACCGGCTCGACCTGCCCCGACCCGAGTACGACGAGCTGCTGGCCGAGCTGTGCGGCGCGGTGCTGGACACGGTGCTGCCGGAGCCCGCCCCGGTGCCGGCACCACGACCGGACCCGGCCCGGCTGGTGCCGGCCGCGCGCCGCGAGGCGCTGCTCATCCAGGCCGTACGGATGTTCGCCGCGCACGGCTACACCGAGGTCGGCATCGAGGACATCGCCGCCGCCGTGGGCATCGCCGGGCCGAGCGTCTATCACCACTTCCCCAGCAAGCTGGACCTGCTGGTCACCGCCCTGCGGCGCGGCGCGGCCGTGCTGCTCACGGATGTCGCCACCGCGTACCGCACGGCCGGCGACGCCACCGACGGGCTGCGCACGCTGGTCCGCGGCTACGTCGGCTTCACCCAGGCCCATCACGACCTGGTCGACCTGCTGATCACCGAGGTGGAACACCTGCCGGAGGCCGAGCGCCGGGAGAGCCGGCAGACCCAGCACGACTACATCGGCGAGTGGGTGCACCTGCTGCGCGCGACGCGTCCCGGCCTCGATCCCACCGCCGCCCGGGTACGGGTGCAGGCCGTGCTCACCGTCGCCAACGACGCTGCCCGTACCCCTCGGGTCCGGGCGTACCCGGCGCTGCCGGCCACCCTGGAGGCGATCGCCGCGCACCTGCTCGGGCTTGCCCCCTGAGCGTCGGCCCGCCCGGTCACCAGCGGCACCCTGGCGACCGGGCGGACGTCTTGGACGCCGCTATCGGGAGATGTCCTCCAGTCGTCGCCGGCGGGTCTCGATGCCGGCCATCACGACCACGACGAGGGCGACGGCGCTGGCGAGCGCGAAGGACAGGAACACCGGTCCGGCCCCGAGGCTGGTGCCGAGCAGCGCGCCGACCAGCAGCGGGGAGAGGATGCTGGCCAGCCGGTTGACGCTGCTGCACGTCGAGGTCGCCCAGGCCCGCATCCGGGTGGGATACAGCTCCGCCGTGTAGAGGTAGAGGGCGCTGGTCGGGGCGGTGCCGCCGACCGCGAACAGCGCCGCCGTCGCCAGCAGCATCGGCCAGGTGTGCACCGCCAGCACGCCGACGCCCACGAAGCCCACCAGCCCGCTGGCCGCCATGATGACGAAGCTCCAGGTCAGCAGCGGTTTCCGGCCGACCCGGTCGGCCAGGAACGCGGTCACGTAGACCATCGCCAGTTGCAGCACGCCGAGCAGTACGGTCAACCCCAGCGCCTGCGTGGTCTTCAGACCGCCGATCCGCACGTACAGCGTCGGCATCCACACCGCGTACCCGTAGCCGACGAAGTAGGTCAGGAACCACAGCGCCGCCAGCATCAGGGTGCGCCGCCGGTACGTCGGGGCGAACAGTTCCCCGAGCCGCAGCCGGCTGTTGGCGGCCGGCGGTGACGGCTGCGGTGGCGCGAGGTCCACCCCGCGCGCGGTCGCCTCCTGCTCCATCCGGGCCACGTACGCCTCGGCCTCCGCGCGGCGGCCCCGCTGCGCCAGCCAGCGGGCGGACTCGGGCAGCCGGAACCAGGCGTACGCGGCGACGAGGACGGGCAGCGCGCCGACCGCGAGCAGCACCCGCCAGCCGGCGTCCTCGCCGAAGCCCTGCAGCGCGACGATCCCGACGATCGGTGCCGCGAGCAGCCCCCAGTTGAAGGTGGACTGGTAGGCGACGGCGATCCGGCCCCGGTTGCGGGCGCCCAGGTACTCGTTGACCAGCGTCGCCGCCACCGGCACCTCGGCGCCGAGGCCGAGGCCCTGCACCGCGCGGAGCACGCCGAGACTCGGGGCGCTCCAGGCGAGGGCGCACACGGCGGAGAAGACGCCGAAGGTGACCAGGGACAGGACGAACGCCGGCCGCCGGCCGAACCGGTCGGCCAGCGCGCCGATCACCAGCGCGCCCAGGAACTGGCCCAGGTAGCCGGCGGCGACCAGGATGCCGGCCTGCGCGGTGCTGATGTCGAAGTACGCGATGATCACGGTCAGGATGACCGCGATGCTGGTCGAGTCGAACCCGTCGAAGAAGGTGCCGACGCCGAGCGTGCCGGCGAGCCGGTAGTGGAACCGGCCCACCGGGATGCGCTCGATGCGGGCCGGGATGTCCCCGGCCGTCTGCTCCGCGGTGGCCGTCTCAGTCTGTCGAAGCTGACCTCTCTGTGGCATCGGGGGCTCCTCGTGCTGGCATGCGCTAGACCCGTCGCGCCTGCCCGGCCCAGTACTCCTCGCGCAGTTCGCGCTTGAGCACCTTGCCGACGGCGGACCGGGGAAGTTGACGGAACAGGACCTCCTTCGGGGCTTTGACGCTGCCGACCCGCTGCTTGCAGAGTGCGATGAGGTCCGCGGCGTCGACCTCGGCGCCGGGCTTGACCTCGACGACCGCGGTGACGCGCTCGCCCCACTTCTCGTCCGGCAGCCCGATCACGGCGCAGTCCTTGACTGCCGGGTGGGCCCAGATGACCTGCTCGACCTCGCTGGGGAAGACGTTGAAGCCACCGGAGATGATCAGGTCGCGCTTGCGGTCGACCAGGTAGACGTAGCCGTCGTCGTCCAGGTAGCCGACGTCCCCGGTGGCCTGCCAGCCGCCGTCGAGCCGCACCGCGGCGGTCTGCTCGGGCTCGTGCAGGTATCCGCTCATCCGCAGCGAGCTGCGGACCACGATCTCGCCGGGCTCGCCCGTCGGGCAGGGGCCGTCGTCGCCGAACACGGCGACGTTCGCGACGACGCTCTGCCGTCCGCAGCTGGCGAGCCGCCGCTGCAACGCCGGATCGGCCAGCGCCTCGGCGTGCTCCTCCGGGCTGAGGAAGGTGCACAGCATCGGCAGTTCGGTCTGGCCGTAGAACTGGGCCATGACCGGCCCGAAGACGTCCAGCGCCTCCTTCAGCTTTTCCACGGACATGGGCGCCGCGCCGTAGAGGAAGTAGCGCAGGCTCGACACGTCCCGGCGGCGGACGTCGGGGTCGGCGAGCAGGGCGTAGACCGCCGTGGGTGGCAGGAACAGCCGGGTGACCCGGTGGCGTTCGATCGACGCCAGGATCTCCCCGGGCACCACCGTGCTGTGGACGACGTTGGTGCCACCCGCGCTCAGCACCGGGAACACCACGGCGCCGGCGGCGTGGGTCATCGGCGCGGCGACCAGGTGCACCGGGTTCCGCTCCGGCATGTGGGCGTGGAACCCGGCGACCATCGTGGCGAAGGCGCGGTGGGACACCCGGACGACCTTGGAGCGCCCGGTGGTGCCGCCGGTGGCGATCAGTGCGGCGATCGCCTCCTCGTCGAGCGGGGGCAGGGGCACCCGGGTGCCCGCCGGTGCCAGCCACTCGTCCAGCCCCGGGTCGTCGCCGGCCGGCTCGTCCATCGCCACGTAGTGCTCGATGCTCGGCACGGACTCGCGGAGCTGGTCCACGGCGGCCCCGGCCGCGTAGAGCAGGGCGCGGGCGTCGACGGTCCGCAGCAGCGTGGCGATCTCCTGCGGCGTGGACCGGGCGTTGACCGTCACCCAGGTGCAGCCGGCCCGCAGCACGCCGAGCACGCAGGGGAAGACGATCGGCGAGTTGGGGCTGGCCACCGCGACGGGCGCACCCGGTGGCAGGCCCACCCGCCGCAGCGCCGCCGCCACCCGGTGGGTGATGGCCTCCGCCTCGGCGTACGTGACCGCGCCGGTGCCGTCGGGGCGGACGAACGCGACCCCGTCCGGGTTGAGCCGTACGCCGCGGTCGAAGTACTCGATCAGGTGCATGGGGCCTCCTCTCGGCTCAGGCGGCGACGCACCGGTTGGCCTGCTCGCCGAGGCCGGCGATCCCGGTCCGCAGGGTCTGGCCGGCGGCGAGGAAGACGGGCGGCTTGCGGGCCGCGCCGATCCCGGCCGGCGTGCCGGTGGCGATGAGGTCTCCGGGCACCAGGGTGATGATCGAGCTGAGGTACGCGATGATCTCGCCGACCGGGAAGAGCAGCTCGCCGGTGCTGGCCTTCTGCATGACGGTGTCGTCCACCGCGCAGGTCATGTCCAAGGCGCGGGCGTGGTCGACCTCGTCCGGCGTGACCAGGAACGGACCGACCGGGGTGGACGCCTCGAACGTCTTGCCCTGCAGGAACTGCGAGGTACGCAGCTGCCAGTCGCGCATCGTGACGTCGTTGACGATCGTGTAGCCGGCCACGGCCGCCAGCGCCTCCTCGGGGTTCGCGTGCCGGACCGGGCGGCCGATGACCACGCCGAGTTCGACCTCCCAGTCGACGGCGTGGGACTGCGGCGGCAGCACGATGTCGTCGTACGCGCCGATCAGGCTGCGGCTGTACTTGGCGAAGATCGTCAGGTGCTCCGGTGTCGGCAGCCCGACCTCGGCGATGTGCGAGGCGTAGTTGACGCCGACACAGATGATCTTCTCCGGCCGGGGGGTGAGCGGGGCGAAGTCGGCCCCGGCCAGGGGCACCGACGGCGCGGTCGGCGCGGCGGCGCGCTCGCGCCAGTCGGCGCCGGAGGCGAGGAGTTCCCCGACGTCCCGGAACGGCAGCAGGACCACCTCGCCGCCCTCCACCCGGCCGGCGAACGTGTCCCCGTCCCGGCGGATCGTCGTCAGTCGCATGCTCTGTCCTTTCTCGCCACCGGACCACGGTTGCGCCGGCGACGGGGGAAGATTGATCGACGCCTCCACATGCTTGAACGTGAACTGTAGACTACGAAGCGCGATCTGGATACAGTTGCGGCGCAATCGGATGCAGGTTTGCCGGCGCGGACTGGCTAAGGAGAAGACATGCCGATCAGGGCGGCGGTCGACATCGGAGGGACCTTCACCGATGTGGTCGCGTACCACGAACAGACCGGTGAGCTGCTCCTGGGCAAGGCGCTCAGCACGCCCCGCGACCTGATCCAGGGGGTGTTCGACGGGCTCGACGCCGCCGACGTACCGCTCGACGAACTCGCCTTCCTCATCCACGGCAGCACGATCGTGGTGAACGCGCTCATCGAGCGCCGGGGCGCGCGTACCGCCCTGGTCACCACGGCCGGGTTCCGCGACGTCTACGAGATCGGCCGGATCAACCGCCCGGACGCGTTCAACCTCTCCTTCACCCGGCACCGGCCGCTCGTACCCCGGGAGATGGTCTTCGAGGTGCCGGAGCGGATCGCGGCCGACGGCACGGTGATGCGCCCGCTGGACGAGCAGCAGGCGCAGGTGATGGCCCGGAAACTGGCCGGGCTGGGCGTCGAGGCGGTGGCCGTGGCCTTCCTGCACGCCTACCGCAACCCGGCACACGAACGCCGCCTCGGCGAGATTCTCCGCGCGGAACTGCCCGGTGCCTACGTCACCCTGTCGCACGAGATCAGCCGTGAGTACCGCGAGTTCGAACGCACCTCGACGGTCGTCGCCAACGCCTTCGTCGGGCCGATCGTCAGCGACTACCTCGGCCGCCTCGACGAGCGGCTACGCCAGGGCGGCGCGCGTACGTCCGTGGCGATCATGCAGTCCAACGGTGGCGTCTCCGACGTGGCCACCGCCTCGGCCCAGTGCGTGCAGATGCTGGAGTCCGGACCGGCCGGGGGAGTGGTCGGCACCATCGCGCTCTGCGAGGCCCTCGGCTACCGCGAGGCGATCGCCTTCGACATGGGTGGCACCACCGCCAAGTCCGCCGTCATCCGGGATCTCACCTTCCCGGTCGCCAGCGACTACTTCCTGGGCGGCTACCGCACCGGGCTGCCCATCCGCATCCCGTGCCTGGACATCGTCGAGGTGGGCACCGGCGGCGGCAGCGTCGCCTGGCTCGACGAGGCGGGCGGCATCCACGTCGGCCCGCGCAGCGCCGGCGCCGAACCCGGCCCGGCCTGCTTCGGGCGCGGCGGCACCGAACCCACCATCACCGACGCGGCCGTGGTCCTGGGCCACCTGTCGCCGGACGGCCGGCTCTCCGGCGACCTGCCGATCGACGGGGACGCCGCACACCGCGTGGTCCGGGCGCTCGCCGGCCGGCTCGGCCTCGACCCCGTCACCGCCGCCGCCGGCATCATCGCCATCGGCGCGGCCGCCATGGCCAACTCGGTCCGCGCGGTCACCACCGAGCGCGGCCTGGACCCGCGCGACTTCGCCCTGTTCGCGTACGGCGGCAACGGGCCGCTGCACATCTCCCTGGTCGCCCGCGAACTGGGCATCACCCGGGTGGTGATCCCGCCGGTCCCCGCGGTCTTCTCCGCGCTCGGCATGCTCATGGCGGACGCCCGGCTCGACCTGGTGCAGACCGGGGTACGCACGCTCGGCGCCACCGATCCCCACGAGATCGAGGAGGCGTACCGGGCGCTGGAGGTCGAGTGCGCGCAACAGCTCCACGACAGTGCCATCGGGTTCGACCAGGTGGAGTTCCGGCGCGCCGCCGACATGCGCTACGTCGGCCAGGAACACACCGTGACGCTGCCCGCGCCGCCGCTGCTCGTCACCGCCGACGGGGAGGACCCGCTCAAGCACGCCTTCGACGCGGCACACGAACAGCGCTACAGCCACAGCGCCCCCGGCGAGCCCGCCCAGGTGGTGAGCCTGCGGGTGTCGGCGGTCGGCAAACTCACCAAGCCGGACGTCCCGAAGGTCGCCGCCGGGGACCTCGCCCCACCCGCGCAAGCCCGCACCGGCACCCGGCACGTGGTCTTCGACCCGGCCGACGGCGCGGTGCCCACCGCCGTGTTCGACCGGGCCGGGCTGCTCGCCGGCAACCGGATCGCCGGGCCGGCCGCGATCGAGGAACCGACCACCACCACCCTGCTGCGACCGGGCGACACGGCCCGGGTGGACGAGTTCGGAAACCTGCTGGTCGAGATCGGAGCCTGAGATGGTCGACCCGATCACCGCCGAGATCATCCGCGCCGGCTTCGTCTCCATCACCGAGGAGATGAAGACGAACCTGATGCGCACCGCCTACAACCTCATCATCTACGAGGCCCAGGACTTCACCGTCGGGCTGTTCGACGCGGCCGGCGACCCCATCTCGATCGGCCTCGGCCTGCCGATGTTCATGGGCGGCCTGTCCGACGCCATCAAGGCGAAGCTGGCCTTGTACGGGCCGGACGGCATGAAGCCCGGCGACATCCTGCTCACCAACGACGCCTACATCGTCGGCAGCCACCTCAACCACATGATCTTCACGCTGCCGATCTTCCACGACGGCGAGCTGGTCGCCTTCGCCTCCTCGATGGCCCACTGGATCGACGTGGGCGGCGTGCTCGGCGGCACCACCACCGACATCTACGCCGAGGGGCTCCAGGTCCCGATCGTGAAGATCTTCAAGGAGGGCGTCCAGGACGACGAGCTGACCCGGCTGATCGCCACCAACGTCCGCTTCCCGGACCTCGCCATGGGCGACTTCCGGGCACAGATCGCCGCCATCCGCACCGGCGAGACCCGGATGCGCGCCATGCTCGCCCGGTACGGCGTCGCGGCGGTGCGGGCGAGCATCGCCGACCTGTTCCGACGCAGCGAGGAACTGGCCCGCCGGGCCGTCGCCCGCATCCCCGACGGCGAGTACGCGGCCGAGGCGTACATGGACGACGACGGGGTCACCCCGGGGCGACGGATCCCGGTACGCGTCCGGGTGCTCGTCGACGGCGACACCTTCACGGTGGACCTCAGCGGGATGAGCCCCCAGGTAGCCGGCTACTTCAACTCCGGCGCCACCGCCGGCCGGTCCGCCGCCCAGGTGGCGTTCAAGTGCCTCACCTCGCCGGTCGAATTCCCCATCAACGAGGGCTCGCTGCGCCCGCTCGAGGTGATCCTGCCGCCGGGCACCGTGGTCAGCGCCACCAAGCCGGCGGCCATGCGGTGGTGGATGACGTACCCGATGACCGTGGTCGACTGCGTCTTCCGGGCGATGGCCGAGGTGCTGCCCGACGCCTGCGTCGCCGGCCACCACGCCGAACTCGGCATGACCCACACCTACGGCGTCGACCAGCGCACCGGCCGGTTCTTCCAGTTCGTCGGCGGGCCACAGGGCGGCGGCTGGGGCGCCACCTCCCGGGCGGACGGGCAGAACGCCACGATCTGCGTCAACGACGGCGACACCCACAACGCCCCCGTCGAGGTGCTCGAGGTCAAGTACCCCATGGTGACGGTCGACGAGTACGCCCTGCGCGAGGACTCCGGCGGGCCCGGCCGGCACCGGGGCGGCCTCGGCACCCGGCTGCGGGTGCGCCTGCGTACGCCGGCGCACGTGGACACCTGGATCGAGCGCACCGCCTGCGCGCCCTGGGGCCTGGCCGGCGGCGGGGACGCCGCGCCGAACCGGGTGTGGGTCGAACGGGCCGACGGCGAGACCGTCCGGTTCGACAACGGCAAGGTCACCGGGTTCGCGCTGGCCGACGGGGACAGCCACGTGGTGGAGCTCGGCGGCGGCGGTGGCTTCGGCCCGCCGCGGCAGCGCCCGGTCGAGGAGGTGCTCGCCGACGTGCGGGCCGGCTACGTCTCGGTGGCCGCCGCCCGCACCGCGTACGGCGTCGCCGTCGTCGACGACGGGAACGGCGGCTTCGTCGTGGACCGAACGGAGACCGAGGCTCTGCGGAGCACACCGGACCGCGGCGTATGACCCGAAACCGCCACCACCTCGATGTATTCATGAAATATGGAGGTGCGTACAATCGGTCACGCTGGGTTGCGTCGGCCGGGGAGGTTGGGTTCGGTGAATGGCCCGGGCGGTGCGGTGACCGCCGACGACAAGGCCGGTAACGGCGCAGGGACGCGTTCGGTCTACGACGCGCTGCGCCGCCTCATCCTGGACGGCGAACTGCAGCCCGGCGCGGAGATCTCCCAACCGGAACTGAGCCGCCGGCTCGCCGTCAGCCGCACGCCACTGCGCGAGGCGCTGCGCCTGCTGGAACGGGAACGCCTGGTCGTCGACACCGGCCCGTACCGGTCGACGCGGGTCAGCTCGCTGAGCCCCGCCGACCTCGACGAGCTCTACTCGCTGCGGGTCATGGGGGAGGGGCTGGCGATCTGGCTGACCGTGCCGATGCTCCGCGCCGCGGACATCGAGCGGCTGGAGCAGGACGCCGAGTTGACCGCCTCCGGCGACCCCGACGCCCACCGCCGCTTCCACGCCGGTCTGCGGATCGGCGCCGGACCACGGCTGGCCGAGCACCTCGAACAGCTCGCCGACCACGCCGAGCGCTACCAGCGCTCCTTCGTCCAGTACGAGCCCGACCGCGAGTTCGTCGCCGCCAAGCTGGCCGAGCACCGGGAGATCGTGGCCGCGTGCGCGGCGGGTGACCGCCAGCGGGCCCGGGAACTGCTGGTCGACCACATCGCCGGCACCGCGATGGCCCTGATGACCGCCGAGCGGCACGCCCCGTTCACGCTGCCGTCCGCCGTGTCGATGGCGAAGGGCGGCTGACTTCGCCTGCCGGCTGTTCTCGCCATGCCAGGGAAATCCGCTACACCTGGACCTGATTTGTAGCGGATTTCCTGCCCTGCCGGTGCGGAGCATCGTCGTGGCGCAGTTGGTGGCCGCCGGCCGTGAGTCCCTCAACGATCCGGCGAGCCCCGGCGTGGAACGAGCGCGCCGACGTCAGCCCGACGCCGACCAGCGCTCGCGCCGGCGGCGGAACGATGGGAACAGCGAGTGTTCCGCAAGGTAGCGCCGGTACCAGCGGGCGAATCCGACCCGCCGGCCCGCGTCGTCCAGGACCGGGCGTACCGGGCCGTCGACGCACCGGTCGTCGAACCACATCGTGCCCCGCGCCGCGCCGCTCACCACCAGCAGCGTCTGGAAGCCGCAGCCCCGGTCGTGTACGACCAGCGTGCCCTGAGTGATCGCCCACTCGTCGGCGAAGCCGACCTTGTCGCGCCACCACTCCCGCTCGGCGGCCTCGTACTCCTCCTGCGTCGGGTAGTCCTCCGGCAGCGGCTCCGGTTCCGACGAGTCCGGCCAGTTCCACGCCTCGGTGTGGGGGAACGGCCGGTCGAGCCCATTCGCGACGTCGTCGCCGCAGTACGGCAGCAGCCACCGCCAGCGCCCGTCAACCCGGCGCAGCTCAGGCAGCGGGTGGACACCGCCTCGGCTGATCTGGAGCAGGTACGACCGGTACTCCTCGGGCAGTTCGACCTCGACCTGCGCTTCGACCTCGGCCAACTCTGCCGGGCTCAGCGGCGGCGGCACCCCTCGGCGACGCCGGTCACCGCAGACGCCGAACTGCCGGGCGAGCGAAGCGACCTGCCGCCGTACATGCGACCAGTCGGTGCCCGTCACCAGTCGGACGGTAGGCGGCGGCCCACCGACGGCGCAAACGATTCAACTCGACAGCGAGCCGCAACCTCAGTCGCCCGGCGGCGTGTATCCGGTCGGCATCCGGGCCGCCTCGTCCACCTCCGCCGGGCTCAGCAGCGGCGTGACGTGCACCCGCAGGCCGCGCGCCGCGCCGATCGCGATCGCCAGCGCGGCGGCGGCCCGGTGGTCGGGCAGGTCGCACAGCACGTAGGTGTCCTCGTCGGCGAAGGCGAAGTGCAGCGAGGCCATCTGCCCGCCGGCGTTCTCCACCAAGGAACGCACGATCTCGGCGCGTTTGGTGCCGCCGTCCCGGATCAGCCCCTGGAGCCCCTCGGCCGTGTATGTCGACTTGAGCAGGAACGTGGGCACGTCAACGGTTCCCCTGCCGCTGGACCCGCTGCGCGCCCTCGACCCGGGCCCGGCCCTGGTCGCGTTCGCTGCCCGACGTTCCGGTCGCCGCGCGCAGGTGCCGACGCTGCGGCGAGTGCTCGACCTCGGAGCCCTGCCGGCCCCGAGCGCCGCTGCCCGAATGCCGCCCCGCGCGCGCCGACTCGCCGCCCGGATCGTGCTTGTTCTGCTTGTGGCTACCCATGGACCGCGGGTACCCGGTGCGTCAACGCCTAGTCATGGCCCGGTGCGGGCAGCTCACCTAACCGCGGACGTAGTGCAGCAGCAGTGCCCCGGTGCTGGTCGGCGTGCAGCTGTTCAGCGCGAACGACCGCAACGCGCCGTCGGACGGCCAGATCCCTTTGCCGCCGCCCAGGCGTACCGGGTCGACCATCAGCCGCAGCTCGTCCACCAGGTCCTCGGCGAGCAGGACGGCGGCGAGCTGGGCGCTGCCGATCACGTGCAGCTCACCCCCGCCGGCTTTGGTCAGCTCCGACACCGCCGCCAGGTCCGGCAGCACCGACGAACCCGACCACTCGGGCGCGGACAGGGTCGACGAGACCACGTACTTGGGCTTGTGGTTCAACGGATCCGCCACCACCCGCTCGGGCCCGGTGACGTGCGGCCAGTGCGCGGCGAACCGGTCATAGGTCCTCCGTCCCGAAAAGGAACGCCGCGGCGCCGTTCAGTTGGTCGACCACCCACTGTCGCGAGGTGTCGTCGAACCAGCGCAGGTGCCAGCCACTGTGCGTGAAGCCGCCGTCGCGGTCCTCGTCGGGCGCGCCGGGCGCCTGCACCACCCCGTCCAGGCTCATCCACTCGACCACCACGAGCTTCATGCGGTCACCTCCGCGAGCTTGTCCAGCGCCAGCTCCCAGCCGGTGCGGACGCCGTCGGCGACCTGCGGCAGCGCCGCCGCCAACTCGTCGAGCCGTTCGTGTACGAGGGTGAGCATCGTCCCGCCCCGCGGCAGCTGTCCCTGTACAACCAAGCACTTCCCGTTCAACCGCGCGACATCCCGGGCGTAGCGGATGTACTCGTTGCGTTGAAGGTGGCCGACGAACCCGCCGCCGCTGCTGCCTCGGAACACGCCCCCTACGGCACCCAGTCCTCGATCAGCACTCAGCTTCGCCACCGCATGATTCAGGAAATCAGGGTCCAGGACCGAATCAGCGTCCACGACCATGACGAGGTCATCAATCGCGAGTTGCGGCAGCAGTTGTGCGAGCACCTGGTTCAGTGCGCCCGCCTTCTTGTGCCGGTTGTGGTACGTAGTGAAGACGTACGCACCAGCCTGTGCGGCAAGTCTGGCGGTCTCGTCCCGACAATTATCGGCGATGAGTGCCTCGCACCGCGCCGGCCACCGCCGGGGCCGGCCGCGAGACGTCGAATTGCGTGGTCCGGACCAGTATTTGACGTCTCCGGCCCCGAACTTCCACGGCGACTCGCGCCAATCTTGTCGACTGACTATCCCGTCAATCAGGGCCGCGTCGTCGGCCGCTCCGGCGGGACGGCCACCGCCACCCCGCTCGGACGGCCGGTCGCGCCGCGCGGGGGAGGTGGCACGGCCGCACGGACGGCCGGACCGACCCGGCCGAACGGTGGAGTCAGCGCGCCGCGTCCAGCCGGGCCCGCTGCTCGGGGCTGAGCTCCAGCTCAACCGCCGCGAGGCTCTCGTCGAGCTGCGCCACGGAGGAGAAACCCACCAGCGGGATCGTCGGCACGTCCCCGCCCAGCAGCCAGGCCAGCACCACCTGGTTGACCGTCGCGCCGGTCTCCGCCGCCACCGCCCGCAGCGCGGCCAGCCGGGCCGGGGTGCTCGGCAGGTCGTACTCCGGACCCAGCCGCTCCGACCGGACGTACGCGCCGGTGAGCAGCGGCGAGTAGGCGACCAGGGTGAGCTGCGGCTCGGCCCGCAGGTAGCTGGCCAGGTCCGGGCCGACCCAGCCGACGTCGCCGTCCGGGTCCAGCTCGGACGGCAGGTCCACCCGCCGGGGCAGGTAGCTGCGGTGGTACTGGAGGACCTCGTACCCGGGCAGCCCGGCCGCCGCGGCGATCGCCCGCGCCCGCTCCACCCGCCAGGCGCGGTGGTTGCTCGCGCCCAGCAGCCCGACCGTGCCCTCGGCGACCAACTCGGCGAAGCCCTCCACGGTCTCCCGCAGCGGCACCGTCCGGTCCTCGATGTGCGCGTACAGCAGATCGAGCTTCTCCACCCCGAGCCGTTCCCGGCTGCGCTCGGCCGACTCGCGGATCACCTTCGCCGACAGCCCCTCCGGGTTGTCCACGTAACTGGTCCCCGGGGCGAGCGGGCGAGCGCCGAGCTTGGTGGCGATCACCACCTCGTCGCCGACGCCCCGGCTGCGCCGCCAGCGGCCGAGCAGCTCCTCGCTCTGCCCGCCCTGGCTCCCGTCCTGCCAGAACGCGTAGTTGTCGGAGGTGTCGATGAAGGTGCCGCCGGCCTCCACGTACCGGTCGAGGATGGCGTACGAGGTGGCCTCGTCGGTGGCGCTGCCGAAGAGCATCGCGCCGAGGCTGAGCACGCTGACCTCGCGGCGGGTGGCCGGGTCGGTGCCGATCGTGCGGTATCGCATTGATTCCTCCCCGTCAGGCGATGCGACCAGCCTCCACCTTCGAGTGCGCGCGAAGTCAACCTCACCAGGGCAGCTCCCCGTACCCGCCGAGCGCGAACAGCGCCACCGCGACAGCGGCGGCGGTCTCCCGGGGCGCTGTCGCCGCTCAGCCCGGCACGTTATCCCGTCGGAGCACGGCTTCACCGCAGACCGAAGGTGATCTGCGACAACCGGTCACGACACCGGGAGTTCACCCAACGTTGGCCGTCTCGTTGGTTCGCCGGTGCTACCAAGAGCCCGATCGGCTCCGATGCTGATCTTCCAGCGGACAGGAACGGGGTGCAGGTGCGGGCCAAGAGAATCGTGGCGCTCGCCGCGGCATTGCTGGTGCTGGTCACCGGCTGCACGACGGGCGACCCGGAGACGCGGCGCGGCGGTGGACCCACCAGCGGCTCGCTGCGGCTGGTCGCCGGCAGCGAGCAGCAGAGCGTCGTTGACACGATCGTCAAGCCGTGGTGTGCCGACCGGCACTACCGGTGCGAGGTCACCTTCAAGGGCTCCGTCGACCAGGCCCGGCTGCTCGCCTCCGGCAGTCACGACTACGACGCCTACTGGTTCGCCTCCAGTGTCTTCCTGCAACTCGGTGACCGGGCCAGCGCCCTGCGGGATGTCCAGCCGATGTTCCTCACCCCGGTGGTCTTCGCCGCCTGGCGCTCCGAGATGGACAAGCTCGGCTTCGGCGGCCGCTCCGACGTGCCGATCGCGGACATCCTGCGCGCTGTGGAGTCCGGCCGGACCAAGGTGTGGATCACCAACCCCACCCAGTCCAACTCCGGCGCCACCGTGCTCTTCGGCTTCCTCAACTACTTCGCCGGCAACGGCCCCGGCACCCCGCTCACCCAGCAGCAGCTTGACTCACCCGCTGTTGAGCAGGGCGTCTCCCGGTTCGTCAAGGCGATGGACCAGACGCCGCCCTCCACCGGCACCCTGATGACCGACTGCCTCGCCCAACCCGACCAGTGCCGGGCCATGTTCACCTACGAGGACCTGGTCATCGAGAAGAACGTCGAGCTGGTCAAGGCCGGCCGCGAACCGCTGCTGGTCGCGTACCCGAAGGGTGCGCTCGCGGTCAGCGACGCACCGCTGGGCTTCCTGCCCCAGGCCGGCAACGACGACGCCCACCGGATCTTCTCCGAACTCCAGAACCACCTGCTCAAGGACGCCGGCGCGCAGGCCGCCCTGCTCAAGCTCGGCCGCCGCCCCGCCACCGGGGTCGGCCTCAGCCTGGACAAGCCCGATCCGGCCGTCTTCAACCCGGCCTGGGGTATCCAGGCCACCATCAACGAGCAGGCCATCCAGTTCCCCGCCGCCCCGGTCATCCAGGCCGCGCTCGACCGCTACCAGACCCGCTACCGCCGTCCGGTCGCCGTCCACTACTGCCTCGACGGCAGCGGCTCGATGGGTGACAACGACGGCTGGACCGGCATCCAGGCCGCCGCCGGCCAGATCTTCGACCCCGACCAGGCGGCCCTGAACTTCCTCCAGACCCACCCCCAGGACCGCACCACGGTCAGCATCTTCAACGGCGACATCACCGGCGGCAGCCCGTGGATCGTCCAGGGCAACGACCCGTCCGCGCTGCGCGACCTGGCCCGCAAGGTCACCGGCTACCACCCCGACGGTGGCACCGACATGTACGCCTGCCTGCTGCGTGCCGCCGACGACCTCGCCGCACCGCAGGCCGACGACCGCAAGCGGCTCGTGGTGCTGATGACCGACGGGCAGTCCGAGACCGGGCGGCGCGTCCAGGCCCTGGCGGCGCTGCGCGCCGCCAACGTGCCGGTGGTGGCGATCGCCTTCGGCCGCGACGCCGACCCGAGGCAGCTCAAGGAGGTCGCCACCGCCACCCACGGCACCTTCGTCCGGCAGGACGACCTGGTGGCGGCGCTGCGGCAGGCAGCAGGGTACAAGTGAGACACCGCCTGGCCGCACCCGTCGCCCTGGCCGCCGCAGTCGCCGCCTTTGCGCTGGTCTTCGCGCTCACCGGCAGCCTGCTCTGGGCGCCGCTGCTCGCCGCCGCCACCGCGCTCGGGCTCTACCTGATGCTCGACGACCGCACCGCCGCCCGGGTCGACCGCGACACCTACGCCGACGACGCCCACGACCGGGTCGAGGAGGCGCTGCGGGTGCTGCGCAGCGTCGAGCGGCTCGCCAAGGACGTCCACCACCCGGCGGCACGGCAGGCCCTGGTCGACGCCGGCCGGTACGTCCCGGAGCTGTTCGACCGCGTCCGGGAACGCTCGCCGGACAGCCTCTACTCCACCGCCGCGCAGATGGGTGGCCACCTGCGCAGCCTCGAGGGCGCGGTACGCCAGTACCTGGACATCCAGCGCCAGCCGATGCTCTACCACGACCCTGAGGCCCTGCGCCGCAACGGCGAGCTGGCCTTCCGGCGTTTCGCCGACTTCGCCCTGGACAGCGTCCGGCTGGTCAACCAGGGCGACATCGCGCAGTACACCGCCAACCTCGACACCGTCGCCCCACCCAGCCTGCCCGACCTGGGCCGATAAGGAGTCACGTTGAGATTGCCCAGCACCCGGTTTCTGATCGGGCTGGTCACGGTGATCGCCGTCTGCGTCGTCGCGGCGCTGCTGTGGAAGCGGTCCGGCGACACCCCGGCCACGGCCGCGCCGCCCACCACCGTCACCTGCCTGGGCGGCTCGGAGAAGTCCGAGCTGATGGCCGACGCCGAGGTGCAGCGGATCCTGCGCGACGACTACCGGCTGGACGTCACCTTCCAGCCGCTGGGCTCGTACGACCAGGTGCAGCTGAGCACCGACGAGATCAAGGCCCGCAAGCTGGACTGCCTCTGGCCCTCCAGCGCCAGTGCGCAGAGCGTCTTCGAGGCCCAGCACGCCGGGGCGTTCCCCGACTACCGGGCGGAGAACCTGCTCCAGTCACCCGAGGTGATCTACGCCGGCCCGCGCGGCACCGACGCGCTGCTCCGCAAGGGCATCGTGCAGCGCCGCGGCGACCGGTACTTCGTGGTCGACATGAAGGGCCTCCTGCTCGACCACGTCGTCAAGCACGGGACCTGGGAGGCGATCGGCGCCACCGACCTGCGCGGACCGATCACCGTGGCCAGCACCGACCCGGCCAAGTCCAACAGTGGGTTCACCCTGGCCCAACTCCAGCTCAACATCGTCGCCACCGCCGACGGGTTCTCCGCGCCGAGCCTCGCCCAGGCCCGCCGGGCGCTGCCCACCATGCGTGCGCTGCACGACGCGCAGGGCCTGCAGTCGCGCAGCTCCGACTCCGGCTTCCGGGAGTGGCTCACCCAGGGCGGCGAGTTCAAGGCCCCGCTGTACGCCGGCTACGAGAACCAGATCATCCAGCAGGTGGTGCAGAGCGGCGACAACAGCGCCGGCCTGCTCAAGAACGTCCGGGTGCTCTATCCGGACCCCACCATCTACAGCGACCACCCGGTCCTCGCCCTCGACAAGGCCGCCGGTCGGTTCGTCGACGCCCTCAAGGACCCGAAGATTCAGGCCATCGCCTGGAAGCGGTACGGCTTCCGCTCGGCGGTGCAGGTCGGCGCGAACGACATCGCCGACTTCCCCGGCGTCGGCCTCGCCGACCAGGTCCGGGCCGCCCCCGCGCCGGCCGCCGACGTGACGCTCGCGCTGCTCAGCTGCATGAAGGACGCCACCACCTGCAAGTGAAGGGACCCGCCATGTCCGAGGGACTCCAGATCGACTTCGGCAGCATCGTCGGCGGCCCGGCCGACCCGCCCGCCGGGGCCGCCGACGCGGCCATCAGCACCGCGCTCGCCACCGCCGAGCCGAAGACCTTCTCCTGCGCCGCGCTGCTCACCCCGGCGCAACGTACCCAGGCCGAGCAGGCCGCCCGCCAGCTCTACCCGACCATGCTGGCCAACACCGACGCCCTGGCGAACTTCGGCACCCAGGCACTGGATCAGGTCAACGCGCAGGTCAGCCGCATCTTCCGAGAGGTCGGCCGGGTCGACATCCCGGAACTGACCGGCATCATGCACGAGATCAACGATCGCATGCGCAGCTTCCGCCGCAAGTACGACCCCAGCGACCCCAAGGTGCGGGAGACCTTCACCAAGTTCTCCGACGCCATCCGGGGCCTGTTCCGCAAGGGCCGTGACCTGCTGGAGATGCTCTTCGAGGAGGCCCAGACCGTTGAGCAGCAGCTCGACCGGATTGCCGGGCAGCTCAGCGACAAGCAGCTGCAGCTCCGCCGCAACGTGGTGCTCTGCGACGAGCTCTACAAGGCCAACGAGGCCGCCATCGGGCAGCTCGTCGGGGCCATCGCCGTGATGGAGCTGATCCGCGACGTGGCCCTGGACGACGCCCGGTCGATCACCGTCACCCCCGGCGTCGCCGACGAACGCGACCAGCGGGAACGGCTCTCCCTGATCACCGAGTTCGCCCAGGCCCTCGAGGTGCGGATCAGCGAGTTCCAGCAGCGGCTCTTCGTCGCCTGGTCCACCTCCCCGCAGGTGCGCAACATCCGCACCCTCAACTACGGCCTCGGTCAGCGGCTCGCCCTGCTGATGAACCTCACCATTCCCACGATGAAGCTCACCATCGCCCAGTGGGCGCTGCTCTTGCAGGCCAACCAGGCCGCCGACATGCAGCAGGCAGTCGCCGACGGCGCCAACGACGTGCTGTCCGCGTACGCGGCAGCGTCGAAGACTGCGGTGCCGCAGATCGCCCGCGTCATCCAGACCCCGACCGTCCGGCCGGAGACCATCCTCGAGGTGGCCGAGTCCATCGACGCGCAGGCCCGGGGCATCGAGGAGGCGGTCCGCTACGGCCAGCAGAAGCGGGCCGAGGTGGTCGGCGCGATCGTCACCGCCAACCAGTCCATGTCGGAGTCCTCCGAGCGGCTCAGCCGGACCGTGGTCGACCTGGTCACCCGCGCCAAGGACCCAGTGGCCCTGCCTGGCGGCCCACAGTTGCCGGCCGCGGTGCTGGATCAAGCTCCGGCGGTCGTCCCCGCCCCACGCTGACACTGCCCATCCACGTGGCGGGTCACGGGTCAGCCGGCGGCCAGGTCGCGCAGCGCCAGCACCGACTTCCAGTTCCGGGTGGTCGCCACCACGCCCAATTTCTTCTCCAGGTACGCGTTGGTGAACTTCGTCCGCCCGTACCCGCCGTCCGGGAAGTGCAGATGCACCTCCCGGCCGATCACCTGGTACTCGATGTGCTCGCCGGCCGGCACGGTCAGGTCCTTGACCTTCGCCGCGGTCGGCGCGGCCGACAGGAAGGCCACCAGCACCCGGGTCGGGTCGTCCTGCTGGCCCGCGTACGGGCTGGCGTCGGCCACCGCCGCCAGTTCCGCGTCGCTGCGCACCAGCACCGGCACCCGCAGGCCCAACTCGTCGGCGAGCCGGCGCTCGATGCCCTCGGCCAGGATGTCGTCCTTGCTCGGTGGGCTGGTGAAGACCACGTTGCCGCTCTGCAGGTAGGTCTTGACGTCCTCGTGCCCCAGGTCGGTGACGATGCGTCGCAGGTCGGCCATGGCGAGCCGGGTGTTGCCGACGTTGACGCCCCGCAGCAGGGCCGCATAACGGGCCATCCCGATCCTCCTCGCCTCGGCGTCGCTCACCGCCAGCCTAGGGCCGCCGCCCCGGCCAGGCCCGTTCACCGGCGCACCCTCAGCGCCGCCGGATGGCGGCGGAGTCGAGCCGGAAGCCGATGGTGCGGTCGACGATCCGGTCGACCAGCTCGGTCTTCCGCAGCCCGGTCACCCCGCGCAGCCCCACCCGGGCGGCGAGGGCCCGCAGCTCGCGGGACGTCCAGGACGCCAGGTACGCCGTACCCTCGTCGCGCCGCGCCATGGCGGCCAGCGCGGCGTGCGCCCGCTCGACGTCGGCTCCGTCGGGCGCGGCGGTCCGGCCCGGCGCGGGACCGCCGTCCACCTCGGTGTCCGGTGGCGCGGCGCCGGCGGCCGGCAGGACGGCCAGCCGGGCGCGTCCCTTGGCCAGGGCGGCCACGTCGGCGTCGGAGAGTCCGGCCAGGAACTCGGCCACCCGGGACAGCGCGGCGCGCGTCGGGTCGGTCATGCGTCCGCCCCGGCCGCGGCGGTGACGGGTGCGGGGGACTTCGGCGCCGACTCCGGCTGGAGCGAGGCCAGGAACTCGGTGGTGATCTGCCGCAGTTCCTCGCGGACCGGCGGCGCGGTTACCCGGTCACGCAGCACCACCGGCACCCCCCGGGGGGTGTTGGTGGCGAACAGGGTCACGCTCTCCCGCAGTGCGGTCGGGAACACCGGTACGCCCAGCGCCCGTACCTGGTCCATGTAGCCCTGGTGGGCGGCGATCGGCCGCTGCGCCATCAGCTGGATCATCGTGAACACCACGCCCGCGATGCCGGGGGCCACCTTGTGGTGGCGGCGGATCTTCGCGAACCGGCGGGAGTCCGCGTTGTACCGGTCGACCAACTCCCGGACGTTCGCGTGCAGGTAGTCGATGCCCAGGGTGGACAGGTAGTCGGCCCGCGCCGGGATGAGCAGGTGGTCGCTGGCGATGATCGCCGACTGGGTCACCACGTTGAAGTTCGGCGGACAGTCGATGAGCACCAGGTCGTACGGGTCCAGCGCCGGGTCGTGCAGCCCCTGGTCCAGCGACCCGCGCACCCGGAACAGCTCGGCGTCGTACTCGTCGCCGTCGGCCACCCCCCGCGCCAGCGCCAGGTCGATGTCGACGAGCTGGAGGTGCGACGCGATCAGGTCCAGCCGGCCCGCCCCCTTGAGCTGCGCGTTCGCCGGGCCGGGGGTGACCACCAACTCGCCGAGGGCCACCGTCTGGTTGTCCCCGCGCAGGCCGTCGTACCAGCGCTTCACCGTGCGGTCGTCGCGCAACCGGTCCCGCCAGTCGTCCGGCTCGTAGAAGCTGAACGTCAGGCTGGCCTGCGGATCGAGGTCGATCAGCAGCACCTTCATGCCCCGGTTGGCCAGCTCGGCCCCGAGGTTGGCGGTCATGGTGGTCTTGCCCACCCCGCCCTTGTAGTTGATCACTGATACGACGTACACCGGCACCTCCCCGACCGGAACGGTAGCGGGCGGGGCCGAAGCGCACAGCACCTCCCCGGACCATCCCGGTATCACCATCACGAGGGGGTTTCACCAGAACGCCCCGCCCGGCCCGGCCGTACGTGGTTGATTCGGGCCGTGCCTGTACCCCCGGATACGCCCGACCCGCACCGCGACGATCCACCGTCGACCGCCGCCGAGCGGTCGGTGGCCAGGGCCCTCGCGGTCGCGCCGGGTCCGTGCCGGCTCGGGTACGTCGAGCGGATGACCGGACTGCCCGGCCCGGAGGTCGCCGACGTGGTGGCCACCCTCACCGCCCGTGGCCTGGTCACCGACGACGGCAGCGGGCTGACCGTCGGGACGGCGCTGCGCGACCGGTTGCTGCGCGGGCTGCCCCGGTCCCTCCTCGGTGACCTGCACCGGCAGGCTGCCCGGTTGTGCGCCGACACCGACCCGGGTCGCGCCGCCGCGCACCTGCTGCAAGCCGTACGGGCGACCGGTGAAGCCGACCCCGAGCTGGTCGACCAACTCGCCACCGCCGGTCCGGTCGACCCGTCGACCGGAGCGGACCTGCTGTGCGCCGCACTGGCCCGCGCCGATGCCGGGAACCGGTCCCGGTGGCTGCTCGCGGCCGCCGACCTGCTCGTCCTCGCCGGACGCTCCACCGAGGCCCTGCACCTGCTCTCCGCCGAGCTGGCCGCCGACCGGGCCGGCGGCGCGGAGCGGGCCCTGCTGCTCGGCCGGCTCGGGGCCGTACACGCGGCGTACCGCCCGTCCGTCGCCCTCGACCAGCTCCGCCGGGCCCGCACCGGGCACCCGGTGGGACCGGATCAGCGCGGCTGGCTGCTCGCCGTCGAGGCGTCGATCGCCTGCCTGGTCGGCCATCCGGACGCCGACGGTCTGCTCCGCGAGGCGGGTCGGGCGCAGGCCCGGCACCCGTCACCCCTGGCCGGCGCACGGCTCGCCGTCGCCCGGGCCACCCGGGCGATGTCCCTCGGGGCCGTCCACACCGCCCGGGATCTCCTCGCCGTCGATCCGAGCCGGCCGGCGGTACGCGGGGAGGCCGCGGCGGTGCGCGCCGAGCGGATCGCCGTCCAGCTCGCGCTCGGCGCGTACGAGGACGCCGCGACCGCGCTGGAGGCGGCGTACGACGATCTCCCCGCGGCGGCCGGGCCGGTGCTGGCGGCGCTGTCCTGCCTCCGGATGCTCGGCGTCGGGGAGCTCCAGGAGGCCGACGCGCAGGCCCGGCTCGCGCTGGACCGACCGGCCGGCCCGGTCACCGGCGAGGTCCGGTCCGCCCTGCTCGCGGTCCGCGCCGAGGTCGCGTACCGCCTCGGCCGCCCGGAGGCCGCCCGGGCGCTCATCGAGGGCACGTACCGGGACCCTCCCTGGCCGGACAGCGTGCCGTACGCGCCGCTGCGCCTGGTGGCGGCCGCCGACCCCGACCCGCTGCGCCACCGCGCGCTCATCCGCTCGGCCGCCGCGGACGTGACCCGCTCGGCACGGCCGGTGCTGCTGGTCGCCCAGCACGGTCCCCGCCTGGTCCAGGCACTGCTCCTGCTCGGGGACGTTCGGCGGGCGAACGCGGTCGCCGGGCAACTCGCGCGGGTGGCGGAGCGCACCCCGGTCCCGCTGTGGCGTGGCGCCGCCGGTCACGCGGACGCCCTGGTCCGCCGCGACCCCGCAGCGCTGCGGGCAGCCGTGCGGGCGTTGCGGGCCACCGGCGCCCGGCCGGCGCTGGCAGACGCCCTGCTCGATCTCTCCCGCTCTCCCCGGGTCCGGGTGGCGGAGGCCCGCACCGCCGGGCAGGAGGCAGCGGCCCTGTACGGACGCATGGGTGCGGTGGGCGACCAGGAGCGCGCCGAGCGGTGGGCACACCGGCTGGACCGGACCCGCCGCCGCCCGGCCCCGAGGCCGCTCGGCTGCGGCCTGGACGCGCTGACCGCCCGGGAGGCGGGGATCGCCGAGCTGCTGGCGGCCGGGGCCACCAAACAGCAGGTGGCCGGCCGGTTGTACCTGTCGTTCCACACCGTCGACACCCACCTGCGTGCCATCTACGCCAAGCTCGGCATCCGCAGCCGCCTGCAACTGGCGCGGCTGTGGGACGGCCGGCCCCGGCCCACCGGGACGGAACCCGGCCCCACCGTCCCCGCGCGGCTCAGCGGACCACCGGACGCTTCTCCTTCGGCAGCGCCTCGATCATCTCGCGGGGCAGGTTGATGGTGTCCGCGATGACCTGGGCTGGCGTGTTGGCCATCCACTGCGCCAGCGAGATGTCCGCGAAGCGGGGTTTGCGGAACATCTCCAGGAACACCAGCGGCTCGTCGCCCAGGTTCTCGATGTAGTGCCCGTAGG
This sequence comes from Micromonospora yasonensis, assembly GCF_026013475.1. GTDB lineage: Bacteria > Actinomycetota > Actinomycetes > Mycobacteriales > Micromonosporaceae > Micromonospora > Micromonospora yasonensis. Next base: position 16,701 of record NZ_JAPDPH010000045.1, on the reverse strand, counting down.
CGAACGGCACGTACCCCACGTCGCCGGCCCGGAAGTCGAACGTCCGGGCCACCCCGGAGGCGGCGAACACCCCCATCCGGCCCTGCCCGGAGAGGTAGTACTGCCACTCGTCGTCCGTGGGGTGCCAGTGCAGCTCGCGGAGGCCACCCGGGTCGATCTCCACGAGGGCGGCGCAGATATCGGTCGACGCCGCGAAGTTGCTGGTGTCCGCGATCCGGACCGAGCCGCCGGGAAAACGCTGCGGCGCCTGGGCCCGCAGCCGGTGCTTGAAGGTGCGCGGCACGTCGCCGGTCGGGCTCACCACCCGGTCCTCCGTCAGCGGTGGCGGCACCTCGCCCTGGAAGATGTACTTCTCCCGCTCCGGCAGGCTGCCCAACTGGTCGACCGACCAGCCGAAATTCTTGGCCACCACACTCTTCGGCACGTGCGCGAAGAAGTCGCTCATCAGGAAGGTGTCGTTCTCCGAGAACGCCCCGTCGTCGAAGACCAGGAGGAACTCCACCCCGTCGGCGAGCGCCTGGATGTGGTGCGGCACGCCCTTCGGGAAGAACCACAGGTCGCCCTGCTGCACGTCCTCCAGGAAGTTGCGGCCCTCGTGGTCGACCGCGCCGATCCGACAGCTGCCGCTGATCACGTACGCCCACTCGGCCTGCTTGTGCCAGTGCAACTCGCGGTACGCCCCGGGATTGAGCGCCATGTCGACGCCGGCCAGTTCGGTGGCGACCGGCAGTTCCCGTTGGGTGACCTCACGGGTCCAGCCGCCCTCCTCGATCCGGGTGTGCGCGTTGGAGAAGGCGAAGCGCAGGTTGGGTACGCTGCCGTGGTCCGTCGGCGGTGGGACGAGCAGGTTCGGGTTCTGCCGGTCGAGCATCACGTTGCGGGGACCGGTGTCCGGCCCGCCGCCACCTGCGCGTACCGGTTGTGGTGCGGTGTCCTGTGCCATGCGGTTGGTCAACTCCTTCGATCGTCCGGTTCGTACGGGACGGGTAGGCACGGCGGCAGCCAGAGCAGGTCGCGGGCGGCGGCCGGTCCGTACCGGAGGGCCACCGCGACGGGGATGCCGAGGCAGGTGAGCCCGACGGCGGCCACCGCCCACGGCGAGACGGCGGCACTCAGCCCGGCGGCGGTGAGCAGGAGCAGCACGCCGAGCTTGAGCCGCAGGGCGGCCAGCGGCACGCCCGCACCCACGGGAGCCGGTTCGCCCGGCGGGGGAACCGTTCGCGGCTGAGCTGCGACAGGCTCTTGCCGGTCGCCGCGCCTGCTGGGCCGTTGTCGCTGGATCGTGGTCATGCCGCTGATCGTCCGGCGGTGTCGGCCGGCCGCACATCACGCGATCGCGGGGTCTGTTTTCCGCCCCCGCCCCCGCCCGCAAGGTCGGTGGCAATCGTCCGTACGGCGGCAGGTGACGCCCGTTCGGGCCCTAGTTGTGACCTTGCCGCCGCTTCGCAACCCACCGTCCGAAGTGGTTGCCTGAAGCCAACATTCCCCGGGTCAGTTGCTGCATGGCAGCCCGCCTGGACGACGCGTTGTTCGAAGGCGGTGGCCGGAGCTGATCACCGCCACACCGGCAGGAGGAATCCGCGTGCGAATGAGACGACCGAGCCGGATCGCGGCCGCGGTGGCGGGCGCGACGGCGCTCGCCTTCACGGTCTCGGCCCCGGCCCAGGCCAACGACCACGAGAACCTTCCCGGCGAGCCGACCATCACGTTGCCGATCAACGACAGCGCGGCGGGCGGCACCTACAACCAGGACTTCACCCGGGTGTACGCCAACACCACGCCGGACGGCACCCCGGTCTACATCTACGTCCCCAAGGGCACCCCGCTCGACGGCACCGCGCCGGCCGGCGTGGCCAGCCTCGACCCGCAGTTCGACCACAATCCGGGCGACGGGTTCACCCCCTGCGCCACGGCCAAGGCGGCGCAGTTCACCCTCACCCAGGCGCAGATCAACTACGTCGGGGACAAGCTCGCCAACCAGATCGTCGCCGTGGACGAGGAGCACTTCGGCCCGATGGACGCGGCCGACCCGGACGAGTCGGCCAGCGACTCCCTGGTCATGCTGCTCTACAACATCCAGGACGACGCGTACTACGACTGCGCGCAGACGTCGTACACGGCCGGCTACTTCGCGCCGGACTTCATCCAGACCAACGGCATGAACGTCATCGTGGTCGACGCCCTGGACTGGGCCAACCGGGTCGGCCCGAACGACTCGCCGTGGCGCGACAACAACCCGGCCAACGACCGCCCGGAGCTGTACGAGGGCACGGTCGCCCACGAGCTGCAGCACCTGCTGCACAACTACAGCGACCCGGGCGAGCTGTCCTGGGTCGACGAGGGCCTGGCCGACTTCGCCATCTTCCTCAACGGGCTGGACGCCGGCGGCTCGCACCTGAGCAACCAGCAGGTCTTCTACGAGGAGACCTCGCTGACCCGGTGGGGCAGCACCCTGGCCAACTACGGCGCCTCCTTCACCTACTTCCAGTACCTCTGGGAGCAGGCCGGCGGCAACGGCGACGGCACCTACACCCCGGACAAGCAGTACGACGGCAAGGCCGGTGACCTGCTCATCAAGAAGATCTTCGAGGAGCAGGCGGACGGCATGGCCGGGGTGCAGAACGCCATCGACTCGTTCAACGCGGCGACCGGCGCGCACCTGCGCAGCGCGGCCGACCTGTTCCGGGACTGGTCGGTGGCGGTCTACCTGGACGACGAGAAGTCGCCGATCTACGACATCAAGGCGTTCGACTTCGGCGACCCCGCCGACACCTCCTGGACCATCGACATCGCCGACGACGTCTTCTGGGGCGGCCGGGGCAGCTACCGGGGCGCCACGCCGGAGGCCAAGTGGGCGCGGCTGAAGAACCGCCCCGACACCACCGCCGTGCCGTTCGGCATGTCGGTCGAGCGGTTCCGCAACCCCGGCCCGACGGTGGCGCTGGCCTTCGACGGCGACGACGAGACGGTGATCGCGCCGCACACCGGCACGACCCACTGGTACGCCGGCTACGAGAGCCAGGACGACAACATCCTCGACGTCGGCACCTCCGGCGCGGTCACCTCGCTGGACTTCTGGAGCTGGTACTTCATCGAGGAGGGCTGGGATTACGGCTTCGTCGAGGCCCTGGTCAACGGCAACTGGGTGACGGTGCCGGTGCGCGACGACGCCGGCCAGGTGGTCACCACCAACGACGACCCGCACGGCAACAACGAGGAGGGCAACGGCCTGACCGGCACCTCCGGCGGCCGGTACTTCGTCGACGACCCGAAGTACCTGCACCTCACCGCCGACCTGCCGGCCGGCACGACGGACGTGCGGTTCCGGTACTCCACCGACGCCGCGTACATGGACACCGGCTGGTTCGTCGACGACGTGAAGGTCAACGGCGCCGACGCGAACCTCACCTCGGCGGCGGGCAACTGGTTCGCCACCAGCGGCGTGCAGAACAACAACTGGACGGTCCAGGTGGTCAGCCACTGCGACCTCACCCCGGGCGTCACCTCGCCGGGTGAGACCACCGACGGCGTGGGCAACTGGGTCTACCGGACCACCGGCGACCAGTTCACCGCCAGCGGCCTCCAGACCAAGTGCGCCAACGGCAACCAGGACGACTTCGCCGTCCTGATCTCCAACCTGCCGACCGGTGACCTCACCTACCTGGACGCGGACTACACCTTCCGGGTGAACAACACCGGCACCGTCAAGTAGACCGTCACCCCTTCGGGCCCGCGCCGCACGTCGGCGCGGGCCCGGCGCCGTCCCGACCAGGTCGCCCGCGACGTGGGCAGCCGCTACCGTTCCTGCCCATGCGCGTGAACCCGCGGTACGTCGCCGGCCTGCTCCTCGCCGCCGCCGGTAGCCGTACCCGGGGTCAGGGCTTCTTGTAGGCCGCCGGGCTCCGAATACGCTCATCTCTGATAGTTTCAATTTTGGTTGTATCAGGGGTGAGTGCATGGACGGTTTCGTCGGGCGGGTGAGAGAACTGGCCCTGCTGGACGGGATGCTGGGTCGCGTCGCCAAGGGCGGGCGAGCCGGACGGCCGGGACGGGCGCTGTTGATGCGCGGGCGCCGCCGGGTCGGCAAGTCCCGCCTGGTGGAGGAGTTCGTGGAGCGCGCCGCCGTGCCGCATCTGTTCTTCACCGCCTCGGCGCAGCCCACGGTCGCGGCTGACCTGGCCCTCTTCGTCTCGGCGGCGGCCGGCTCGACGCTGCCCGGCGCCGGTCTGTTCGCGGCGCAGTCACCGGGCACCTGGGATGCCGCACTCACGCTGCTCGCCGCGGCCCTTCCCACCGACCGGCCGAGTGTCGTCGTGCTGGACGAGATGCCGTACCTGATCGCCACCGATCCCGGCTTCGAGGGCACGCTGCAGAAGGTCTTCGACCGCGAACTGTCCCGTCGCCCGGTCCTGCTGATCTGCATCGGCTCGGATCTGGCGATGATGGAGGCGCTGAACGACTACGGTCGGCCGTTCCATCAGCGGGCCACCGAGATGGTCGTGCCGCCACTGAGCCCGAACGACGTCCGGGAGATGCTCGACCTGTCTCCGGCGGAGGCCTTCGACGCGTATCTCGTCTCCGGCGGCCTGCCGTTGATCCTCGACGAGTGGTCGCTGGGCGGCACTCTGCGCGACTACCTCGCCGAGGCGGTCACCGACCCCACTTCCGCGCTGCTCGTCAGCGGCGAACGCGCGCTCGCCGCCGAATTTCCGCCCCAGTCCCAGGCGGGCGTCGTGCTCCGCGCGATCGGGTCCGGGGAGCGTACCTTCTCGTCGATCGCCCGGGCCACGGGTGGCATGGCGCAGGCTTCGCTCACCCGAGCACTGCGGCTGCTCGCCGAGAAGCGGATCGTCGACGTCGCCCTCCCGCTGTCGATGCAACCGTCCCGCGAGACCCGGTACCTGGTTTCCGATCCGTACCTGCGTTTCTGGTTGTCGTTTCTCGGCCCGTACCTGCCGGAGATCGAGCGGGGGCGGGGCGACCTGACCCTTGCCCGGATCACCTCCTCGTGGACGTCCTGGCGAGGACGAGCGATCGAACCGGTGGTCCGCGAGGCACTGCGGCGGTTGCCCCCCGGTCGCCTGCCGCCCGAGACGGCAGTGGTGGGCGGGTACTGGACCCGGACCAACGACCCCGAGATCGACCTCGTCGGCGCTGATCGGGCACCGGTGGCGAAGCTCGTCACCTTCGTCGGCTCGATCAAGTGGCTGGAGAACGGCCCGTTCGATGCCCACGACCTCGGGCGACTCCTGCGACACCGCGCCCAGTTGCCCGGAGCGGACGAGGCGACCCCGCTTGTCGCGGTCTCCCGCAGCGGACGCTCGGTCGACGGAGTCACCGTGCTCACCCCGGAGGACCTGCTGACCGCCTGGCGGGACTGAACTCCTGCCGGCCTAAGGCCGTACCAGTGGGCGAGGTGCGGCAGGTCTCCCGCACCGCTTGCGGGAGACCTGCCGTGCGAGTTGGTGAGCGGCGCGGGGACCCCACCCCCGCGTCGGGCCGCCGTCGTCCGCCGTCGCTCAGCCGATTCCGCAGTTGGGCGCGGACCAGCTGGTCGTGTTGCTGCTCCGGTCGTTGTTGTTCTCCCGGCGCGAGTCGACGTGGACGTGGTCGTTGTGGTCGGGGTAGCCGGGCCCGTAGATGCCGCTGAAGCCGTGGTAGCGGGCCGTGCGGGCCAGCTGGCACAGCGACGAGGTGCCGGAGTGCACGTCGGCCGCGTTGCCGTAGAGGTGCTGGCTGTCCGACGCGCCGCCGACCTGCTTGTTGCAGGCGATGCTGCGGAAGCCGCTGTTCACGTAGAGGGGCTGGTCGCCGAGGCTGCGCCGCAGCGCTTCCAGCTTCCACATGGTGCGTACGGCCGTCTCCCGGGTGGCGCTCGCCGAGAGTGGCCCCCCGCTCCAGCCACCCTTGCCGCAACCGTTGTCGAGTTCGGTGTAGCTGAAGTGCTTCGGCGTGCAGTCGTTGTCCTGCAGGTCGTAGATCTTGGCGAACGTCTGCGGTCCGGCGATGCCGTCGGCCCGCAGCCCGTACGCGGTCTGGAACCTGCGGACCGCCGCCGCCGTCTCGGGGCCGTAGATCCCGTCGACCCGGACGATGTCCCGGTAGGCGGCCCAGCCGGCCACCCGGATCTGCAACTGCCGGACGTCGTCGCCGGAGCGCCCCTGGGACAGGGTCCGCTTCCAGGTGTAACAGCCGTCGGCGTGCGCCGCCGGCGCGGCGACCACCGTGGCGATCGCGGCCCCGGGCAGTGCCAGCGCGAACGCGATGGCAGCCCGCTTGAGGGTGTTGACGCGCACGAAAGTCCTCCCGATAAGAGATCGAATGAGGTGTGAGCAAGGGATCGACCGAGGCGTCCCTGTCTCGTCCACCTTGACAGTGATGAGGGATATTCGTGGCTGATAACCGGAGTTGTCCTCATAATTGCTTGTTCCTGGGCACCGGCTGTGGATGGGGCAAATCTGCGAAACGCCCAGGCCGACACAGGCGGACGTTCCTTCGCGAGAAAGGACAGTCGTGACGGAAATGGCGTTTCGACGACACCGATGGTGATGTCGCTCGGCCCGGGTGGCCCGGTAACGTCTCCGCCGGGGCCGCGTACGGCTCCCGTGCGGGGGAGGTGGGCGTTGGCGCGTGGGGGCATCTTCTGCGTCGAGGGTCAGTGGCACCGGGACCTCAACGAGCGCGGTTCCGTCCTGCCCACCCTCGAACTGCTCGAACGGCTGGGCAAGATCCGCTTCATCCACAAGGACGCCGCCACCCGCGACGAACTCTTCTACTTTCTCGACCGCTGGCTGCTCAAGCAGTACGCGGACCACCGGGTCGGCTTCTTCGCCATGCACGGCGAACCGAGCCGACTCTGCCTCACCGACTGGGACTCGGTGGAACTGGCGGACGTCGCCGAACGGATGGCCGGCCGCTGCGAGGGGCGCCGGCTCTACTTCGGCAGCTGCTCGGTGCTGCGTGCCTCCGACGCCGCGCTGCGGGACTTCCTCGACGTGACCGGCGCGGCGCTGATCTGCGGCTTCACCCGCGAGGTCGACTGGGTCGAGTCGGCGGCGTTCGAGACCGTCCTGCTGGACGTGCTGGCCAACGGCCAGCGGCACAACGCCGCCGAGCTGCGGATGGGCTCGGCGCACTGGGCGCCCCTGGCGTCGTACCTGGGCTTCCGGGTGATCTACGCGAACGGCCGGGCCTGGCGGCCGACCTCGCGACCCCGGGTGCCGGCACAGGTCACCCCGCGCCGCGACGCCAACCGCCCCCGCTGACCGACCGCTGGTCGGGCGGCCTGGTAGAACCGAGACATGGCACGCACCATCGCGACCAACACCCGGGTCGACCGGGACGCCCTGATCGAGTTCCTCCGCCCGCGGCACAAGGTCCTGCTGATCACCACCCGCTCCGACGGCCGGCCGCAGTCCTCGCCGGTCTCCTGCGGAGTCGATGCCGAGGGCCGGCTGGTGATCTCCACCTACCCGGAGCGGGCCAAGGTGGCCAACATCCGGCGCGACCCCCGGGTCTCCGCCTGCGTGCTCTCCGACGACTGGAACGGGCCCTGGGTGCAGGTGGACGGCACCGCCGAGGTGCTCGACCTGCCCGAGGCGCTCGAACCGCTGGTGGAGTACTTCCGCAGCATCTCGGGCGAACACCCGGACTGGGACGAGTACCGCGCGGCCATGGTGAAGCAGGGCAAGTCCCTGATCCGGATCACCGTCGAGAGCTGGGGCCCGATCGCCACCGGCGGCTTCCCCGCCCGGCTGGCCGACTGATCGATCAGTACGCCGCGGTGAAGCGTGCGTTGCGGAAGCGCGGGTTCTCGACCTCGTCGACGATCGCCACCGCCAGGTCCTCGTAGGTGAGCACCGACCGGCCCTGCGCGTCGGTCACCGGCTGGTCGGTGCCGGTCCGGTAGTGGCCGGTGCGCTCACCCGGGTGGAACTCCAGCGGCGGCGGGGAGACGTACGTCCAGGTCACCCCGTCGGCCGAGGAACGGTAGACCGCCAACGCGTCGGCCTGGCCCTCGGCCGAGTCCCGGTACTCCTCGGGGAAGTCCGGCTCGTCCAGGTACGGAGTGCCCTTCGGGGTCAGCAGGGTCGCCCCACCACCGACATGGATCACCCGGGGCGGGTCGGGCAGCTCCCGCAACGTGTTCACCAGCGTGCGGGCGGCGTCGCGCCACAGCTCCCGCTCGCCGCCGCCGATCGCCACCACGAACACGTCGGCGTCCTCGGCCAGCTCCCGGACGCTGCGCGCGGAGGTGGCGTCGCCGGTGACCGTACGCACCCCGGCCGGCAGGTAGCTGGTCGCCTCCGGGCGGCGTACCGCCGCGGTGACCCGGTGCCCCCGCTCGACCGCCTCGGCCGAGATCCGCGACCCCGCGGTGCCGCCCGCACCGAACACGACGATGTTGGCCATGCCCCCAGGCTAGGGATTCGGGCCGGTGCCCGGGCGGAAAACGGGCCGGTGCCGGTTGCCCACATCGACTACCGGCGCGCCGCCGGCCGACGGCACGCCCGCGTCCTGGTCAGTCGACCAGTGCGGAATAGACCAGCTGGCGCAGCTGCGGGCGCAGCGGGTGCGTGCTCGACGGCATCAGCTGGGTGAACAGCAGGGCGGTGACCTCCTCCGCCGGATCCACCCAGAACGCGGTGCTGGCCAGGCCGCCCCAGTAGTACTCGCCCACGCTGCTCGGCACCCGGGACGGCACCGGGTCCAGCAGCACGGCGAAGCCCAGCCCGAAGCCGATGCCGTCGAGGATCGTCTCGGCGAACCCCTCCGGGGAGAACGAGGCCAGGTCCCGGTTGCCCGGCAGGTGGTTGCGGGTCATGAAACGCACCGTCCGGGGCCCCAGCAGGCGTACCCCGTCCAGCTCGCCGCCGCGCAGCAGGAACTGGGTGAACCGGTGGTAGTCGGCCGCCGTGGAGACCAGCCCGCCGCCGCCGGAGAACCAGCTCGGCTCGGCCAGCGCGGCCCGGCCGACGCCGTCGGCGCGGACCGCCGCACCGGTGGCCGGGTGCGGGGTGTAGAGGGCGGCCAGCCGCTTGGCGTCCGGCTCGTCGACCCACCACCGGGTGTCGGTCATGCCGAGCGGACGCAGGATCCGCTCGGTGAAGAAGACGTCCAGGCTCTGCCCGGAGACCACCTCGACCAGCCGGCCCAGCACGTCGGTGGAGACGCCGTAGTTCCAACTCGTGCCCGGCTGGAAGAGCAGCGGCAGCTGCGCCAGCCCGGCCGAGGCCGCGGCCAGGTCCGCGCCCGGCGGCACGCCCAGGTCGAAGCCCGCCTTCCGGTACAGGCCGTCGACCACCGTGGTCTGGGCGAAGCCGTACGTCAGGCCCGCGGTGTGGGTGAGCAGGTGCCAGACCCGGATCGGCTCGACCGCCGGCACCGTGTACGGCTTGAGCACCGAGCCCTTGTCGTAGACCCGGACGTCGGCGAACTCCGGCAGCCAGCGGCTGATCGGGTCGTTCAGCTCGAGCCGGCCCTCCTCCCAGAGCATCATCGCGGCGACCGAGGTGATCGGCTTGGTCATCGAGTAGATGCGCCACAGGGTGTCCGCCTCGACCGGCGTGCCGGCCTCCCGGTCCCGCAGCCCGTAGGTCGAGGAGTGGGCGACCTCGCCCCGGCGGGTCACCACGATCTGCCAGCCGGCGAGCCGGCCGTCGTCGACGTACCTGGCGAAGTGCTGGTCGATCCGGGCCAGGCGGGCGGGGTCGAAACCGATGTCTGCGGGGTCGGTGCTCACTGCGAGGCTCACGGCGCCGACGCTACCGCCCGGTACACGTACCGGGAAGTGTCGGGGAACCCCACTAATCTCGGCGGCATGCTGGAGACCGTCGAGGACGCCACCTACCGCCACCAGGACTGGTACGCCGAGGAACTGGTCGACCGGCACTTCGTCCGCTGCGAGTTCTTCCACGTCGACCTCACCGAGGCGCTGAGCCGGGGGGCGAGCTTCACCGAGTGCGTCTTCGGCAACGTCGCCCTCAACGCCTCCCGGCACACCGACTCCGCGTTCACCCGCTGCACGTTCAAGCGGTGCAACCTCTTCGAGGCCGAGTTCACCGGCTGCAAGCTGGTGGGCAGCAGCTTCGACCAGTGCGACCTGCGCCCGCTGCGGATCGACGGCGGCGACTGGTCGTTCGTCGCCCTGCCCGGCGCCGACCTGCGCGGGGTGCGGATCACCGACGCCCGGATGCGCGAGGTCGACCTGACCGGCGCGGACCTGACCGGCGCCACCGTCACCGGCGTGGATCTCTCCGGCGCCCAGCTGCATGCCGCCAAGCTGGTCCGGGCCGACCTGCGCGGCAGCGATCTGACCGCGCTGGACCCGACCGCGGTCGAGCGGGCCGGCGCGATCGTTGATGCGGAGCAGGCGGTGGTGCTGGCCCAGGCGCTGGGCTTCGAGATCCGCTGACCCTCGGCGGGAAAGACGCCGTACGCTGTCAGGTTTTCCTGCCAGGCTGACGACCATGGCTTGGTGGTCCGATCTGGTGGCGTCCGAACCCGACTTCGCCGCGCGCGTGCGCGCCCGCTTCGCGGTCCGCAAGCACGGCACGATGGCGACCCTGCGGCGGGACGGCTCCCCACGCATCAGTGGTACCGAGTTCGACTTCGGCGACGACGGCCAGCTCCGGTTGGGCAGCATGGCCGGCGCGCGCAAGGCTCTCGACCTGCGCCGAGATCCCCGGGTGGCGCTGCACTGCCCGACCGAGGACGCGCCGGAGGACGACCCGGCGTCCTGGGGCGGGGACGCGAAGATCGCCGGACGGGCGCACGAGGAGCCGCCGGGAGAGGACGGTTCGCACCGGTTCCGGATCGAGTTGACCGAGGTGGTGCTCACCCGGGTCGGCGACCCCCCGGACCACCTCGTGATCGAGAGCTGGCATCCCGACCGGGGGCTGGAGCGGCGCGAGCGGCGTTGAGGACACGTCCCACTGTCGAAAAGATGCCTCGTGGCGACGGCTTCTCGGTGATCGAGAGATGTGTCATCCTCCCTGCGGCGGCCCACGGGGGCGACCGGCGGTGCCGGTGGCCGAGGGAGGGTCGGTGGCTGAGGAGGAACTCACGCAGACCGGTATCCGGGTCGGGGGATGGCTGCCCGCCGTGCCGGGCGAGCCGGGCCGGGAGCCAGGACCGCCCGCCGTGCCGCGTCGGCTGCCCGCCAACCCGCAGGCCCCGGTCCCGCCGACGCCGGTCGACCCCGAGCCGGCCGGCCCGGCGGCCGACCACCCGTTCCCTGCGCAGTCGCCCGTGGCCGCGCCACCGGACGACCTGACCGCCTCGACGGACGAGGCGACGCCCGGTGGAGGAGCCGACCCGGGTGCCGACGCCGGCGGGCCGCAGCAGGTGCCCGCGTCGCCCGTCGACACCGGCCCGGCGCGGCACTCCGCCCCGGAGAGCATGGCCCAGCGGCTCGCCGGGTTGGTCGGTCCGGCTGCCGCCAAGCTGCGGGTCGCCGTCGGTGCCGCCCCCGACGGGCCGGTCACCCGGGTCGGGGCGGCCCGGGCCCGCCGGCGTCGCCGCCGGGTGGTGGTGGCCGCAGCGGCGCTGGCCGCGCTGGTGGTGGCGCTGGCGTACGCCGATCGGGGTGCGCGCCCCGGTGGCCCGGCCCCGCCGGCGGCGCTGCCGACGGCTGCCGCCGCCCCGCCGGCTCCGGCGCCGTCGCCGACGGTCGTGCCGGTCACCGGCAATCCGGCCTTGCCGGGCGGGCCGCTGCTCAGCGTCGATCAGCAGCCGGTTCCGGCGCTGGTGGACCTGACCGCGCTCGGGGTCCGGGACTGGGTCCACTGGGGCGGCCTCGGCAGCGGCAGCGTGCAGCGCAAACAGGTCGGCACCGGAGAGATCACCGACCCGGGCGGGGTGCGGCTGGAGCACGCGGCCAGCGTCTCCGCCTTCGCCATCACCTGGCGGGCGCTGGCCGTCGTGGGTGGCGGGAACGACGGCGTGACCATGGAGGCCGTCACGGTGGTTGACGTCGCCAGGCGGTGGCCCTGCGCTGAGGCGTCGGCCCGGACTATGACCGGCGCCGTACCGCCGGGCGGATGCGCGAGCGCGTCGGCGAGCCGGTCCCCCGCGCGGGGGAGGCGGGTCCACTCCCGGTCGGGAGTGACCGCGCATCCGGCGGCGGCAGGCTGACGCTATGACCCAGACCCTGCCGCCGGCCGTTTCCCGCCCGGCCCCGCGCCGTGTCGCCTGGCCCGCGTACACCGTCGTGGCCTGGGCGGTCGGCTACGGCGCCCTGCGGGCCGGCTGGCTGCTGGCCGGGGCACCGTCGTTCGGGCCGCTCGGCACCGACCTGGTGGTGGTCACCGGCTGGTGGTCGGTGGCGCTCTGCGCCGCCGCGGGGGTGATCGGCGTCGGGCTGGCCCGGGCGCGCACCTGGCGGCCGGTCCTGCCCGGGGCGGCCTGGGCGGTCGGCGCCGCGCAGCTGCTCGCCTGCGCGCTGCTGCTGCTCGACGTGGTCGGTTTCCTGATCTTCCGCCTCGGCGCGGCGTTCACGGCGGCCGGCTTCCTCAGTCGGCTCGGCGCGGCCACCGGCGCGCTGCTGCTGCACTCGGCGGCACTGGCCCACGTGCGCCGCTTCCGGGGCGAATGCGGCGGTTGCGGCCGGACCCGGCGGTCGGGTGGCCCGGTGCCGCGCTGGGCCCGGGTGGCGGCGTGGAGTGCCGTGGCCGGCTGCCTGGTCCGGCTGGCCGCCCAGGTGGCGGTGGGCTTCGAGGCCGTGCCGCTGACCCAGGGCTTCTCGCTGGCGCTCTTCGAGGTGGGTTTCCTGCTCGCCGGGGTGCTGCTGCCGCTGTCGCTGGTGTACCCGTGGGGGACGGTCTGGCCGGGGTGGGTGCCGCTGCTCGCCGGCCGGCTCGTGCCCCGGAAGCTGCTGTTGGTGCCGGCGGCCGTCTTCGGGGTCGGGCTGGTCGGCTACTTCGGCATCGGCCTTGCCCAGCTCACCGTCGAGACGGCCACCGCCACCTTCGACCCGGGGGACGGGCGCTATCCGCTCGCCTTCTTCTGGGTGGCCGAGTCCGGCTACTGGATGTGGGGATGGGGGCTGGTGGCCGCCGCGCTGAGTCACCACCGGCGGACCCGCCGACCGTGCCTGCGCTGCGGCCGGTGACGCGGGGGACAGTTTGTCCGTCGCGGGCGGCGCGGGGCGTCGTACGTTCCCGATATTCCGTCCGACCATCCTCTGTGGAGGGCTGACCGATGAGCAGCGGTGCTCCCGTCGTCCGTCCCGTCGACCCGTCCGGCGAGGTGCTGCGGGAGATCCCGCTGCCGCCGTACGTGACCGGTGAGGACGCCCAGTTCGCGGTGCGGGCGGTGGTGGTGCACGCGCCACGGCGCTGGTCCGGGGGAGTGATCTGCCGCAACGACGCCAGCCCGCACCCGTGCCGGCTGCACCGCTGGGGTCGCCGGATGCTCGCGCTGCACGGACTGCCGCCGGCCGAGATCGACGCCCTGGTCGAACAGGGTGACCCGAGCGCCGTCCCGCACCCGTATCGCCCGGGCGCCTGAGCCCGGGGTGCCCCTGCCCGGTACCCGGGCAGGGGCACCCCGCTCAGCACACGATGGGCTTCACCCAGGAGCACTCCACGCCCTCGGGCACCCGGGGCGCCTCCGGCACCGTCGGCACCGCCAGCCGCGCGGTGGTCACCCCCTTCTCCGTGTACGACGCCAGGGCGATCGCGATCTGGTCCTCCAGCCCCTTCACCGACGAGGTCAGGTAGTTGTTGAGCACGACGGAGAAGGCCAGCAGGTGCCCGTCGGCGTCGGTGGCGTAGCCGGAGAGGCCGGACACACCGGTCAGGCTGCCGGTCTTGGCGTGCACGTTGTTCGCCGCGGGGGTGCCCCGCATCCGGCTGCGCAGCGTACCGCCGACGAAGCGCTCGGCGTTGCCGGCCACCGGCAGGGCCGCGTACCAGGTGTCGAACCAGGGTTCGGCACGCACGGTGGACAGCAGCGAGACGAACTGGGCCGGCGGGATCAGGTTGCGCCGGGACAGTCCGGAGCCGTCGCGCTGGCGCAGCGTGCCGGTGTTGATGCCGGAGTCCCCGATGTACTCGCTGATCGCGGCCAGCCCGGCGTCCCACGTGCCCGAGCCGGAGAGCACGCGGCCCAGTTCCTTGGTGAGCACCTCCGCGTGACCGTTGTTGGAGAGCTTGAGGAACGGCACCATCAGCTCGGACAGCGGCATCGAGTCGTGTCGGGTGAGGGCCGCCGCGTCGCTCGGGGTCGGCTGGCCGAGTACGGTCCGGCCGAGGACCCGCACCCCGTGGCGCTGCAGCGCCGAGCGGAAGATGTCGGCGGCGTACCCGGTCGGCTCCCAGACCGTCATCCAGTCGCTCTCCGGGGCCTGGCCGACGGCGATCTGCCCGGTCACCACGATGGTGTTGCCGCCGTGCTCGCGTTCGAAGGAGATGCTCGTCTCGCCGCTGGCGACCGTCTCGGCCCGGTTCTCGATCCGCAGCCAGCCGTTGGGCGGGGTCATGGTGACCACCGGCCGCGCGCCGGCCTCGCCCGCCGGGGCGGCGTGCACGATCACCGTGCCGGCGTCGTAGTCGGTGTCCGGGGCTACGGTCAGCGCCGACACCTGGGCCGCGTAGTAGTAGGACTCGTCGTCCCACGTCCAGTCCGGGCCCAGCCGGGTCCGGTCGTAGCGGGTGTCGTCGGCGACCAGGTTGCCCGCCACCACCCGGACGCCCTCGGCGGCCACCTGCGCGGCCAGCCGGTCGTAGTCCGCCGCCAGCATGGTCGGGTCGCCCCCGCCCCGCAGGTAGAGGTTGCCGGAGAGCAGCCCGGCCCGGCGTACGCCGTCACTGGCCACGTCGGTGGTGAAGCGGTGGCCGGGGCCGAGCAGTTCCATCGCCGCCGTCGAGGTGAGCAGCTTGGTGTTGGAGGCCGGCACCAGCCGCCGCTCCCCGTTCCGGTCGTAGAGGGTCCGGCCCGTGGTGGTGTCCACCACGACCACCCCCGCCTGCGCCCCGTCCAGCCGGGAGTCGGCCAGGATCGCGTCGATGGTCGCGTTCAGTCGAAGCTGCGCCGGAGTGGGCGCGTCGGCCGTGGCGGTGGGCGCGCCGGCGGTGGCCGCGGTGGCGACCAGCGCCAGCACGGCGAGCGCCCGAGGGAAGAGACGACGATGCATGCGTCGATGCTGTCATGGAGCTTTCCTCCGGTGAAGACTCCACGGCGAAAGAAATTTCCGAAACCCTTCCGGTTACCCGGTTCCGGGCGCGGGAAACCGCTGGTCACCCGTGCGTGGTGCGGGTACGCGGCCAGGCCGGCCACTGACCTGGCTCTATTTGACGGATGGCCGGCCAGGGGGGACCGTAGGCGGAGAGGCGCATTCGAGCTGCGCAGTTCTGTCCGGCGACGACCGATTCGCCGTTTCGGGGCATACCGGGCCATGAGGGCCGCGCGGACCCGCTCCGAATCCGAACCAGCCATGAGGAGTTCCCCATGCTGACCATGACCGACAACGCCGTGCTGGTGATCCGTGACCTCGCCTCCCAGCAGGACGTCGCCGAGGCCGGTGGCCTGCGGATCGCCGCCGACACCGACGCCGGCTCGCTCTCCATCGAGCTGGTGGAGCAGCCCACGCAGGGCGACCAGGTGGTCGACAACCAGGGGGCCCGGATTTTCCTCGACGCCGACGCCGCGCAGTTGCTCAACGACAGCTCCGTCGACGCGACGGTCGACGACGAGGGGATCGTCCAGTTCGGCTTCACCGAGAAGGAGTGACGGCTGGGGGTTCACCCGGCGCGGCGGTGCTCGCCGCCGCGCGGCGACCGGCCGGCGCGGCCCCGGGTCGCGTCCGGGCCAGCATGCCATGACCCGCCGCGCGGCTCCTGCGCCGAGCACGTCGGGGCCCGGGCGGCGTCAACGGGGCCGGGCCCCCGGTGCCGGCCGGCCGCGCGCCGCCCGGGCCCCACGGCATTCCTGTTCAGTCGTCGCTGCCCGACCGGTCGCCGCCGTGGTCGTCGTGGTGCCGGTCGTCGTCGCCGACGCGGTCGCCGCCGTGGTCGTCGTACCGGTCGTCGCTGCCGGTACGGGTGCCGCCGTGATCGTCGGTCCGGTCGTCGGTCCGGGCGCGGGTGCGGTCGCCGCCGCGATCGTCGGTCCGCTTCCGCTCCGTCCCGACCACCGTGCCGTCGGTCCGGTCGACCTCGACCTCGTACCGGACGCCGTTCACCACGACCTTGACGCTCCACACCGGACGGCCGTGCTCCACCTCGGCCTCGATCTCGACGATCCGGCCGCCGCCGGTGCGGGCGAGCGCGATCTCGCCGGCCCGCCGGCGGCTCACCGTGTCGTCGGCGGGCACGGACGCGGTACCGCCCGGCGTCGCCCCGGCCGACATCGCGTCGTCGTCCGGCTTCGGGTTGTCGTCGCCGGCCGTCATCGCCACGGCCGCGGTGTCCGGGGCGGACCGGTCGGCCCCGGTCGCGCCGAGCGTCGCGCCGGTGACCGCCAGCGCGGCGATCGCGCCGACCGCCGCCAGAACCAGGGAAGTCCGTCGCATCATCTCCACCTTTCCTCGGTTGTGTCGAGGATCGGCCGGCGACGGATAGCGACGCGCTACCCGAGCGCCAAGGCCAGGTTAAGACCGCGGCGGCCCGAGCCGGAGCACCACGACCGCCCCGCCGTCCGGGCCGGTGTCCAGCTCCAACCCGCCACCGCCGGCCCGGGCGGCCCGGTCGGCGATGTCCA
>NZ_JAPDPH010000449.1 GCF_026013475.1 Micromonospora yasonensis | reverse complement strand
TTGACGTTGCGCCGCATCAGCGCCTGTTCGACCGCGACGTAGTTCGACCCGGGGGCCGGCGGTCGACGGAAGGACCTTTCGTGCCCAGGACCAGGCTCATCCGGCGGCGCGTCCGCCGCCCGTTGCTGGCGCTGCTCACCGCGACGGCCCTGCTGTTCGGCGCGGGCCTCGCTCCGGCCGGGGCGGCCGCCGCGGCGCCCAGCCCCAGCGCCCCCGACGAGGGCGGCAGCAAGCAGCTCCGGGCCGCCCTCGAAGCGGCGGCCAAGGGGCACATCGAGGCCAAGGCCCGGCTGGACAACTCCAAGCGCCGACAGGGCGCGCTCGCCGTCGAGTACAAGCAGCTCGAGGTACGGCTGGCCGCGCTGACCGCGCAGGTGGGCGAGGTCGCGGCGCAGTCGTACCGGGTGGGTCGGCTCACTCCGGCGTCGATGCTGCTGGCCAGTGCCGACCCGAACGACTTCCTCAAGCGCGCCGCCGAGCTGGACGTGATGGCCCAGCGGGACAGCAAGCGCCTGCACGACCTGACCGAGGCCAGGGCCCAGGCGGCCCAAGCCAAGGTCGCCATCGACACCGAGGTCCGCGAGCAGCAGAAGCAGCTCGCGATCCTGGCGAAGAAGAAGCGGGACGCCGAGGTCGCCCTGGCCAAGGTGAGTTCCGGGGCCGGCTCCGGGTTCAGCGGCGGCTCCTCGTCGGCCAAGCCGGCACCGCGCAACCCGGACGGCTCGTGGCCGTCGGAGTCCTGCTCGGTGAGCGACCCCACCACCTCTGGCTGCATCACGCCGCGCACCCTGCACATGCTCCAGCAGGCCAAGGCTGCCGGCTACAAGCGCTACGTCTCCTGCTACCGCAGTGGTGGCGACGGCGAGCACCCCAAGGGACGGGCCTGCGACTTCGCCGCCGCGACCGGCGGCTTCGAGAACGTCTCGGCCACCGGCGGGGACAAGGCGTACGGGGACAGCCTGGCGAGCTGGGCCAAGAACAACGCCGGCCGGCTCGGCATCATGTACGTGATCTGGTACCGGCAGATCTGGATGCCGAACACCGGTTGGCGGGCGTACAGCGGCGGTGGCAGTCCGGCCGCCGACCACACAAACCATGTTCATATTTCGATGTACTGACCCGGAGCACCCGGAACGCTGCGTAGCATCGCGACGGTGAGCAGTACATCGTCCGACCTCGTGGTGGAGTCCGCGCCGGCCGCGCCGACCCCGCCCCGAGCCCTGCCGAACGGGCTCGCCGCGTTCCTGGTCTTCCTCTCCAGCGGGGCCGTGCTGGTCCTGGAGACCGTCTCGCTCCGCCTGGTCGGCCCGTACGTCGGGGTGACCCTCCAGGTGACCAGCTCGGTCATCGGCATGGCGCTGGGCGCCATCGCGTACGGGGCGTGGATCGGCGGTTGGCTCGCCGACCGGCGGGACCCGCGCACTTTGC
>NZ_JAPDPH010000448.1 GCF_026013475.1 Micromonospora yasonensis | reverse complement strand
GAATGTCCCGCTCCTCTTCCAACTCGCGGACCCGCCGCCGCAACGCGGCATTCTCGTCCTCGACCGAGCCCGTCGCCTGCGGCCTCGCCGCCGGCTCGGCGGCTTCGCCTCTACGCCGATCATCGGCGCGGACCCAGCTACGCAACGTCTCCCGGTTGACCCCGAGATCGTCAGCGATCTGCGCGATCGTCGCACCAGGCCGAGACCGGTACAACGCCACCGCGTCCGCCTTGAACTCGGCGGAGTAGTGCTTCATCACCATCTGTCAGGGACTCCTGATCTCCCCGGACCATCACGATCCAAGGTTCAAGTGTCCAGGACCAGGGGGCAACGCCCGCTGCGCCGGGCGATCGTGGTGCTGATGTCCGCCCAGGGGCAGCCGGCTCCGGACATCGCCCACCTGCTCAAGGCCAGCGAGGACTACGTGCGGACGTGATCCACGCGTTCAACGAGCGGGGGTTTACCGCGCTGGACCCAAAACGGGGGCGGGGGGCGCACCGAGGCGGATCGATGAGCAGACCCGCGACTGGATCTGCGTCATCGCCCGGTGCGACCCCCGTTTCCTCGGCCGACCGTTCTCCTGCTGGTCCCCGGTCAAGCTGCGCGACTACCTGATCGAGGCTGGCTACGTGACCACGATCAGCGTCGAGACCCTGCGGCGGATCCTGCATGAACGCGGCGTGTCGTGGCAGGCCACCAAGACGTGGAAGGCCAGCAACGACCCCGACTTCACGACCAAGATGCGCCGGATCCTCGACCTCTACGACCATCCGCCGGGCGGACGGGCGAGTGCTGTGCGTGGACGAGTTCGGACCATTGAACCTGCAACCCCAACCCGCCAAACCGAAATCCGAATTCGCCGCCCGCTCCAAGATCCGCCACCCGGATTACCCGTTCAAGGCTGCATGACGGGGCACTAGTCAGCGACGTGGATGACAATTTTACCGCGGCGTTTGGCTGTCTCGAGTGCCTCGTAACCTGAGCGCGTCTCAGTGAGGGGCAGCACGCGGTCCAGCACCGGCCTCAACTGGCCGTTATCGACGAGCTCGGCGATGGAACGCAACGCGTTCTGGTTGGGCTCGACGATGAAGTACACACCACGAACGCCATGCCGGGCAGCTTCCTGCTGGTCGGGTGGGGCGACGAGGGTGACCAGGACACCGCCCGGTTTCAGGACCGACCAGGACCGCGACTGCGTGGCTCCTCCAACAAGATCAACGACCACGTCCACGTCGGGAACGTGATCCTCGAAGCGGTCGTGCGCATAGTCGATAACTTGCTCGGCACCCAGACCCTTGACGAATTCCAGGTCGGCCGCCGCCGCCGTGGCGCTCACACGAGCACCGAGACCGGCCGCGAGCTGCACCACGTAGCTCCCCACGCCGCCGGCGCCGCCCTGCACCAGCACGTGCTGGCCGGCCTGCAGGTCGGC
>NZ_JAPDPH010000447.1 GCF_026013475.1 Micromonospora yasonensis | reverse complement strand
TCGCCGAGGGCCCTGAACTGCATTCCACGAGTGGA
The DNA here is from genome assembly GCF_026013475.1 of Micromonospora yasonensis. Taxonomy (GTDB): domain Bacteria; phylum Actinomycetota; class Actinomycetes; order Mycobacteriales; family Micromonosporaceae; genus Micromonospora; species Micromonospora yasonensis. Next base: position 1,427 of record NZ_JAPDPH010000447.1, on the reverse strand, counting down.
CCACGACGAGGGGTCCCCTCCAGGTCCGGCGCAACGGTCGGCATCGCTGGGCTCCGCGCCAGCGACGGCTCACCCACCATCTCCACCAGGTGCCGTAGATCCGGAGGCCGGCACATCGTGAATCCACATGCGACGGTAGCTGAAAGTCCGATGAAGTTTGACCTTTCGCTCCACACGCCCATCGACTAACTTGCTCCCAACGATCCGCCGAACGGGCGATCGGAAATCGGTGCCCCGCAAAGGGCGCGGGGAGGAGGACGTGCATGGCGACTTCCGTACCTGCCAGGAGGTTCCTGGCAGTCGGGTTCGCCGCGGCGGTTTCGGCCGTCGCGGTCGGCGTTGGCGCGGCGGCGAACGCCGCCCCAGCAGAGGGCACGGTCAGGGCTGCCACTGGGGCGCCGGTAGCAGGCAGCTACATCGTCGTGCTCAAGGACGGGGCCGGCGACCAGGTGCCCGCCGTGGCCCAGGAGCACGGCGCGTCGATGACCCACCAGTACCGCAGCGCGCTGAAGGGCTTTGCCAGCCGCATGTCGGAGCAGCAGGCACGCAGGCTCGCCGCGGACCCGCGAGTGGCATACGTGCAGCAGGACGGCATCTTCACCGCCACCGCGACCCAGACCAACCCGCCGTCGTGGGGCCTGGATCGCATCGACCAACGGAACCTGCCGCTGAGCAGCTCCTACACGTACAACACAACGGCGAGCAACGTCAAGGCGTACATCATCGACACCGGCATCCGGGTCACGCACAGCGACTTCGGTGGCCGGGCGGCCTGGGGCACGAACACGACTGGAGACGGTAACAACACCGACTGCAACGGGCATGGCACGCATGTGGCTGGCACCATCGGTGGCGCATCCTATGGTGTGGCCAAGAACGTGCAGCTCATCGCCGTCAAGGTGCTCAGCTGCAGTGGCAGCGGCACCACCTCCGGCGTCGTGGCCGGTGTCGACTGGGTGACCGCCCAGAAGAGCAGCAACCCGAGCCAGCCGATGGTGGCGAACATGTCACTCGGCGGTGGTGCGGACACCACGCTGGACAATGCGGTAAAGAGGTCGATCGCGGCGGGCGTGACCTACGCGATCGCAGCGGGCAACGGCAACATCCTTGGCCTGCCACAGAACGCGTGCAACTCATCGCCGGCACGGGTGCCCGAGGCGATCACGGTCTCGGCGACCGACAACACCGACAAGAAGGCGTCGTGGGCGAACTACGGCACCTGCGTCGACCTGTTCGCTCCGGGCGTGAACATCACGTCGGCCTGGAACTCCAACGACACCAGCAACAACACAATCAGCGGCACCTCGATGGCGACGCCGCATGTGGCGGGCGCAGCCGCGCTCTATCTGGCCAACAACCCGTCGGCGTCGCCGGCGACGGTCGCCGCAGCCATCGTTGAGGTCGAGCGTCGCCTCGACCGGGAGCAC
>NZ_JAPDPH010000446.1 GCF_026013475.1 Micromonospora yasonensis | reverse complement strand
GCCAACGGCGCCCAGTAGGTCTGGAGGTTGTCCAGGTTGTACCGCCGTAGCGCACCGAGATCCACCTCCAATCCGAGATCGGCGACGGCGGGGCCACGGACGGGCAACCCGTACCGTTGCAGGATCAGCCAGACGACGGGGTTCAGTTCGCCGCACGGCTTGTCGGTGCGGAGCTGCCCGTTGACCAGGAACGGAACGACGCGCGGGTCGATCGGTTGCGCCCGGAAGGTGTCCCGGTCGAGGTAGATCCCATCGAAATACGGGCCGGCCGGCATACCGGCATGGATCTTGGCCAGAGCGGTCAGGTCGCCAGCGTCAGCCGCGCGTGCGGTGACGATCAGCGTGTCGATATCACTTCGCCCGATCTGCCACGCCCCGAGGGCCGTCGACCCGACGACATACAGCCCCTCCACGAACCCGGGCAGGGCCGCATCCACCTCGTTGAGATATCGAGAGACCAGCGCCCGGGCCTCCGCGGGCAGGGCGGCCATCGACTGCTCGGTTCGCCCGGTCGTTGCGCGTTTTCGCACTAGGCAGCCTCGAGGACGAAGAACAGGTAGCACAGGATGTACCCCGAGGGGGAGGTCACGAGGTCGGGGAACGCCTCGCGGGCCACGGGTGCGGGAGGTGGTTCGCTCACGACGGCGATCCGGAAGCCGGCTGCGGTGAACTCGCTGGTTATTGCGTGCAGTGGCCGGTGCCAGAACGTCAGCACGGCGGGCTGGCCGTTGAAGGTGTACTCGTCGGTCCACTGTTCGGTGGCGAAGTAGTCGCCTTCGGGCCTGATCAGATGGTAGACGAAGGGGTGGTTGACGGCCACGATGAGTCGGCCGCCGGGTACGAGCACGCGCCGCAACTCGGCGAGTGGTGCCTTCCAGTCCTCGAGGTAGTGCAGGACCAGGCAGGCGATGGCATCGTCGAACGCGGCGTCGGGGAACGGCAGAGGATCGGCGCCCAGACCGCCCTGATGCAGGGCCGTGCCGTCGCCGAGCCGCTGCCGGGCCAGGTCCAGCATCTTGACGCTGGGATCGATGCCGGTCACGATGGCGCCGCGATCGCGCAGTGCCGCGAGCAGGGGGCCGGCTCCGCAGCCGACGTCAAGGATCCGCCGCCCGGTCACGTCTCCGGCCAGGTCCAGGATCGCGGGCCGGGTGTAGTAGCCGTTGATGAGGTTGGACTCGGTCTCGGCCGCGTACGCCTCGGCGAAGCTGTCGTAGTCGTTGGCCACGGCCTGGCTGGCAGGCCCGGAGGAGTGCTCAAGGTCAGCAGACATGCGGCCAATCCTGGCACGTCTGATCGCTTCGGGGTGCGAACAGTGTTCGGGGCGAACGCTGCCTGACGCGGCCCTAGCCGGCGAACTCGACGCCGGCGAGGGAGACGCCACGGTACGCGGCGAGGCGTTCGGCTTGTTCGACAATGGCCTTGCGCGTGGCGTCGGGCAGCTTTCGCCAGGGCTGGACGGCGAGCTTCAACGCCTTGC
>NZ_JAPDPH010000445.1 GCF_026013475.1 Micromonospora yasonensis | reverse complement strand
CCCACCGACCGCAAGCGGGCCGCCGGCATCTACGGCAAGTACGTCGCCGGCGGCGGCTACGGCGGCGAGATCCGGCCGCACGAGGCCGGCGGGCCCAGCCGCAACGTCACCCTGCGGGATTTCGCGATCATCGGCGACATCCGCGAACGGGTCGACGAGGACCAGGTCAACGCCCTCGGCGGGGCGATGTCGAACTCGGTGGTGGACAACCTCTGGTTGCAGCACACCAAGGTGGGCGCCTGGATGGACGGCCCGATGGACAACCTGACCATTCGCAACAGCCGGATTCTCGACCAGACCGCCGACGGGGTGAACTTCCACTGGGGCGTCACCAACTCCACGGTGACCAACACGTTCGTCCGCAACACCGGCGACGACGGACTGGCCATGTGGGCGCAGAACGTGCCGAACGTCAACAACGCGTTCACCTTCAACACCGTCGGCGTCACCATCCTGGCGAACAACCTCGTCACCTACGGCGGCCGGGACATCCGGATCACCGACAACGTGACCGCCGACTCGGTCACCAACGGCGGCGGCATCCACGTGGCCAACCGCTATCCGGGCGTCAACGGCCCGACCGCGGTCGCCGGCACGATCACGGTGGCCCGCAACACGCTGATCCGCAACGGCAACTCCGACTACAACTGGCGCTTCGGGGTCGGCGCGCTCTGGTTCTCCGCCCTCAACGAGCCGATCCAGGGCGCCACCGTCAACGTCACCGACACCGACATCCTGGACAGCTCGTACGCCGCGCTGCACTGGATCGAGGGGCAGACCAGCGGGATCAACCTGAACAATGTCCGCATCGACGGCGCGGGCACCTTCGCCCTCCAGGTGCAGGCGCCCAGCCAGGTCAGCTTCACCAACGTGCGGGCCACCGGCATCGCCCAGGCCAACCCGATGTACAACTGCGTCGGCAGCGGCTTCCAGATCAGCCAGGGCGCCGGCAACTCCGGCTGGTATTCGGCCAGCCCGTACTGCGGTCCATGGCCTGAGCCACAGTGGGGCAACGGCCCGTCCACCCCGCCCAGCCCCACGCCGACCACCCCGACGCCGACCGGGCCGCCGCCGAGCGGCAACCTCGCCCTCGGCCGGCCGGTCACCGCGTCGAGCACCACCCAGACGTACGTGGCGGCCAACGCGGTGGACGGCACCGCCGGCACGTACTGGGAGAGCGCCAACAACGCCTTCCCGCAGACGCTGACCGTGGACCTCGGTGCGGTCCGGGCGGTCGACCGGGTGGTGCTGAAGCTCCCACCGAGCTGGGAGCGGCGTACCCAGACGCTGTCGGTGCTCGGGTCCACCGACGGGTCGGCCTGGACCACCGTCACGGCGTCGGCCGGCTGGACCTTCGACCCGGGCACCGGCAACAGCGTGTCGATCCCGCTGCCGGCGGGGGACCGACGGCACGTCCGGCTCAGCTTCACCGCCAACACCGGCTGGCCCGCTGGGCAGGTCGCCGCGCTGCCGATGATCGGCGGCCT
>NZ_JAPDPH010000444.1 GCF_026013475.1 Micromonospora yasonensis | reverse complement strand
TCCGTTCCACCGCCAGCCGTTCTGGCTCACCGGCCGGCGGGGCCGCCGCCCGGACGGGCCGCAGCATCCGCTGCTCACCGGCCAGCTGGCCACGCCCACCGGCCAGCGCCTGCTCACCGGCCAGCTCTCCACCCGCAGCCACCCGTGGCTCGTCGACCACGCCATCACGGCCGGCTGCCTGCTTCCGGCGACCGCGTACGTGGACCTCGCGCTGCACGCCGGCGGCGGCACCGGGCACCCGTACCTCGACGAGCTCACCCTGCACCAGCCGCTGTTCCTCACCGAGCAGCCGACCGACGTGCAGGTCAGCCTCGACCCGCCGGACGAGGAGAACCGCCGCGGGTTGACCGTCCACTCGCGGCCGTCGGGGAGCACCGACGAGAGCGGCTGGACGCACCACGCCACCGCGACCCTCACCGCCGGGCCCACCACCGCACCGCCCGCCGCCCGCACCGAGTGGCCGCCGGCCGGCGCCGTCCCGCTGCCGGTCGACGGGGTGTACGAGTGGTTGGCCGAGCTCGGTTACCGGTACGGGCCGGCGTTCCAGGGCCTGCGCCGCGCCTGGCGTGCGGGCGACGACCTGTACGCCGAGGTGGCGCTCCCGGAACCGGTCCGCGACGACGTCGACGGGTACGGGGTGCACCCGGCGCTGCTCGACGCCGCGCTGCACGTGCTGGCCCTCGCCGCCGACGGTGAGGTGAACCGCATCCAACTGCCGTTCGTCTGGTCCGGCGTACGGCTGCACGCCAACCGGGCGACCAGTGTCCGGGTGCACCTGGTACGCCGGGGCGGGGAGCAGGCCGCCCTGGTCGTCCACGACCCCGCCGGCCAGCCGGTGCTGGACGCCGAATCGCTGGTGCTGCGCGAGGTGCCGGTCGAGGGCGGGCGACAGACCGCCGTACGGGTGGATCCGCAGTGGCTGCTGCACGTGGACTGGCTCCCGGTCGACCCGCCGGAGCCCGGCGGGGTCGGTTCGGTGGCGGTGCTGGACGACGACCCGGACGCGGTCGACCGGTGGTCGGCGGCGTTCGGGACGGTGTCGGCGTACCCGACCATGGCCGCGCTGGCCGAGGCGGGCGGCGCGGGGACGCGGACGGTCGTGCTGCCCTGGTACGGCGCCGGCCCGGTGGTCGACGGGGCGGACGTCGACGTGCTGGCCGCCACCCACGGGTCGACCGAGTCGCTGCTGCGGGTGCTGCAGAAGTGGCTGGCCGAGGAGTCGCTGGCCGACAGCCGGCTGGTGGTGGTGACCCGGGGTGCGGTGAGCACCGGCGTGGACGACCGGATCAGCGACCTGGCGGCCGCCACCTGCTGGGGGATGCTCCGCACCGGGCTCGCCGAACACCCGGACCGGATCACCGTGGTGGACCTGGACGAGAAGGCGGAGAGCGTGGCCGCCCTAGGCCGGGCCGTGGGGTCGGGTGAGCCCCAGGTGGCCATCCGCGACGGCGCGCTCCATGTGCCGCGTCTCCAGCCGGCCCACACGTCGGCGGGTCTGCCGCTGCCGGACGAGGACACCTGG
>NZ_JAPDPH010000443.1 GCF_026013475.1 Micromonospora yasonensis | reverse complement strand
TTTTGTCCCAGGGACGAAGCTGTTGCACTCAGACTTCGGCGCTGAGGGCGTCTCGTCCGCTGCCTTTGTCGCCGGAAGGTTGTCAGCCTGCTTGCGCACGTCGTTGCCGGCTTCGACGACATTTTCCGCCTTGCGGGCATCGTTGAGCTTGTCCGCCGCCTCGACACCACGCTTGCCCCACTTGGCGGCCGTGGCGACGTTGCCCGCAAGCGGGATCGCCGAGGCCAGGGAGAATGCGGCGTTGACATAGTCGCCCTCGGCGGCGTACCAGATGCCGTTGGCCACATCAGCCACCTCACCGACCACCGGCACCATCCCGGCGATGTCCAAGGCGGCGTGGCCGATGTCCGACCACGACATCCCGAACAGATGGCCGTCCAACTCCACAAAGCTGATCGGATTGCCGCCGGCGAACGCGTACCGGTTGTTGGTGAACGGATCCGTCGACAGACCCATGTCGGCCAGGGCGCCGCCGTAAGCATCCCGCGTCAGGAACCGGTTGAGACCGGGGTCGTAGTTGCGGAACCCCATGTCGTACGTCTTGGACCCGGCGTCCCACCGCGAGGCGTTGAAGCGATAGGCGTTGTACGGCTCCTCGCCCTCCGGCGTCGAACCCGGCTTGTCGGCTCCGGTGAACTGGGACTCGTCGTCCTTGCCGTACGCCGTGTAGCCGTAGGTGGCGCGGGTCTTGCCGTCCTCCTTCGTGATACCGATGACGTCACCACGTGGGCGGTAGATGAACTGCGAGTACTCGCGCGAGCCGTCGTCCTTATGCTTGATCTGGGTCAGCTGCTGACCCCACGGCGCGTACTGGTACGACTTCTCCGCCTTGCCGGCGACCTCCTCACGTAGGACCTTGTTATCCATGCCCAGGTAGGTGAAGGCGGTCGTCTTCGACCCGGTCGTCTGTGACACCGTCCGGTCGAACGGGTCGTACACGTAGGTCGTCGACTTCGCCGCCGAGCCGATACCGGCGGTGGTCTTCGCAGTCCGATCGAAGCCGTCGTAGTAGTACTTCTGCGCCCGCTGGCCACCGACCGACACCGTGTCGAGGCGCCCGAGCGGGTCGTAGTTGTACGTCGACGTCACACCCGCTGTGGTGGTCGAATGCAGCCGGTTCCGGTCGTACTTGCTGGTGGTTGTCGCCCCTCCCACTGTCTGCGACACAATGTTGCCGTTGCCGTCGTAGTCATAGGTCTCTACCGCAGTCGAGTCCCCGGTCTTGTCGGCCCGGGTCACCCGATCCTGGGGGTCGTAATTGAACGTGTAGGTGTTGTCGATGTAGTCCGACGAGTTGTCGGCGTTCATCAACTTCAACACGTCCTTGGATGGGTTGCCGTTCGCCGAGTACTCCAGCGTGTGCTCGGCCACCACGGTCCCGGACGACGTCTTTTCCACCTGGTGTTTGGTTGTGCCGTCGAGGTAGTACTCGAAGTCCACGGTGTTGCCGTTGGGCTTGGTCTGCTTGAGCATCTGCCCGCGAGCCGTGTACGTGAACGTCGAGATCTGCTGGTTACCGGCCGTCGA
>NZ_JAPDPH010000442.1 GCF_026013475.1 Micromonospora yasonensis | reverse complement strand
CACCCGGCGGGACCCGCCGGACCGCCGGACCGACCGCGGCGGGCCGCCCGGCGCCCCGCAGCGCGGTCCGGCCGCACCCACCGGGCCCGGTCAACGGTGAGCCGGCCGGGACCGACCACAGGGGACGTCACGACCGCTGTCACCGGCCGGCGGCAGGCGGTGACGGCGAGGTGACAGCCGCCGCGCCACCCTGTGGCACACACGGCGCCCCCACTCCTCGACGGGGGGCTGTACCGGCGAGAGGGGTCCCGATGAGCCGACTGTTGGTCGTCAGCCGGATCGTGCCAGGCGCGGAGGGACGGGTGGCACAGATCTTCGCCGAGTCCGACGCGACCGAGCTCCCCCGCCTGACGGGCGTCCGGCACCGGTCCTTGTACTGCCTGCACGACCTGTGCGTACACCTGATGGAGACCACGCCCGTCGACGCGGACGCGGCGGCCGGGGCGCGCGAGCACCCGCTGTACCGGGTGGTCAACGAGCGGCTCTCCGCGCACACGTCGCCGTACCTGCCGACCTGGCGCTCCCCTCGGGACGCCGTGGCCGGTTGCTTCTACAGCTGGGACGCCGCCGACGCGCCGGCACCCGGCCAACTCCGCTGAGGCGGACACCCAGGCCGGCGTCCCGGACCCCGATGGCACCAGGGTCCGGGACGCCCCTTTGTGGCCGGCCGCGACAACGCTCGGTCATCTCACCACCACTGGGCGACACGATCGCGTCCCACCAGCGAGGGAAGCACCCGACCTCCCTGTCGTCGCCGGCTCGGGTGTGCGAAGCTGCCCCGAGTTTTCTCGCGACTGTCATGCACACATACGAGGAGGTTTGGTCGTGCCGTCGAGTTTCGGGAAGTGGCTGGAACAGGTACTCGGCTGGGTGGCGAGCCGTCGCCGCAACACCGCCGGGCCGGCGACGCCCACGGTGGAGGGAGAGCCGGCGGCGCAGAGCGACGAGGTCCCGCCCGCCGCGCTGACCGAGGAGCCGGCTCAGGCGGAGCAGGAGGCTCCCCCGGCCGCCGCCACCCCCGCCCCGTCCGCCGAGGTCACTGCCGGGGAGCCGGCCCGGACCGTCGACGCCGAGCCGGTCGCCGAGGCCGCCCCGGTCGCGGCGGACGAGGAGCCGGCCGCAGGCCCGGCCACCGTGGTCGCCGACGCCGAGCCCGGCGCGGCCGAGCCGGCGGTGACCACCGGCGCGGAGGCCGAGCCGGCCGGCGGGAGCACCGAGCCGGTCGCTCCGGCGGTGGTCCCCGCGCCGCGTCCCGCGGCGGACGACGCCGTCAAGGCCGGGGCGGCCGGCGGCGAGGGGGCGGCGGACGACTTCCGGCGGATCCAGGGCATCGGGCCGAAGATGGCCACCGCCCTGCAGGCCGCCGGCATCCGCACCTACCAGCAGCTCGCCGAGCTGGACGAGGCGGCGCTGCGGGAGACCCTCAAGGCGGCCGGCGTGCGCCCCGCGCCGAGCCTGGCGACCTGGCCGCAGCAGGCGAAGCTGCTGGCCGGCGCCCGCGCCGAGGCCGAGCAGGTGCTGCCGGCGGGTACCGGCGGGAACG
>NZ_JAPDPH010000441.1 GCF_026013475.1 Micromonospora yasonensis | reverse complement strand
GATGCGCAGCACCAACTGCGCCGCCACCAGCGAGGTGCCGCCCAGTCGGAAGAAGTTGTCGTGCGGGCTGACCTCGGCGACACCGAGGACGTCACCCCAGATCCGGGCGATGGTGGCGGTCAGGTCGCCATCAGCTGCGGCCACGGTGGAGCTCACCGTGGCGGCGGCCGAGGCGAGTCGCCGCTCGTGGCCCGCGACCGCGGCCACCGGGTAGGCGCCGATCGCCACCGTGCCGGTGCGGCCCTCGGCGAGGACCCGCTGCCCCACGGCGACCGCCGCCGCGGGGGGCAGCCCGTCGTGTTCGGGTACGCCCTCCTCCTGCCACGCGCCCCAGGCCAGCGACACGAGGCGGGCCGGCCAGCCGTGCGGGCTGCGCGCGTACGCGTCGAGGAAGGCGTTGGCGGCCGTGTCGTCGGCCCGGCCCAGGCCACCCGCGAGCGCGGTCACCGACGAGGTCAGCGCCACGAAGTCGAGCGGCAGGTCACCGAAGACCTCGCGCAGCACCAGCGTGCCGGTGACCTTGGGCCGCAGTTCCGCCGCCGCCTCGGCCAGCCGTGACCCGGCGGACAGGCCGGTGTCGGGCAGCTTCGCGGCGTGGATGATGCCGTCGAGGCCGCCGAGGTCACGCAGGATTTCGGCGCGTACCGCCCGCATGGCGTCCACGTTGGCCACGTCGGCGGTGAGGTGACGCACCCGGGCGCCCGCCTGCTCCAGTGCCTCGATCGTGGCCGGCGGCGGCTGCGCGGTGCGGCTCACCAGCACCAGCCGTGCGCCAAGCCGGGCCAGCTCGGTGGCGAACGCGCCGCCGACCCGGCCCAGCCCGCCCGTGATCAGGTAACGCCCGCCGTCGCGGATGCCCAACCCCGAGGTGGTACGCCCACCCGGCCGGACCGGAGCGAACTCGCGGGTCCAGCGGCGCCCGCCCAGCCGCAGCGCGACCGCCTCGGCCCGCTCGGTGCCGAGCAGTTCGTCCACCACCGCGTCCACGCGGAGGTCGCCCGGGTCGGCGTCGACCCAGTGACAGCGCACCTGCGGGCGTTCCAGCGGCACCGAGCGCACCACCCCGGCCACCGTGGCGTGCTCCGGGCGCACCAGGTCGGCCCCGGTCACGTCGGCCACTCCGGCGGTGACCACATCCAGCTCCACGCCGACGGCCGGCAGCGCGTCCAGCAGCGTCAGCAGCGCGTAATACCCGTGCTCCTGGGCCGCCGACGCGGCATCCACATCGGCGCCGGCCGGGTGGCCGTCCAGCGCCCACGCGTGCACGATCCGGGCGGCCCGACCGTCGTCGGCGCACTCGTCGAGCAGCCGCTGATAGTCGGCGGCGTTGGTCGCACGCAGCTGGTAACCGCCCGGGCGGACGGCGAAGGCAGCCCCGGGGCGGACCACGGTGACGTCGGTGCCGCGCTCACGCAGCCGGGCCGCGAGGGCCGTTCCACGCTCACCGGCCGCGAAGAGCAGCAGCCGACCGGGCGCCTCGGCGGGTGCCGTGGCGGGCAGTTGGTGCCAGACCGGCACCTCGACGACCCCGTCGTCGTAGCGGCGGGCGGCGGGCGGGTCG
>NZ_JAPDPH010000440.1 GCF_026013475.1 Micromonospora yasonensis | reverse complement strand
CAGCCGGGTGGTGGGGACGGCGGGCCGGCGGCCGTCCCGACGCAGGTCAAAGGCCATTCGGAATCTTCCGGATGGCCTTTTCTGATCTTGTACCCCGGCCCGCTCACCGCACCGCCTCGGCGTCGAGCGCGGCGCCGTCCCCGGCGGCCGCCACGCCCAGGATCCGGCCGAGCGCGCTGATCGGGAAGACCAGCCGGTACATGCCGTAGTTGATGTAGAAGTCGCCGGGGAAGCCGGTGCCGGTGTAGTGCGGCTCGTCCCAGCCGCCGTCCGGCCGCTGGGTGTCGACCAGCCAGCGCACCCCGCGCTGGGCCGGTTCCCCGGAGCCCTCGCCGGCAGCGTGCAGCGCGAGCAGCGCCCACGCCGTCTGCGACGCGGTGGACTCGCCCCGCCCGATCCAGGACGGGTCCCGGTAGGAGCGCATGTCCTCACCCCAGCCACCGTCGGGGTTCTGGTGCGCCGACAGCCATTCGAGGGCCCGGCGGATCGCCGGGTGCCCGGCCGGGACGCCGGCCGCCACCAGGGCCGGCACCACCGCCCCGGTGCCGTACACGTGGTTGGCGCCCCAGCGGCCGAACCAGGAACCGTCCGGCTCCTGCGCCCGGAGCAGCCACGCCACGCCGCGGCGTACCGCAACGGTGCCGACGAAGTTCTCCGCCGCCAGCGCCTCGACGATGTGCGCGGTCACGTCCGCGCTCGGCGGGTCGATCACCTCACCGAAGTCGCAGAACGGCAGGTCGCCGAGAATCGCCCGGGTGTTGTCCGCGTCGAACGCCGCCCAGCCACCGTCGCGGCACTGCATGCCGAGCAGCCAGCGGGTGGCCCGCAGCACGGCTGGCTCGGCCGGCACGCTTGTCCGCCGCAATGCCATGATCACCTCGGCGGTGTCGTCGGTGTCGGCGTACCCGTCGTTGTCGAACTCGAAGGCCCAGCCGCCCACCGGCGTACGCGGCCGGCGCACGGCCCAGTCACCGCGGACCTGGATCTCCTCGCCGAGCAGCCAACCGCCGGCCCGGGCCAGCGCCGGATGCCCAGCGGGCAGGCCGGCGTCGGCGAGCGCGGTGACGGCGAGCGCGGTGTCCCAGACCGGCGACTGGCACGCCTCCAACCGGCGGACCGGGCCGTCGGGGGTGTCCTCCCGGACGGTGAACCGCTCCAGCCCGGCGAGGCCGGCCCGCAGCACCGGGTGGTCCAACGGGTAGCCGAGCAGGTGCAACGCCATCAGCGAGTAGACCCAGGGCGGCTGGATTCCGCCCCAGGATCCGTCGGCCTCCTGGCGGGCCACGATCCACTCGGCGGCCCGGCGCAGCGCGTGCCGGCGCACCGGCCCACGGGCGATCCGCTCGTAGCCGCTGGCGATGCGGTCGAGCCGGTGCAGCACACCGGACCGGGACCGGAGCCGGGGCGCCGGCGGCGGCGCCGAGTCGGTGCGCAGCTCGTCGACGGAGAAGCCGAGGTCCCGCACCGGGCGCACCGCGCGGACGATGGACAGCGGGACGATGGTCTGGCGGGCCCAGCAGGCGAAGTCGTAGACGTTGAACGGCACCCAGGACGGCAGCAGCACCAGCTCGGGCGGAACGGCGGGCAGGCTGGACCAGGGCCAGTGGCCGAA
>NZ_JAPDPH010000044.1 GCF_026013475.1 Micromonospora yasonensis | reverse complement strand
TACTGGTCCTCGGCGTTCTGCGCGTCGGCGTCGCCGTCCTTCTTGTCGTCGGCCTTGCCGGCATCGGCGACGTTCTGCGGCGCGGCCGCGCGGTTCTCCGCGACGCGCTGCGCGTCGTCGGACTTGTCGTTGTCACGGGCGGCGAGGCCACCGAGCGCCGCCAGACCGACGACGCCGGTCAGCCCGGCCACGCCGGTGGCGACCCAGAGCGCCCGCCGCCTGCTCGTCGGCGGGGTCATCGGGGCCCCGCCGTCGGAAGTCGTTACGTCGTTGGACATCAGAGCGTTCCGCCCTTTCGGCTTCTACCAAAGGGGTCGCACCACCCGAGGCGGGGCGACCAGCTACAAACCGGTTGTAGCCTCTGATCGACACCGTATGAGAAGGATCCTCGCGACGCGGACGTATACGAAAAAATCGCGCATTACACCCATACCCGATCGGGTGGTGCGGGCTGGGGCGTGACCGCTCGCAATGGCAGCCGGCAGCGCAAACGGCGACGGGCCCACCCGCCGACGTCGGACGACGACAAAACGTCGTGGACGTCGGCGGGTGGGCCCGTCGCGTGGGTCGTGCCTCGTGCGTCAGCCCGGCAGGCGGGGGCCGGCCTCGCGCTGCTCGGCCAGCCAGGTCTCCACCTCGCCGGAGCGGCGCGGCAGCCCGGCGGAGAGGTTCAACGGACCGTCGGCGGTGACCAGGATGTCGTCCTCGATCCGGACGCCGATGCCGCGCAGCTCCTCCGGGACCAGTTCGTCCTCCGGCTGGAAGTACAGCCCCGGCTCGACCGTGAGCACGTAACCCTCGGCGAGCGGCCCGTCCCGGTACGTCTCCTTGCGGGCGTTGGCACAGTCGTGCACGTCGATGCCGAGCATGTGGCTGGTGCCGTGCAGCGTCCAGCGGCGGTAGACCGTGGAGGACGGATCCATCGCCTCGTCCACGCTGACCGGCAGCAGCCCCAGGTCCTTCAGCGCCTCGGCGAGCACCCGCATCGCGGTCAGGTGCACGTCGCGGAACGCCACGCCCGGCTTGATCACGTCGATGCCGGCCTGCTGGGCGGCGTAGACGGCGTCGTACACCTGGCGCTGGAGCGGGGTGAACCGGCCGTCGACCGGCAGCACCCGGGTCACGTCAGCGGTGTAGAGGTTGCGGTTCTCCACACCCATGTCCATCAGCAGCAGCTCACCCGGCCGGGTGGCGCCGTGGTTGTGCACCCAGTGCAGGATCGTGGCGTGCTCGCCGGCGCCGACGATCGAGCCGTACCCCACGTCGTTGCCGTCGTGCCGGGCGCGCAGCGCGAAGATCCCCTCCAGCAGCCGCTCCGAGACGGCCCGGTCCGCCGGCAGCGCCCGCGCCACGTCCTCGAACCCGCGTACGGTGGCGTCGCAGGCCTCCTGCAGCTGGGCGATCTCCCACTCGTCCTTGACCAGCTTCTGCTCCGAGATCGCGATGGCCAGCTCCCGGTCGCGGCCGGGCTGCCCGTCGACCCGGGCCCCGTCGTACGGCCGCACCGCCGCGTCCACCCGGGCGTCGAAGCCGCGCAGCACCCGGGTACGCCCCGGCGCCAGGTCGGCCAGCGCCGTGTCCAACTCGGTCAGGTCGGCCGTGGGCAGCCCCAGCTCGGTCGACTTCTCGCGGAGCGTGGGCCGCCGGCCCACCCAGAGCTCGCCGTGCCGGCTGCGGAAGAACTCGTCGGTCTTGCGGGAGGACCGGGGCCGCATGTACAGCGTGGCGTCCCCGTTCGGGCGCAACACCAGCACGCTGTCCGGTTCCAAGTCGCCGGTCAGGTACGCGAAGTCGCTGCCCGGCCGGAACCGGTGGTCGGTGTCGTTGGCCCGTACCTTCTCGTTGCCGGTCGGAATGACCAGCGTCTCCCCGGGGAAGGCCGCGGCGAGCGCGGCCCGCCGCTTGGCGTAGTTGGGCACCTCCGGGCGGGGGCCGACCGGCAGTTCGGTGTCCCGCCAGCCCTGCCGCATGAACGCCAGGAACGCCTCCGGGAAGTCCGGGTCGTGCGACTCAGTGCCGTCCGCCGGCTTGCCCTGTTGCGTCCGCTCCTCGGCCATGATCCGTCCTCCTCGAGCCTCGTCGCTGGTCCAGACGGTATCGCGCGCACGGGAGCGGGAGCAGCCTGCGGTGCCGCGACGTCCGCTCCGGCCGCGTGGAAAGATGACGACCATGTGCGGACTCCTGGCCTTCTTCAGCGCGCGCGGCGATGCCGCCGCCCACCGCGACCACATCGCCGGAGCACTGGAGTGCCTGCACCACCGCGGCCCGGACGAGACCGGGGTCGAGGTGGTCGGCGACGCCTCCGGCCGGTACGCGGACGGCGTGTTCGCCCACAAGCGCCTGGCGATCATCGACGTGGCACTGAGTCACGAGCCGCTGCCGTACGCGAACGGCCGCTACCTGCTCACCTTCAACGGCGAGATCTACAACTACATCGAGCTGCGGGACGAGCTGATCCGCGACTACGGCGCCCAGTTCGCCACCAACGGCGACGGCGAGGTGATCGTCGCCGGCTACCACTACTGGGGCGAGCAGGTGCTCACGAAGCTGCGCGGCATGTTCGCCTTCGTGATCTGGGACCGGCAGGAGCGGCGGGCGTTCGGCGCCCGGGACTACTTCGGCATCAAGCCGCTGCACTACCTGCAGACCCAGGACGGCCTCTACCTCGCCTCGGAGAAGAAGGCGCTGCTGCCGTTCGCCCACTCGGCCTACCAGGGCGATGCCGGGATCGACACCGCCAACCTGAGCCACTACCTGACCCTGCAGTACGTGCCGGAGCCGGGCACCCTGCACAAGGGGATCAGCCGGATCGGGTCGGGGGAGTACCTGACCTGGACCCCGGGCGGCCGGATCGAGGTGCGCCGCTGGTACCGGCCGGTGTTCCGCCCGGCCCCGGTGGCCGACGAGCAGAAGCTCTACCACGAGATCCGGGAGACGCTGCGGGAGAGCGTCCGGATGCACATGCGCTCGGACGTTCCGGTCGGCTCGTTCCTCTCCAGCGGCATCGACTCCACCGCGGTGGTCGCCCTGGCCCGGGAGTTCAACCCGAACATCCTGACCTTCACCGTCGGCTACGACGTGCCCGGCTACTCCGAGATCGACGTGGCCCAGGACTCGGCCCGGCACCTCGACGTGACCACCATCCCGACCAAGATCGGGCCGCAGGACATGATGGAGGCGCTGCCGAAGATCGTCTGGCACCTGGACGACCCGGTCGCCGACCCGGCGCTGGTGCCGCTGTACTTCGTGGCGAAGAAGGCCGCCGAGCACGTCACCGTGGTCCTCTCCGGTGAGGGCGCGGACGAGTTCTTCGGCGGGTACACGATCTATCGGGAGCCGCTGTCGCTGAGCACCGTCAACGGCCTGCCCGGCGGGGTGCAGAAGGGCCTGCGGGCGGTCTCGAAGGCCATCCCGCAGGGGGTGAAGGGCAAGAGCTTCCTGGAGCGCGGCACCACCCCGATCGAGCAGCGCTACTACGGCAACGCCCGGATGTTCACCGAGGAGGAGAAGCAGCACCTGCTGCGCCGGTACGACCCCTCGGTGCGCTACACCGACGTCACCGCGCCGATCTACGCGGAGGCGACCGAGCTGGACGACGTCACCAAGATGCAGTACGTCGACCTCTACACCTGGCTGCGCGGCGACATCCTGGTCAAGGCCGACCGGATCTCGATGGCGCACTCGCTGGAGGTGCGGGTGCCGTTCCTGGACCGGGAGGTCTTCAACGTCGCCGCGGGCATCCCGGTCGACCTGAAGCTGCCGCCCCGCTCCGAGGCCACCAAGTACGCCATGCGGCAGGCGTTGCAGGGCGTCGTCCCGCCGGCCATCGTCAACCGCAAGAAGCTCGGCTTCCCGACCCCGACCCGGGTCTGGCTGCGCGGCGAGATGTACGAGTGGGCCCGGCACGTGCTGGCCACCTCGGGCGCGGGCGACCTGATCGACCTGTCGTACGCGATGCGCCTGCTGGACGAGCACAAGCGGGAGGAGGCGGACCACTCCCGGAAGGTGTGGACCGTGCTGATCTTCTGCATCTGGCACGCCATCTTCGTGGCGAAGACCCTCGACCCGGGCATCCAGCGCAACCAGTCCGCCCTGCTCACCAAGCCGGTGGTCGGCAGCATGGTCCGCTGACGCGGAGCTGGAAACGGGCCCCCGGCTCCGCCGGGGGCCCGTTTCACTGCACGCTCACCTGCCGGTGCAGGTGACCGTGGGCGGGTTGTTGGTGCCGGTCGTGCTGGCGAGGAAGCCGAAGCTGGTGGTGCCCTCCGGCGGGATGGTGCCGTTGTAGTCGACGTTGGTGACGGTCACCGCCGCGCCGCTCGTGCGCGCCGTGCCGTTCCATATCTGGGTCAGGGCCTGACCGCTGGGCCAGGTCCAGTTCGCCGTCCAGCCGGCGTACGTCCGGCCGCTGTGGTTCATGATCTGAACCTCGCCCTGGAACCCGCCGGTCCAGGCGTTGACCACCTTGTAGACCGCCATGCAGTCGCCGCCGCCCGGCGGGGGCATGGTCGGGCTCGAGGTCGGCGTGGGCGGCGGGGTGGTGGGGGCGGGCGTGGTCGGGGTCGGCGACGGCGTGCCGCCGGACCCGATCCCGGTCACCTCGCCGTTGCCGCCGTCGAAGGTCACGTCCGAGCAGCCGAAGAAGTTCTCCTGGCTGTCCGAGCGGACCCAGCGGGAGTAGATGATGTGCCGCCCGCTCTTGTTCGCCGGCAGCGTGCCGGTGAAGTAGTAGTGCCCGTCGTTGGTGCCCGGCGAGCCGACCGACGGCGGGTTGGTGACCGTCAGGAACGGCTCCTCCAGGTCGCTCCAGGCCAGCGGCCGGGTCGGGCTCCAACTGTCCTTGGTGACGTAGAAGTAGAAGGTGCCCGGGTGGTGGGCCCAGTTGCTGTACCGGAACTCCATCGTCCGTCCGGCGGTCAGGTGGGTGAGCGGCCAGTCGTTGCGGGCCGCGTCGTAGCCGGTGAAGTTCGGGTTGCCGCCGCTGCACAGCTTGCCGTCGGGGATGAAGCCGACGGTCCGGCCGCCGGCGTCGGAGCGCAGCACGCTGAACCAGTTGTAGAGCGAGTTCGGCCCGCTCTCGGCGACCGCCGCCGCGCAGGCGGGATTGTTCGGCTTGATCTCCCCGGTCGGGGTGAGCCCGTCCTTCCAGCACAGGTAGGTCCGGGCGCCCGGGGTCATCGCCGCGCCGTGGGCGGCGGCCGGGTCGGAGTGGGTGACCAGGGCGAAGGTGCCCAGGGCCAGGGTGGCGGCCGCGGTGAGCAGCGCGGCCGTACGGGATCGGTGCACGGGTTCTCCTGACTCGCGGGGCGCGACCCCAGCGGGTCGCCCCGCTGCGACGAGCGGATGCGACGATCGCGGTGCCACGCCCGGCGGTCGGAGTACGGCCGAGGGCCGTCCGGGGGCGCGCACCGCCTGCGGTCCGTGCCACGGACCGGTGTGCCCTCGCGTCGGCTCGACCCGGCGGCCGGCGGCGCGGCAGCCCCCGCGCCACTCCGGCAAGCGCAATCCCACCATGTCCGGCGCATTCCCCGCAATAGCCTCCCATCGATGAGGGAGTCTCGTCGCGCGTCGCCCCCGGCATGCGCCAGGATCGAGGTACGACAGACGGAAGGAGCCACGATGGGGTACGCGGTGGTGCTCGGCGAGGCGCTGGTCGACCTGCTCGACACCGAGTACGACGGGCAGCCCGTCTACCGGCAGGCGGTCGGCGGCGGACCGCTGAACGTGGCCGTGGCGGTCGCCCGGCTCGGCGGCGACGTCCAGTTCGTCGGGTCGCTCGGCGACGACGCCCTCGCGGAGCGGATCCGCGGCTTCCTCGCCGCCGCCGGGGTCGGGGTGGCCGGGGCGGTGACCGTACCGGCCCCGACCGCTCTGGCCGTGGCCACCTTCGCCGGCCCGGAACCGGACTTCCGCTTCTACGGCGAGCCCCGTTCGTACGCGCTGCTCGGCCCGGACGACCTGGACGTGGCCCTGATCGAGGGCGCGGACGTGCTCTACTGCGGCTCGATCGTGCTGCTCAATCCGCCGGTGCTGGCGGCCGCCCGGCGGGCCTGGTCGATCGCCGGGGCGCTGCGGGTGTTCGACCCGAACGTACGCTCCAGCCTGCTCGGCAGCCCCGGCGCGCTGGACGGGCTGCGCGAGGTGGTCGCCGAGTTCGCCGCGAGTGCCCACCTGGTCAAGCTGAGCAGCGCCGACGCCCGGCAGCTCTATCCGCGCGAGCCGGTCGAGGGGGTTGCCGCGTACCTGCGGGAGCTGGGCGCGACGACCGTGGTGGTGACCCTGGGCGCGGACGGCGCCCTGGTCGCCGCCGCCGACGACATCGTCCGGGTCCCCGCCCCGAAGGTCGACGCGGTGGACGCCACCGGCGCGGGCGACTCGGTGATGGGCGCGCTCATCGCCGAGCTGCTCGCCGCCGGCGAGCCGACAGACCCGACCGGCTGGCGGGAGCGGGTCGCCTTCGCCCTGCGGGTGGCCGGGCTGGTCTGCGAGTGCCCCGGCGGCGCCATCGCCATGCCCACCCGCGCCGCGATCGCCGCCCGCTTCCCCGCCTGACCGCCCTCCGGCCCCGGCAAGATCCGTGCCGCCTCCTGAGTCAGCGGGGGCGGGCGAGGGTGAGGACGGCGGTGAGGGAGAGGGCGGCGGCACCGGCCAGCACCACGGCCATCGGTACGGCGCTGCCCTCGCCGCCCAGCCCGACCAGGGGTGCGGCGAGCGCGCCGACGACCGACTGGATGCCGCCCATCAGCGCGGCGGCGGTGCCGGCGTGCCGGGCGTGCGCGTCCAGCGCCAGGGCGGTGCTGTTCGGCGTCACCATGCCCAACGAGCCGACGAAGGCGAAGAGCGCCACCGCCACCAGGGCGAGGCTGCCGGCGAACGCTCCGCTCAGCACCCCGGCGGCGGCGACGACGTTGACCAGCAGGGCGCTGACCAGCAGCCGGCGCGGGCCCGACCGGTCCAGCAGCCGGGCGTTGGCCTGACCCGACGCCACCAGAGCGAGCGCGTTGAGCCCGAAGATCAGGCTGAACGCCGTTCCGGAAACCCCGAAGACGTCCTGGAACACGAACGACGAGCCGGAGATGTACGCGAACAGCCCGGCGAACGCGAAGCCCTGGGTCAGCGCGTACCCGAGGTAGACCCGATCGGCGGCCAGCGACCGCATGGTCCGCACGGTGGCGGCGAGACCGCCGGTGCTGCGCCGCTCGACGGGCAGGGTCTCCGGCAGGCGCAGGGCGACCGCGACCGCGAGCAGCAGCCCGATCACCGCCAGGGTGAGGAAGACCGCCCGCCAGGAGCCGAACCGGAGCACCAGGCTGCCCACGCTCGGGGCGGCGACCGGCGCCACCCCGAAGACCAGGGTCAGCCGGGAGAAGTACTTCGCCGCGGCCCGGCCCGAGTAGAGGTCGCGGACCACCGCGCGGGCGACCACCACCCCCATGCCGCCGGCCAGGCCCTGGACGAAGCGGGCCGCGGCCAGCTCCGGGGCGCTCGGTGCCACCGCGCAGACCAGCGCCAGCAGGGCGTACGCGGTGACCCCGACCAGCACCGGGCGGCGCCGTCCCCAGCGGTCGCTGAGCGGGCCGGTGACCAGTTGGCCGAGGGCGAGGCCGACCAGGCACGTGGTCAGCGAAAGCTGGATCTGGGCCTGGTCGGCGCCGAGGTCGCGGGTCATCGCGGGGAACGCCGGCAGGTACATGTCCAGCGAGAGCGGGCCGATCGCGGTGAGCGTGCCGAGCAGCACCAGCAGGGTGACCCCGCCGCCGGTCGGGGCCGGTGCGGCGACGGGCGGGCGCAGGATCGTCGGCGCGGTACGGCTCACGGCAGGTCCCCCCAAAGTCGATGACCTCCGGGTACTTTAGCTCTGTACTCAGAACTATTGCGCTGTGAAGTAGGTGACCCGGTGCGGAGCGAGGAGGCCGTCGCGCGTCTCGGCGCTGTCGTGGGGGAGTTGCACCGGTTGCTGCGGCGCAGCGCCGCCGGCCGGGCCAACCGGGACGCCCTGCCCGAGGCCCAGGTGGAGTTGATGCTGCTGGTCCGGGCCGAGCCGGGGATCAGCGGCAAGGAGGCGGCCCGGCGGCTCGGCACCGCCCCGAACACGGTCAGCACCCTGGTCCGCGACCTCACCGACGCCGGCCTGCTGGACCGGGAGCGCGACCCGGCCGACCGCCGCGTGGTCCGGCTCCGCCTCACCGACGCGGCCCGGACGCGGATGGCCGAGCACGCGGCCCACCGCGCCGCCCTGCTCACCGAGGCCCTCGCCACCCTGGACCCCGCCGCCCGCGCCGCGGTCCTGGCCGCCGTCCCCGCCCTGGACCGCCTCCTCACCGCCCTCCGCACCCACCCCTGACCCCGCCGGCCCCCGCTCCTCCTCGCGGGCGGGGCGGGGCGGCGTGGGGTGGGGGTTAGACGGTGCCGTCGAGTTCGGCGTAGCCGCGGCGGGCGGCGATCAGGCCCGGGCGGGCGCCGAAGGGGGATTCGGCGGCGACGCGCTCGGGTGGGGCGCTGCCGGTGTGGCCGGCCCGGATCAGCCAGGCCTGCTGGACCAGTTGGGCGTGCTGGGCCCGGACGAATTCCACGTCGACCGGTGCGCCGTGCCCCGGCACCACCACGGTGTCCGTAGTGGTGAGCCGGAGCAGGTCGGCCACCGCGTCCGGCCACTGCAACGGGTACGACTCCTCGAACGCCGGCGGGCCGCTCTGCTCCACCAGGTCCCCGGCCACCAGCACGTCCGCGTCCGGCACGTGCACCACCAGGTCGGCGTCGGTGTGCCCGTGCCCGGGATGGCGCAGCAGCACCTGCCGTCCGCCGATGTCCAGCGCGGTCTCCGTGACCACACCGTGGGTCGGCGCGAGCAGCTCGGTACGGGCCAGCTCCGCGGCGAGTTCCGGCTGCTCGTCGCGCATCTCCTCGTACGCCGCCCGGCGCAGCTCGTCCGGATGCTCACGCAGCACGGCGGCGGCCAGCTCGTGCGCGTACACCGGGCGGGGCGGGTCGGCGGCCAGGGTGGCGTTGCCGAAACAGTGGTCGAAGTGGTGGTGGGTGTTGACGACGGTCCACGGGTGCGGGGTGACCGCCCGCGCGGCCTCGGCCAGCTCCCGGGCCTGCCCGGCGGTGGAGAGGGTGTCCACCAGCAGGGCGGCGCCGTCCCCGACCACCAGCGTCACGTTGACGTGCAGCAGCGGGTCGCGCAGCACGTGCACGCGGTCGGCGACCTCGACGAACCGGGCGGTCATGACGCCCGCGAGGCGCGCTCGACGAAGCGCCGCCGGTCGACCAGCAGCCGCTCGACCCGTCCCTCGGCCACCGTCTCGTCGCCCTCGGCGACGGTCACCTCGAACAGCAGCCGCCGCCCGTCGATCTTCGCCAGCCGGGCCTGGGCGACCACCGTATGCCCGACCGGCGTGGCCGCCCGGTGCGCCAGCTCGACGCGGACCCCGACGGTGGTCGACCCGGCAGGCATCCGGGTGGCGGTGGCCGCCACCGTGGCCGCCTCGGCCAGGGCGAGCACCCGGGGCGTGCCGAGCACCGGCACGTCGCCGGAGCCCACGGCCTGCGCGGTGTCGGCGTCGGTGACGGTCAGCTCGACCCGGGCGGACAAACCCGGCGCGAAGGGCGTCTCCGGCTGATCCTGCATGCCCCGAGCCTAGACGAGCCCAGGCTCGCCCGTAACGGCCTGCGGGTGGTCGCCGTCCGTCGATCCGTCGCCCGTCGTTAACCTTTACCGCGATGGCCGTCGTGACAGACCCCCAGCCCCCCGCCCGGACCGGTGCCACACCCTCGCCCGACGGCGGACGCCGTCGCGTGGTGGCGATGGCGATCTGGGGGGTCGCCTTCGTGGCCGCCTGGCTCGCCATCGGCCTGCCGACCGACCCGGCGTACGCCTTCGTCTGGATCTGGGCGGGCACCATCGCCTGGCACTCCGCCCGCCCGTGGCGCAGCCACCTGCGCTTCGCCCGGGACTGGATCCCGGTGGTGCTGCTGCTGGCCGGGTACAACCTCTCCCGGGGGTTCGCCGACAACGGCGCGACGCCGCACGCCATGGAGCTGATCGTCGCCGACCGGTTCATGCTGGGCTGGGCCACCGGCGGCGAGGTGCCCACCATCTGGCTCCAGCAGCACCTCTACCGGCCCGACCAGGTGCACTGGTGGGACGTGCTGGTCAGCTGGATCTACTTCTCGCACTTCGTGGCGACGCTGGCCGCCGCCGCGGTGCTCTGGCTGCGCGACCGCTCGCGCTGGGCCGCGTACATGCGCCGGTGGGGTTTCCTCTGCGCCGCCGGGCTGGTCACCTACTTCCTCTACCCGGCCGCGCCGCCTTGGTGGGCCGCCCAGAACGGGCTGCTCACCGAGGTCGCCCGGATCTCCACCCGGGGCTGGAAGGAGATCGGCATGCACGGCGCGGGCAACCTGCTCAACGCCGGTCAGATCGCCTCGAACCCGGTCGCCGCGATGCCCTCCCTGCACACCGCGTTCGCCCTCTTCGTGGTGCTCTTCTTCCTGCGCTCGGTACGCAAGCGGTGGTGGCCGCTGCTGCTCGCGTACCCGCTGGCGATGACCTTCACGCTGATCTACAGCGGCGAGCACTACCTGATCGACGTGCTGGTCGGCTGGGCCTACGTGGGGATGACCTACCTGGTCGTCGGGCTGGTCGAGCGCTGGTGGGCGGCGTACCGCGCCCGCCGTGGCACGCCGCCGGCCCCGCTCGTGGCCGCCGACGCCGACCCGCCCCCGCCGCCCCGGACCGACACCGCCCCCGCCGCCACCATCCCCGCCGACCGCTGACCCCCCGCGCGGCGGGCGCGGGGCTCAGCGGCGCGGCGGGTCAGCGGCGCCGGGTGCGGTCCGCCCGGCGGGCGGCCTCCGCCCGGGCGGTCAGCTCGGCCGCCAGGTCCCACGCCTCGGCCAGGTCCCGCTCGGGCGCGGCGGCGCCCGAACCGCCGGCCGTGTCGGCGTGCACCGTGGCCAGCCGTAGCCACCGCTGCGCCGGCCCCTGGGTCACCCGGACGCTCTGGATCCGGGCGTACGGCACCAGGGTCAGCCGCCGGGTGAGCAGCCCGGAGCGGGCCACGAAGACCTCCGCGTCGAGGCCGGCGCCGATCGCGGCCCGGGTCAGCGGGCGCAGCCAGCGCGCCCGCCTGGGCGGCAGGGTGGACGGCAGTGCGTCCAGCCGTACGCCGGGCAGCACCTCCGCGACGACCAGCGCGCCCGCCGCCGCGTCGCCGACCGGCAGCAACCGGTCCGGGCGGTTCCGGTCGTCCGGCTCGGCGGCCGAGTAACCGGCCACCTCCAGCCGCAGCCGCAGCCAACCCTTCATCCGCCAGAGCAGCGGCCAGGTCACCCCGACGGTCTGCACCCGGTGCAGCGGCACGGTCTGCGCCCGGGTCTCCAGCAGCCCGTTGCGGACCCGCAGCCGGTCGTCGTCCCGGTCGAGCCGGAAGCCCCAGTCGTCGAGCACCCGGCGGACCGGTTGCAGCAGCACACCGGCCATCGCGGTCAGCGTGCTGGCCACCGCGATGAACGACCGGGAGCCCTCGGAGAGGAACTGCGCGAGCACGAAGGCCAGGCCGAACGGGAGCAGGAACGCCTGTGGGGTGAGCAACTGGCTGACCAGCAGGTCCTGATTGCGTACGGTGTGCAGCCGGCGCCCCTGCGGGGCCGGCGCGGGTGCGGTGCCGGCGGTGGGCGGGGCGGCCGGCGGCGGGTGACCGGCGACGGCGAGCAGGCGCTGCCGCAGCGCGGTGGCCTCGGCCACGCTCAGGTACGCCAGCGGCGCCTCCGTCTTGCCGCCGCCGACCACCTCGAGCCGTAGTTCGGCCAGCCCGGTGAGCTGCGCCAGCAGCGGCCGGACCACCTCCACGGCCTGCAACCGTTCCAGCGGGATCGCCCGGGTACGCCGCCAGAGCAGCCCCTCGTGCACCCGCAGCTCCCGGCCCACCACGTGGTAGCCGGTGTTCCACCAACTGATCACCGACAGCACGGTGGCCCCGAGCACGAAGATCGCGACCAGCACGGCGAACCAGCCGAAGCCGACCCGGGACAGCGTCGACCAGGAGAGCCCGGCGATCACCACGACGAGGGACTTGGCGCCGTGCAGCGCCGGGCTCAGCGGGTGCAGCCGTTGCCGCGGCTCCTCACCGCCGGGCGTGGGTGGGACCGGGTGACCCGGCCAGCCGTGATCGGGCAGCGGCCAGCCACCGGGCCAGCCCTGGCCGGGTGGCTGCGGCGCTCCGGGACGCGGGTAGCCGGCCGGCGGCGATCCCGGATCGCCGGGACCGGGCGGCGGATTCGGAGAGCCGGCGGGCGGGGGCCCGGGGTGACCCGGCGGGTGGCCGTACCCGGGCGGAGGCGACCAGGGCGATCCGTTCGCGGTCTCTTCCGGGGGCGGTGCGGTGGTGTGTCGGCCGTCGCCGGCAGGCGGGTGCGGCGGGGCGGCGCCGGGCTCGGCGTCCGCCGGGCCGGGGTTCACAGCCCCTCCGCCCGGTCCTCGCCCAGCGCGGTGAGCCGGTCCCGCAGCCGGGACGCCTCCGCCGGCCGCAGGCCGGGCACCCGGGCGTCGCTCGCCGCCGCGGCGGTGTGCAGCTGCACGGTGGCCAGGTCGAAGGCACGCTCCAGCGGACCGGCGGTGACGTCCACGAACTGCATCCGGGAGTACGGGACGATGGACAGCCGCCGGACCAGCAGCCCGTGCCGGACCAGCAGGTCGTTCTCGCGTTCCGCGTATCCCCAGGCGTGCACCGCCCGCACGATGGTGACCACCCGCCAGCCGGTCAGCAGCACGACGACGCCCAGCCCGAAACCGAACAGCCAGTGCCCGCTGACCGCCCAACCGATGCCCAGCACCACCAGCCCGACGGCGAACAGCACGCCCAGCCGGATCAGCTCCACCCAGATCAGGTCCCGGGAGATGGGCTGCCAGCGGACGGTGTCCGGCCAGGGTTCGAGGGGGCCGGGCGGGGCCGGCGGCCGGCCGGCGAGGTCGTCACCGCTCACCGCAGTGTCCGCTCCGCTCGACGGCGGCGCGAGGCGCCACGCTGCTGAGCTGACTGGTCCGCTCGCTCACGCCTCGAGCGTAGGCGATCCGGGCGCGGCGACCACCTCGCGCAGGAAGCCGCGCGCGTCGAGGAACTCGCCGAGCGATCCCCGGTGCTCGGCGCAGGCCAGCCAGGTCTTGCGCCGGTCGGCGTCGTGCAGGCGGGGATTGTTCCAGCGCAGCTCCCAGACGGCGGGGGCGCGACACCCGCGCGCTGAGCAGATCAGCGCGTCGTCGGCGGGAGCGGGAGTGGTCACCCGGGCGAGTCTAGGACCGCGCGGTGAGAGGTTTGGCGCCGGGCGGCCACGGGGGGAGCCGCCCGGCGACGGGGTGAATCGTACACACGCCGGACCCCTTGTTGTCCACCCGTGTTCAGCGTTTTCCGTGGGCGGGGACGGCGCGGCAAAAATCGTCCCTCTCCCGGCCTCGGCTCCCAGGAAGGCATGACAGTCTTGATACGCACCACGCCGCGACGACGACCCAGCTGTGGAGGACCGGTGGCCCAGCCGACCACGCCCGACGCCCCGAACCCGACCGAGGCCGTGCCGGACGGGCCGGCCCCGGCCGTGACCACCCCAGCGCAGGACGCCGGCCTGCTGGAGCGGGCGCTGTTCGAGATCAAGCGGGTGATCGTCGGCCAGGACCGGATGGTCGAGCGGATGTTCGTCGCCCTGCTCGCCCGGGGCCACTGCCTGCTGGAGGGGGTGCCCGGGGTGGCCAAGACCCTCGCCGTGGAGACCATGGCCAAGGTGGTCGGCGGGTCGTTCGCCCGGGTGCAGTTCACCCCCGACCTGGTCCCGGCCGACATCATGGGCACCCGGATCTACCGGCAGTCCAGCGAGAAGTTCGACGTCGAGCTGGGCCCGGTCTTCGTGAACTTCCTGCTCGCCGACGAGATCAACCGGGCCCCGGCGAAGGTGCAGTCGGCGCTGCTGGAGGTGATGAGCGAGCGTCAGGTCTCGATCGGCGGGGAGACCCATCGGGTGCCCGACCCGTTCCTGGTGATGGCCACCCAGAACCCGATCGAGCAGGAGGGCGTCTACCCGCTGCCGGAGGCGCAGCGGGACCGGTTCCTCATGAAGATCGTGGTCGGCTACCCGACCGACGCCGAGGAGCGGGAGATCGTCTACCGGATGGGCGTCGCCCCGCCCGAGCCGGCCCGGGTCTTCGACACCGCCGACCTGATCGCCCTCCAGCACAAGGCCGACCAGGTCTTCGTGCACAACGCGCTGGTCGACTACGCGGTCCGGCTGGTGCTCGCCACCCGTACCCCTGCCGAGCACGGCATGCCCGACGTCGCGCAGCTCATCCAGTACGGGGCCAGCCCACGCGCCTCGCTCGGCCTGGTCCGGGCCACCCGGGCGCTGGCGCTGCTGCGCGGCCGGGACTACGCGCTGCCGCAGGACGTGCAGGACATCGCCCCGGACATCCTGCGGCACCGGCTGGTGCTCAGCTACGACGCGCTCGCCGACGACGTACCGGCCGACCACATCGTGCACCGGGTGATGTCGACCATCCCGCTGCCGTCGGTGGCGCCCCGGCAGCAGTCCACACCGCCGCCACCGGCCGTGCCGAACGCCGCCGGCTGGCCCGGGCCGCGGCCGTGAGCTCAGCCACCGGGCTGCCGGCCGGCGGCGACCGGTCCGGCGCGGTGCTGTCCCGGTTGCAGTTGCTGGTCACCCGCAAGCTCGACGGGCTGCTGCAGGGCGACTACGTCGGGCTGCTACCCGGGCCGGGCAGCGAGGCGGGGGAGTCCCGCGAGTACCGCCCCGGCGACGACGTACGCCGGATGGACTGGCCGGTCACCGCGCGGACCACGCTGCCGCACGTCCGGCGTACGGTGGCCGACCGGGAGCTGGAGACGTGGCTGGCGGTCGACCTGTCGGCGAGCCTGGACTTCGGCACCGGGCGGTGGCTCAAGCGGGACGTGGTGGTGGCCGCCGCCACCGCGCTGGTCCACCTGACCGTCCGGGGCGGCAACCGGATCGGCGCCGTCGTCGGCACCGGCGCATCCGTGAGCGCGAGGAGTGAGCCGGGTCTGCGAGCCCCGCAGTCGCGAACAGAGACGGTGCCGACGCCGGCGCGGACCGGCCGGTGGCGGGGCACGCCCCCGCCCGCCGGGCCGGGCACCCTGGTCCGGCTGCCCGCCCGCGCCGGGCGCAAGGAGGCGCAGGGGCTGCTGCGAGCGATCGCCGGCACCGAGATCCGCCCCGGCCGCAGCGATCTCGGCGCGCTGGTCGAGATGCTGAACCGGCCGCCCCGCCGGCGCGGCATGGCCGTGGTGATCTCCGACTTCCTGGCGCCGCCGCAGCAGTGGGGCCGGCCGATCCGTAAGCTGCGGGTCCGGCACGACGTGCTGGCGATCGAGGTGGTCGACCCGCGGGAACTGGAGCTGCCCGACGTGGGGGTGCTGCCGGTGGTCGACCCGGAGACGGGGGAGCTGCACGAGGTGCAGACCGCCGACCCGGGGCTGCGCCGCCGGTACGCCGACGCGGCGGCGGCCCAGCGCGCGGGGGTCGCCGCCGAGTTGCGCGCCGCCGGCGCGGCCCACCTGCGGCTGCGTACCGACCGAGACTGGCTGCTGGACATGGTGCGTTTCGTGGCCGCGCAGCGGCACGCCCGTACCCGAGGGACGACGCGATGATCCGTTTTCTGCAACCGTGGTGGCTGCTGGCCGTGCTGCCGGTGCTCGCCCTGGCCGCCGCGTACGTCTGGCGGCAGCTGCACCGCCGCGCGTACGCGATGCGGTTCACCAACGTGGACCTGCTGCGGACCCTCGCCCCGAAGGGGCTGGGCTGGCGGCGGCACGCGGCGGCCACCGTGTTCCTGCTCTGCCTGCTGGTGCTGGCCACCGCGCTGGCCCGGCCGGCGGTGGACACCAAGGAGCCCCTGGAACGGGCCACGGTGATGCTCGCCATCGACGTGTCCCTGTCGATGCAGGCCGACGACGTCGCGCCGAACCGGCTGGAGGCCGCCCAGGAGGCGGCCAAGCAGTTCGTCGGGGAACTACCGGAGAGCTACAACGTCGGGCTGGTCTCGTTCGCGAAGTCGGCGAACGTGCTGGTGCCGCCGACCAAGGACCGGGCGGCGGTGACCACCGCCATCGACGGGCTGGTGCTGGCCGAGGCCACGGCCACCGGGGAGGCCGTCTTCACCTGCCTGGAGGCGATCCGTTCGGTGCCCGCCGACGGCGCGGCGGGGATCCCGCCGGCCCGGATCGTGCTGCTCTCCGACGGTTACCGGACCGCCGGTCGGTCGGTGGAGGAGGCGGCCGCGGCGGCGCAGGCGGCCAACGTGTCGGTCTCCACCATCGCGTTCGGCACCGACTCCGGTCAGGTGGACATCGGCGGTCAGCTGCAGCGGGTGCCGGTGGACCGGATGGCGCTGTCGCAGCTCGCGGAGACCACCCAGGGCTACTTCTACGAGGCGGCCTCGGTGAGCGAGCTGAAGCAGGTCTACCAGGACATGGGCAGCTCGATCGGATTCCGGACCGAGCCGCGGGAGATCACCCAGTGGTACGCGGGGATCGCGTTGCTGTTCGCCCTCTGCGCGGGTGCGCTGAGCCTGCTCTGGTCGTCCCGCCTGATCTGAGGCGGGACGGCCGGGGCCCGGCGGTACGCGGGAGCGGCCGGGTCCGGGCCGGCGCGGTCAGTGACCGCCACCGGCCAGGACGAAGAGGACAGCCACCCAGACGGCGGCGAGGGTGAAGCCCAGCGGGGCGACGTAACGGCTCATGGGACTGCTCCGTGGCGACGGACGGTCCGGGGCGGCAGGGGCCGGACCGCAAGGGTGGATCAGGACGTACGCACACGAAGTCGTGACCGGGGTGCTCCGCCGCCGGTGGGCCCGTACGGGCCGGGCAGCACGGTCGCCCCGGCCGGTGGCCGAGGGGACGGGCGGTGCTCCGGGGCGGGAAGCGGGTCAGCGCAGCCGACTGAGTCGTGGCTCAGCGGGGCTGACGGTCGGCCCGGCCACGACTGGGAGGATCGCTATCTCGCACAGCGATCACCTCCTGCGGTCGGCGGGGCCCGAACGGCGGGCGAACTCCAGCCCGCAAACGCCGATCATCGTACACCCGGAAGGGCGCGCGGGCGTACTCGGCCGAGTGGCCCGCGCCACCCCGCCGAGTGGGTCAGTCGCCGGGTCCGGGACCGGCCGGACCGCGTCCCGCGGCAGCGCCGGAACGGCCGCCGCCGAGGGGGAGCCGCCCCACCCGGCCGGCCGGGGCACCCCCGCCCACGCCGGCGACCGGCGAGCGGTGGCGCCGGCGTTGCAGTGCCGCCAGGGCGGCCGCGAAGACCGGCAGCCAGCAGAGCCGGGCCAGCACCCAGAGCAGGTCGCGCGGCGCGGTGTGCAGGCCGGGCAGGGGCGCGCCGGCGTGGGCGGCCAGCGCGGTCACCCCGACCAGCACGGGCTGGTGGCCGAGGTAGACGCCCATCGCGTGCCGGTTGACCGTGGCCACCGCCCGGCGCGGCCCCGCCCGGTCCAGCAGCCGCTCCACGGCCGGGCGCGCGAGCAGAGCCAGCCCCACCTGGGCCACGGCCAGGGCCACCGCGACGAGGGACGGCGGACTGAGGTTGGACATCGTCGCGCCGGGAACGCCGACCGCGCTGACCGGATAGCCCAGGGCGAACAGCGCGGCCAAGGCCACCGCGCCGGTGCCGGCCAGCACGGCCCCGGTCCGCCGGCCAGCCAGGTGACCGTCGGCGTGCGCGATGCCGAGCAGCCAGGGCACCGACCAGGCGGCCAGCAGCGCGACCGGCAGCCGCCCGGGCAGGGTCGGCAGCACGCGTCCCGCCGCGTCGGCCGCGGCGACCAGGGCCACCGCCGGGGCCGCGCAGCGCAGCGGTCCCCACCGGCGTACGGCGGCGCGCAGCGGGACCGTCAGCGCGGACAGCGCGACCAGCGGGAGCAGGAACCACAGGGGGCTGGCCACGAGCAGCAGCGCCACGGACAGGGTGGCGTCCGGAGTGCCCACCACGATCGCGGCGAGCAGCACGGCGGCCCCGATGCCGAGCAGCGCGAGGGCCGGCCCGACCAGCCGACCCAGCCGGCGGGCCCACCAGCGCATCGGGCCGGCCGCACCGGCGGACAGCGAGCGGGTGGCGGCGTACCCGGCGACGAAGAAGAACAGCCCCAGGGTCTGCAGCAGCCAGGTGAGCGGCGCCAGGGCCGGCATCGAGGCCAGCGGGCTCGCCACGTGCAGCGTGCCGTCGGCGTCCAGCACCAGTGCGGTGACCAACCAGTGGCCGAGCACCACGCCGCCGATCGCGTACGCCCGCAGCGCGTCGACGACCCGGTCCCGGCTCACCCGACCGCCGTCCGTGAGGCGTCGCCCGCTCACCGCGTCGCCCCGAGCGTGGAGGCCGCGCCCAGCACCACCGACGCCACCGCCGCCGTCGTGGTGCTCCCGGCCACCAGGTAGTCGTCGTGGCCGGTCACCCCGCTCACCGGCAGGGATCGCGCGCCGAACGCCGGGTCGCCGGGGCGGAGGCCGTGACCGAGCCCGACGAGCCGCGCCTCGGGCACCCGCCGGATCCAGTCCGTCGGCGCCTCCGCCGCCCACACCCGTACCCGGCCCAGGTCGCCGGCCCGGTCCACGCCGAGGCCGATGCCGCCCAGCGTCACCACATCCGTGACCTGTGCCGGGGCGCCCCGCGCGGCGAGCCCGACGACCAGCGCGCCGTAGCTGTGCCCGACCAGGGTGATCCGCGCCTCCGGGCGCCGGACGGACAGCTCACGCAACTCGGCGCGGAGCGCGGCTGCCCCGCGCCGGGCGGCGGCCGATCCCGCGGCTGACGGCACCGTGTCCGGCGGGTCGTAGCCGAGCCAGACGAGCACAGCGACACGCGCGGAAGGAGCAGCGGCACGCACCGCCCGGTACAGCTCGGCGGCCTGCCGGGCGGGCGCGCAGCGGGCCACGCCGCCGAGCCCGCGGTCGAAGTCGCGCAGCGTGCTCCCCGCGCCCGGCACCAGCACGGCGATCCGGTCGGCGGTGGCCAGGTCGCCGAGGACCTCGACGACGAGGCCGTCGCCGCGGGGATCGAACGCCAGGAAACGGCGGCCGTCGGCGACCCATCCGTCGTACGGCGGGCCGGCGGCCCGCAGCCGGGCGTCCATCGCCGGATACGCCTCCACGTACGCCGCCGGCGCCACCTGGCCGGGCCGGTCCGGGACCAGCAGGCCGAGTCCGAGCAGCGCGATCAGCGCCACCCGGGCGGGTCGGGTCCAGTGCATCGTCGTGCTCCCTCCGCGAAAGCTCAGCGGAAGGGTGCGGTGCTGACCGGCCGTAGATCGTCACCCCGCGGGGCGGTTCCCGGCGTGCTACCCGGGTACTACTCCCCGGCGGCCACCAGACCTGTTTCGTAGGCGACGACCACCGCCTGGGCGCGATCGCGGAGCTGGAGCTTGGCCAGGATCCGCCCGACGTGGGTCTTGACCGTCTGTTCGGCGACCATCAGGTCGGTGGCGATCTCGGTGTTGGAGCGACCCCGGGCGATCAGCCGCAGCACGTCCGTCTCGCGCGGGGTGAGCGCCGCCAGCTCGGTCGGGCGGGGTCGGCGGTGCCCGGGCCGGGCGGCGAACTCGGCGATCAGCCGGCGGGTCACCGCCGGGGCGAGCAGCGCGTCGCCGGCCGCCACGACCCGGACCGCGTGCACCAGGTCGGCGGCGGGCGCGTCCTTGAGCAGGAAGCCGCTCGCGCCGGCGCGCAGCGCCTCGTACACGTAGTCGTCCAGGTCGAAGGTGGTCAGGATGAGCACCCGGGGCCGGTCGGTACGGCGGTCGCCGAGCAGTTTCCGGGTCGCGGCGAGCCCGTCCAGCACCGGCATCCGCACGTCCATCAGCACCACGTCCGGATCAAGCCGGCGGGACGCCTCGACCGCCGCCGCGCCGTCCGCGGCGTCCCCGACCACCAGCAGGTCCGGCTGGGCGGCCAGCAGCGCGCCGAAACCCTGCCGGACCATCGCCTGGTCGTCGGCGATCAGCACCCGGATCATCCGTCCCCACCCTCCCCGTCGTACGGCAACTCCGCGACCACGGCGTACCCGCCCCCGCCGATCGGCCCGGCGGTGAACGTACCGCCGAGCGCCAGGGCCCGTTCCCGCATCCCGGTCAGTCCGTGCCCGGCGCCGCGTTCGACCGCCCTCGGGCTGCCGGTGCCGGCGGTGTTCTCGACCCGGAC
Organism: Micromonospora yasonensis; assembly: GCF_026013475.1. GTDB lineage: Bacteria > Actinomycetota > Actinomycetes > Mycobacteriales > Micromonosporaceae > Micromonospora > Micromonospora yasonensis. The sequence continues at coordinate 21,345 of NZ_JAPDPH010000044.1, read as the reverse complement.
GGTCAGGGCGCGCGGCCCGGGACGAACGGTGACCCGCACCGCCGCGCCCGCGGCGTGCCGGGCGGCGTTGGCCAGCCCCTCCTGCACGATCCGGTACGCGGCCAGCCCGACCGGCGCGGGCGCGGCCGCGGCCGGCGCCGGGGCGTCCAGGGTGACGGCCAGGCCGGCCCGGCGCGCGGCATCCACCATCACCGGCAGGTCGGCCAGGCCGGGCTGGGGCGCGGTCTGCGGGCCGACCGACTCGCTGCGCAGGACGCCCAGCAGGCGACGCATGTCGGTCAACGCGTCGCGGGCCGACCCGGCGATGGCCGCGAACTCGGCGCGGGCGGGTTCGGGTACGTCCGCGAGGCGGTACGGCGCGCTCTCCGCCTGGACGGCGATCATCGACATGTGGTGGGCCACCACGTCGTGCAGTTCGCGGGCGATCCGGGTGCGTTCCTCCAGCACCGCCCGGCGCTCCTTCTCCCGTTCGCTCAGCTCGGTCTGGGCGGCCAGGGCCCGACGGGACAGCCGGTTGCCGCGTACCAGGTCGCCGAGCACCAGCAGGGTCAGCACCAGCAGCACCACGCCGACCAGGTGGCTGGGTCGGACCAGGGCGACGACCGGCACCATGGTGATCAGGCCCACCCAGACCAGCACCGGCCGGTCCACCCGGGCCGCCACCACCGCCAGCACCAGCAACGACCCGAGCACCAGGACCGGGTTCCACGGCCAGGCCTGGCTGGGCGGCGCGTTGAAGGTGCAGGTGAGCAGGGCCACGATGGTGAGCCGCCAGGCCAGCAGCGGACGCCGGGGCAGGGCCAGCAGCGGCGCGACGGTCAGCCCGGCGAACAGGATCGCCACCACAGTGGGCAGGCGCCGGTCGGTCTCGGCGGCCAGCGTGGCGGCGAACAGGCCGACCACCGCGAGCAGGCCGACGGGTCGGGCCCACGAGGCCAGCCTCGGCCACCGCTCCAGCGGCGGCCGGACCGGTGGGAAGTCCGGCCCGGACACGGTCCGGCGCAGCGCCTGCCACCAGGGCCGGACAGGGTGTTCCTCCATCAGCGGCAGACTACGGGCCGGCGCGGTCACCGTCGTCCCACCCGGGTATGAGCCGGCGACTCGTACCCCGGTGTGACCTGGGCGGGTTAGCGCTTACCTGCCGGTAACCCCTAGGCTCGCCAGCGTCGAGATCAGCTGAGCAGAGGGGGAACCGTGGCCCGTACCGTGCTGGTGACCGGCGGAAACCGGGGTATCGGCCTGGCCATCGCGCAGGCCTTCGCCAAGCAGGGCGACCGGGTGGCGGTGACCCACCGCAGCGGCGACGCTCCCGAGGGGCTGTTCGGCGTGAAGTGTGACGTCACCGACGCCGAGTCGGTGGACGCCGCCTTCGCCGCGATCGAGGCCGAGCTGGGCCCGGTCGAGGTGCTGGTCGCCAACGCCGGGATCACCGACGACACGCTGCTCATGCGGATGTCGGAGGAGCAGTTCACCCGGGTGCTGGACACCAACCTGACCGGCGCGTTCCGCTGCGCCAAGCGGGCCTCGACGAAGATGCTCCGCGCCAAGTGGGGTCGGATGATCTTCATCTCCTCGGTGGTCGGCCTCTACGGCGGCGTCGGCCAGGTCAACTACGCGGCCAGCAAGGCCGGCCTGGTCGGCGTGGCCCGCTCGATCACCCGCGAGCTGGGCAGCCGCAACATCACCGCGAACGTGGTGGCGCCCGGCTTCATCGAGACCGACATGACCGCCGCGCTGCCCGAGGAGCGCCAGACCGAGTACCGCAAGGCCATCCCGGCCGGCCGGTTCGCCCAGCCGGAGGAGGTCGCCGGCGTGGTCACCTGGCTCGCCTCGGACGCGGCCGGGTACATCTCCGGCGCGGTCATCCCGGTCGACGGCGGCCTCGGCATGGGCCACTGAGAAAGACGGAGGAAACAACGTAATGTCCGGACTCCTGGCCGGTAAGCGGCTGCTGGTCACCGGCGTCATCACCGACGCCTCGATCGCCTTCTCGGTGGCGAAGCTCGCCCAGGAGAACGGCGCCCAGGTCGTGCTCACCGGCTACGGCCGGCTCTCCCTGGTCGAGCGGATCGCCAAGCGGCTGCCCGAGCCGGCCCCGGTGATCGAGCTGGACGTGACCAACGCCGAGCACCTGGCCGGCCTCGCCGACAAGGTGCGCGAGCACGTCGACGGGCTGGACGGGGTGGTGCACTCGATCGGCTTCGCCCCGCAGAGCTGCCTCGGCGGCGGTTTCCTCGACGCGCCGTGGGAGGACGTGGCGACGGCGCTGCAGGTCTCCACGTACTCGTACAAGTCGCTGGCCATGGCGGCGCTGCCGCTGATGTCCGCGGGCGGCGCCGTGGTCGGCCTCACCTTCGACGCCACCAAGGCCTGGCCGGTCTACGACTGGATGGGCGTGGCCAAGGCCGGCCTGGAGTCCGCCTCCCGCTACCTGGCGCTGCACCTGGGCAAGCGGGGCATCCGCAGCAACCTGGTCTCCGCCGGCCCGCTGCGCACCATGGCCGCCAAGTCGATCCCCGGCTTCGAGCAGTTCGAGGACGCCTGGGCCGAGCGGGCCCCGCTCGGCTGGAACCTCACCGACCAGGAGCCGGCCGCCCGGGCCTGCCTGGCGCTGCTGTCGGACTGGTTCCCGGCCACCACCGGCGAGATCGTCCACGTCGACGGCGGCTACCACGCCCTCGGCGCCTGAGCGGTAAGGGGCCCCTGCTCAACGCCTCCGGCACAGCAGGGCGCCCCTTTCCACACCCGCACCCAGGGGGCGTCGCCGGACCGTCATGCTGGGCGGGGAAGAATGGAAGCCATGGCGTACGACGCGTTGGTGCTGGTCTCCTTCGGCGGCCCGGAGCGGCCCGAGGACGTGCTGCCCTTCCTGCAGAACGTGACCCGGGGGCGCGGTGTGCCGCCGGAGCGGCTCGCCGAGGTCGCCGAGCACTACCAGCGCTTCGGCGGGGTCTCCCCGATCAACCAGCAGTGCCGCGAGCTGCTCGCGGCGATCCGGGAGGACTTCGCCGCCCACGGCATCGACCTGCCGGTCTACTGGGGCAACCGCAACTGGGACCCGATGCTCGCCGACACGGTGGCGCAGATGCGCGACGACGGGATCAAGCGGGCGCTCGCCTTCGTCACCAGCGCGTACGGCGGCTACTCCTCCTGCCGGCAGTACCAGGAGGACATCGCCACCGCCCGGGCCGCGGTCGGCCCGGACGCCCCGCTGATCGAGAAGCTGCGGCAGTTCTGGGACCACCCCGGCTTCGTCGAGCCGCACGCCGACGCGGTCAGGTCGGCACTGGCGCAGCTCGATCCGGCGAAGCGGGACAGCACCCGGCTGGTGTTCACCGCGCACTCGATCCCGGTCTCGGCGGCCGCCACCGCCGGCCCGCACGGTGGCCGGTACACCGCCCAGCTCGAGGAGACCGCCCGGCTGGTGCACGCCGCGGCCGCCCCGGACCTGCCGTACGACCTGGTCTGGCAGAGCCGCTCCGGCCCGCCGCAGGTGCCGTGGCTGGAGCCGGACATCAACGACCACCTGGCCGCCCTCGCCGAGCAGGGCGTGACCGCTGTGGTGGTCAGCCCGATCGGGTTCGTCTCCGACCACCTCGAGGTGGTCTGGGACCTGGACACCGAGGCGCTGGAGACGGCCAAGCAGCTCGGCCTGGACTTCGTCCGCGCCGGCACCCCGGGCACCGACCCGCGCTTCGTGGGGATGGTCCGCGAACTGGTCCTGGAGCGTACCGCCCCGGACGGTGAGGGGCTGCGCCGCCGCCTCGGCGACCTGCCCACCTGGGACACCTGCCCGGCGCTGTGCTGCGTACCCCCGACCCGCCGGCCCTGAGCCGGCCCGCCCTCCGACATCCCTGGGACGACACATGCATGACCGCAAGCCGGTGCAGAGCTGGCTCACCGACATGGACGGCGTGCTGGTGCACGAGGGGCAGCCGGTGCCCGGCGCGCCCGAGTTCATCAAGAAGCTGCGCGCCTCCGGCAAGCCCTTCTTGGTGCTGACCAACAACTCCATCTACACCCCGCGCGATCTCCAGGCCCGGCTGGCCCGGATGGGGCTGGACGTGCCGGAGGAGGCGATCTGGTCGTCGGCCCTGGCCACCGCCCAGTTCCTGGCCGACCAGCGGCCCGGCGGCACCGCGTACGTGATCGGCGAGGCCGGCCTCACCACGGCCCTGCACGCGGTGGGGTACGTGCTCAGCGACTTCGCGCCGGACTACGTGGTGCTGGGGGAGACCCGGACCTACAGCTTCGAGGCGATCACCAAGGCGATCCGGCTGATCAATGACGGCGCCCGGTTCATCTGCACCAACCCGGACGCCACCGGGCCGTCGGTGGAGGGCGCGCTGCCGGCCGCCGGTTCGGTCGCCGCGATGATCTCCAAGGCCACCGGGGTGGAGCCGTACTTCGTCGGCAAGCCCAACCCGATGATGATGCGCTCGGCGCTGAACACCATCGACGCGCACTCGGAGAGCACCGCGATGATCGGCGACCGGATGGACACCGACATCCTCTGCGGCCTGGAGGCAGGGCTGGAGACGATCCTGGTGCTCACCGGGATCAGCAGCCGGACCGAGGCCGAGCGCTACCCGTACCGGCCGTCGCGGATCGTCAACTCGGTGGCCGACCTGATCGACGAGGTCTGAGCCCGGCGCGCTCGGCTCAGGGGCGCAGCGGGGCGTTGCAGGCGGCCACCAGGGCCTGCCGGCAGGCGGTGGTGAGCGGCCGCAGCGCCGCGTCCCGTTGCTGCGCCTCGTACGTGTTCACCGCGCCACCCGGGGCGCTCTCCCCGGCCAGGGCGAGCACCCGGTCCAGCACGGCCGCGCGGGCGAAGAGCCGGCGGGCCCGCGGGTCGAAGCCGGGCGGCAGATCGGTGGCCCCGTCGGGGCGGCGCAGCGCCGAGAGGGCACCGGCCAGTTCCGGCCGCCACTGGGCCACGTCGAGCCGGGTGAGCGCGGCGGTCGTCTCGGCGAGCGCGGCGGCCAGCTCGGCCTCCGCCTCGGCCGCGCCCGGCGCCGCCAGGGACGCCTTCGGCGCGTCGGCCGGCAGCGGGTAGACCCGCCACAGGACCGTCTCCCAGGTCATCCCCGAGCCCGAGGTGTGGGTGCGGACCTCCGGGACCAGCCCGAGCCCGCTGGCCACCACCGCCTCGCCGGCGAGCAGCGCCGCGCCGGCGAACTCGCCCGGACCGGGCAGGCCGCGCGGGTCGCCGGGCGCGGGCAGCACCAGGCGGATCTCGTCCGGGGAGAGCTTGGCCAGGCTGGGCAGCGCCTCCCGCAGGGTGACGTCGGTCCAGGTGCCGGGGGCGTCCGCGACCAGGTGCTCCTCGGCGCCGGCGATCTCGTCGGCGACCTCGTCGAACGGCACCAGGCCGGCGCGCCAGGCGCGTACCCAGGCAACGAACCGGCTCGACCGGCGCGGCGCCAGTGTGGCCGCGCCCGCTGCGGGGGAGGACATGCCGAAAGGGTACGTGCTCGCCACCGTCGCTGTCTCGACTGCCGCTCCGGTGGCGTGACCTGCCCCCAACTACCCCCTTCGCCCCTTTCTGTGCCGCCGGTGGGGCGCCTGGTCGGCGCGTCGGCGGGCGACGCGCCGGGTCCGTGGCTAGCGTGATCCACATGGTGGGGCGATACGACGGGGACGTGCTGGCGGGCGAGTGGCGGCGGCGGAAGGTCACCCCCGAGGTGGACGCCGAACCGGACCTGGTCGTCGAGGACGCCGACTCCGGGTTCTGCGGCGCGGTGGTCGGTTTCGAGGCCGGCGCGGTGGTGCTGGAGGACCGGCACGGCCGGCGGCGCAACTTCCCGCTGCTGCCCGCCGCGTTCCTGCTCGACGGCCGGCCGGTCACGTTGCGCCGCCCGGCGCGGGCGCCGGTGCCGGCCGCGCGGCGGCGGACCGCCTCCGGCTCGATCGCCGTCGACAACGTCCGGGCGCAGGTCGCCAAGGCCAGCCGGATCTGGGTCGAGGGCGTGCACGACGCCGCGCTGGTCGAGCGGATCTGGGGTGACGACCTGCGGATCGAGGGCGTGGTGGTGGAACCGCTGGACGGCATCGACGCCCTCGCCGCCGAGGTACGCGCCTACGCGCCGGGCCCGGGCCGCCGGCTCGGCGTGCTCGTCGACCACCTCGTGCCCGGCTCCAAGGAGAGCCGGATCGTCGCGGCGGTGACCTCGCCGCACGTGCTGGTCACCGGACACCCCTACGTGGACGTGTGGCAGGCGGTGAAGCCGAAGGCGCTGGGCATCCCGGCCTGGCCGGTGGTGCCGCCGGGGCGGCCCTGGAAGGAGGGCGTCTGCGCGGCCCTCGGGGTGGCCGAGCCGGCGGACATGTGGCGGCACATCCTGTCCCGGGTGGACAGCTTCGCCGACGTCGAGACGCCGCTGATCAACGCCATGGAGCGTCTGATCGACTTCGTCACCGAGCCCGTGTAGCGGCTGGTCGCCCTCCGGGCCGGCACCCGAGGCCACGGTGGCGGGTCAGGGTTCCTGGTCGGGGGTGCGGGTGAAGACGAAGGTGGCGATGTCGAGGGCGACCGGGCGGCCGGACCCGTCGCGGATCACGGTGAGGATCTCGCCGTCCTGCGAGCCGGAGCGGCCCCGCCAGCGGTCCGGGCCCTCGGGGGTGAACCGGAGCGCCGGCCGGCCGGCCGTGCCGGCGAGCAGGTCACCGCTGGCGTCCGGGCGGAACTCGTACTCCTGGCCCATCCACCACCAGCGGCCGGTCAGCTCGGCCAGTTCGGCGGGCGGCGGCCCGGCCGGACGCCACGGGGTGGGCGCCGGCGGCTCGGCGTCGAGCACCCGGGTGAGCACCTCGCGGGCCAGGCCCACGATGTGGTGACCGCGGCTGAGGCCGTACGAGTTGGCGAAGTCGACCACGCCGGTGCGGCTGGGCCGGTGCACCGCCAGGCCGGCGACGTACCCGGGCATCGAGCCGCCGTGGCCCACGTACACCCGCTCGCCGACCCGGTAGAGCTCCACGCCGAGGCCGTGCCCACCGGTCCACGAGTCCAGGTCGCTGATCACCACCGGCGCGCACATCTCGGTGAGGGTGGCCGGGGCGAGCAGCCGCGGGTCCGGGTCGGCGAGGAACGCGGCCCAGCGGCCGAGGTCCTCGACGGTCGACCAGAGCTGGCCGGCCGGCGCCATCGCCCCGGTGTCGGTACGCGGCTCCTCGCGCAGCGTCTCGTGCCAGGGGTGCACCACATAGCCGCGGGCGTACGGCTCGGTCGGGTGGTAGGTGGTGCGCCGCATGCCCAGCGGTTCGAGGAGCCGCTCGCGCAGCAGCTCGGCCCAGGGGGTGCCGGCGATCCGCTCCAGCGCCCCGCCGAGCAGCCCGTACGCCAGGTTGGAGTAGTGGTAGACGTGGTGCGGCGGGTGGGCGATCTTGTCGGTGGTCAGCCCGGCCAGCAGGGTGGCCAGGTCGGCCCCCTCGGTCCGCTCCCACCACTGGCCGTCCGGCTCGCGTTGCAGGCCACTGGCGTGCCCGAGCAACTGCCGGACGGTGAGCGCGCCGACCGGGGTGCCGGGCAGGTGCTTGTCCAGCGGGTCGTCGAGGCTCAGCCGGCCGGCGTCGCGCTGCTGCATCACCAGCACGGCGGTCATGGTCTTGCTGATCGAGCCGATCCGGTACTGCAGGTCCGCGTCGGGGCGGGGGGTGTCGCCGGCGAGCGCCACGTGGGCGAGCTCGCCGTCGCGTACCACGCCGAGGGCGAGTGACGGTCCGCGGCCCTCGGCCTGGGCCCGGCTGACCAGCGTGTCCACGGCGCGGGCGGTCTCGGGCAGCAGGGGCATGTCGTTCTCCTCGTCGCGTCGGTGCGATCCATCGAGATTGGGTGATCATGACAGTTCGATGACACGTGCGTCGGCGTGTCACGATCGTGGGGTGGACGCCGTGCTGTGGATCGTGCTGGGTGTGGTGCTGGCGGTCGCCGAGATCTTCACGACGACGCTGTTCCTGATCATGTTCGCGGCGGGGGCTTTCGCCGCCGCCGGGGCCGCCGCGCTGGGCGCGCCGGTGGCGCTCCAGGCGTTGGTCTTCGCGGTGGTCTCCGCGCTCTCGGTGGCGGTGGTCCGGCCGATCATCCAGAAGCACGCCCGTTCGGCGCTGGAGAGCGGCGAGCAGCCGTTCGGCGTCGAGGCGCTGGAGGGGGCCACGGCCCTGGTGCTGGAGCCGGTGGACGCCGAGCGGGGCCTGGTCAAGATCGACGGAGAGCTGTGGAGCGCCCGGGCGTACGACGCGACGCGGAGCTACGCCGCTGGTGAACGGGTGCAGGTGATAAAGGTCCGGGGCGCCATCGCCCTGGTCTGGCAGGACGACATTTCCACCCCGGGCGGTTTGCCCGAAGCGAAAAGGTGAAGGATATGGAGTTTGCCGCGATCGTGTTGATCGCCGTTGCGGTGATCGTCGTGGTGACGCTGGTGAAGGCGGTGCGGGTCGTGCCGCAGCAGCGCCAGGACGTGGTCGAGCGCCTGGGGAAGTACAAGCGGACCTTGAACCCGGGCCTGAACCTGCTGGTGCCGTACATCGACAAGGTGCGTACCAAGGTCGACATGCGGGAGCAGGTGGTCAGCTTCCCGCCGCAGCCGGTGATCACCTCGGACAACCTGGTCGTCTCGATCGACACCGTCCTCTACTTCAAGGTGGTCGACTCGGTCCGTGCCACCTACGAGATCTCCAACTTCCTCCAGGCCATCGAGCAGCTCACCGTCACCACGCTGCGCAACGTGATCGGCTCGCTCGACCTGGAGCGGGCGCTGACCAGCCGGGAGGAGATCAACCGGCACCTCTCCGGGGTGCTGGACGAGACCACCGGCCGGTGGGGCATCAAGGTCACCCGGGTCGAGATCAAGGCGATCGAGCCGCCGCCGAGCATCCGCGACTCGATGGAGAAGCAGATGCGCGCCGAGCGGGACCGCCGCGCCGCGATCCTGAACGCCGAGGGTCTCAAGCAGTCGCAGATCCTCACCGCCGAGGGTGAGAAGCAGGCTGCCGTGCTGCGCGCCGACGGTGACCGGCAGGCTCGGATCCTGCAGGCCGAGGGTCAGGCCAAGGCGATCCGTACCGTGTTCGACGCGATCCACCAGGCCAACCCGAGCCAGAAGGTGCTCGCCTACCAGTACCTCCAGGCGCTGCCGCAGATCGCCAACGGCTCGGCCAACAAGGTCTGGATCGTCCCGACCGAGCTGACCAAGGCCCTGGAGGGCATGGGCGGCGCGCTGGGCGGGCTGGCCAACATGGTCGGCGACGTGCCGTCGCCGCAGGCGAGCCGGGGCGCCGGTGACGTGGAGCGGGAGGCCGCCGAGGCCGCCCAGGCGGCCGCCAGCGCCGCCCAGGAGATCCACGACGAGGTACGCGTCGCCGAGGCGCAGGCCACCGGCGGCAAGGCCCCGCAGGGGCTGCCGGCCCCCGAGCCGGTCTCCCCGGAGAGCCTGCTCAACGACCCGGCGGACCGGCGCGAACGGGGCTGAGCCCGGACGCCGTCGATCCCCGACGGCAAATGCGAGAAAGGCTCATGCGGCGCCCCGGTGCCTGCCACCATCGGTTTGAGAACGGGTGGTGAGCAGGGACCGGGGCGCCGCATGCGTCCCGCGCCGCCCGCACGCGGAGCGAGGTGACGCATGAAGGATCCGACGAACGGGCTGTTCTCCAAGGAACTGCTTTCCAAGGAACTGTTCTCCAAGGATGCGGTCCCCGGCGCGCACGATCCCGCCGGCCCGATCGGCACCCGGCGTACCGGTGGCGGGTTCGGGGTGCTGCCGTTCGTCTCCGAGCCGGGGCCGGCCGCGCCGGCCACCGACGCCAGCTGGGCCTGGTCGGTCCGCCGGTTCGCGCGCGCGGCGGTCTGGCTGCTGCCCGCGTACGCGATCCTCTACGGCCTGGTGACGATGGCCAGCGACGGCGGGGTGGGCAACGACCCGTACCCGGCCGACGGCCGGCAGCTCTACCTGGTGGGTTGGGTGGCCGCGGTCTGGCTCGGGCTGCTCGCCCTGCTGGCGCTCACCGGGCTGCTCGCCGCCACCCGGTGCCGCCGGGTCGCCCTCGCCGGGCTGCTGTCGAGCATCGGCGGCATGGTGCTGATGCTGCCCTTCGCCGGGCTGGCCGAACAGACGCCGGTCTTCGGCCTCACCGCGCGCTCGATCGTCCTGTTCGGCGCCACCTGGTACAGCCTGGGGTGGTTGCTCACCGGCTGGTCGGTGGCCCGGTCCGGGATGTTCTCCTACGGCGACGGGGTCATGCTGATGATCGCCGCTCCGCTGCTCGGCCTCGGCGGTGCCCTGATCGGCTCCCTGCAGACCTTCGGCGCGATCTTCGCGCTGATCGCCGGCATCGGCATCGGCTATCGTTCCGGCCGCCTGGTGCCCGCGACCATCGCCCGCGACGCGGTCGCCGCCAGCATGGCCGCCACCCCCGCCCCGCCACCGAACGGTCCGCTGCCGAGCTGACCTCGGTAGCTGAGAGATCGCCGTGAGGTAACTGACAGTTGCCTGGCGAACTGGCCGGTTGGCGGCATTCGCGGTAATCCTGGGGTGCATGCCGTCTCCCCGGTCGCCGCTGTCGCGGCTCTTCACCGTGCTGCTCGCCGGCGTCCTCGCCGGGCTCGCCCTCGCGGTCGCCGCGCTCCCCGGCAACCTGCTCGGCGGGTTCGTCACCAAGTCGGTCCTCGGCGCGTACACGGAGCTGCCCGACGCGCTGCGCACCCCCGCGCAGCCACAGCGCTCCTACCTCTACGCCAACGACGGCAAGACCCTGATCACCACGTTCTACGACGTCAACCGCACCGACGTGCCGCTGGCGGAGATCGCGCCGGTGATGCGGCAGGCGATCGTCGCGGCCGAGGACCGCCGCTTCTACCAGCACGGCGGCGCCGACCTGCGGGGCATCGCCCGGGCGCTGGTCGCGAACGTCAAGGGTCGCGGCACCGAGCAGGGCGGCTCCACGCTGACCATGCAGTACGTCCGCAACGTGCTCAAGACCGACCCCACCCGTACCGCGGCGGAGCGGCAGGCCGCCACCGAGCAGACCGTCGGGCGCAAGATCCAGGAGATCCGGTACGCGGGCGCCCTGGAGAAGACCCTCAGCAAGGACGAGATCCTCAACCGCTACCTCAACATCGCCTACTTCGGCTCCGGGGCGTACGGCGTCGCCGCGGCCAGCCAGCGCTACTTCGGCAAGGCGCCGGCCGACCTGACCCTGGGCGAGGCGGCCCTGCTCGCCGGCCTGGTCCAGTCGCCCGACGAGTACAGCCCGATCGACGGGGACAAGAACAAGGCGCTCGCCCGCCGGGCGTACGTGCTCGACTCGATGGTCGCGACCCACGCGATCACCGCCGAGCAGGCCGCCGCGGCCAAGGCGGAGAAGCTGACCCTGCGCCCGACCGCGCAGCCCAACGGCTGCACCGCGGTCGCCCAGGGGCACGACGACTGGGGCTTCTTCTGCGACTACCTGCGCCAGTGGTGGCTAACCCAGCCGGCCTTCGGCAACACCGTCAAGGAGCGTGAGCAGGCGCTGCGCCGGGGCGGCTACACCGTGATCACCACGCTGGACCCGAAGATCCAGCAGACCGCGCAGCAGCAGGCCACCAAGGTCTACGGGTACGACAACAAGCGCGCCCTGCCGGTCGCCGCGGTCGAGCCGGGCACCGGCCGGGTGCTCGCCATGGCGGTCAACCGGCACTACAGCCTGGCCGCCAACCCGGCCGGGCAGGCCAACCACCCGAACACCGTCAACCCGCTGATCTCCGGCGGGGACAGCGTCACCGGCTACCAGGCGGGCTCGACCTTCAAGCTGTTCACCATGCTCGCCGCGCTGGAGGCCGGCAAGCCGCTCGCCACCGGCTTCGACGCCCCGGCGAAGCTGCCCACCCGCTACTCCTCCGACGCCGACGGCAACTGCGACGGCAAGTGGTGCCCGGCCAACGCGAACCCGCAGTGGATGGACGGCTACCGGATGATGTGGGACGGCTTCGGCCGCTCGGTGAACACCTACTTCGTCTGGCTGGCCGAACAGGTCGGCGAGGACAAGGTGGTGGAGATGGCGCAGCGGCTCGGCATCACCTTCCGGGCCGGCGCCGACGCAGACTTCGCGAAGAACGACGCCGAGAACTGGGGCGCCTTCACCCTCGGCGTGGCCGCCACCACCCCGCTCGACCTGGCCAACGCGTACGCGACCGTGGCCGCCGAGGGGACGTACTGCACCCCGCTGCCGGTGGTCTCGGTGACCGCTGCCAACGGCGACAAGGTGGCCGTCGGCCAGCCTTCCTGCAAGAAGGTGCTGGACACCGACGTGGCCAGGGCGGCCACCGACGCGGCCCGCTGCCCGGTCGGCCAGCAGTCGGCGTACGGGCAGTGCAACGGCGGCACCGCCACCTCGGTGGACCGGATCGTCGGCCGGCCGGTCGCCGGCAAGACCGGTAGCTCCGAGCAGAACGCCACCGAGACCTTCGTCGGGTTCACCCCGCAGGTGGCGGTCGCCGGCATCGCGGCGAACCCGGACGATTCCACCGACCTGGTCGGCTCGGCCGTGCAGGCCCGGGTGATCGACGCGGTCGCCCGGACGATCCGGACCGCGGTGGACGGCAAGCCGGTGAAGGACTTCACCGCGCCCAGCCGGGAGCTGGCGGGCGACCCGCAGCGCCCGCAGCCGCAGCCGACCCCGCAGCAGCCACAGCCGCCGCAACAGCGGCAGCAGGACCAGAACCTGCCGGGAAACATCCTGCGCTGGCTCCAGGGCCGCGGCCGGGGCTGAGCAGCAAGGAGGGGCCCCTTGTTAACGCCTCCGGTAGTAGAAGGGGCCCCTGTTAACGCTTCGAGCCGCCGCCGCGGGGAAGCGAGCGCGGGCCGACCCGGAACATGCCGGTCAGGTCGTCGTGCACGGCGTAGCCGAAGCGGCGGTAGAGGCTGACCGACTCACCGGCCGCGAACAGGCCGACGAAAATGCGCGACGAGCCCCGCCCGGCGATCCACTCCTCCAGCCGGGCGAGGATCGCCGCGCCGACCCCGCGCCGCTGCCGCTCCGGCACCACCGCGAGGTCCTGCAGGTAGTAGTAGATCGCCCCGTCGCCGACCAGCCGGCCCAGCCCGATCACCCGGTCGCCCTCGACCGCCACCACCGCGTGCAGCGACGCGGCCAGCGAGGCGGGGATCGCCGCCGGGTCGTACGCGTCGGTCCACCCGACCGCGGTGGTCACCGCGACGAACTCCTCGACCGTGGGCAGCCGGTCCTCCAGGCGGTAGTCCATGATCCGCAACCTACCGCGATCGGCTGCCGACCAGCGGCGACACGATGCGGTCCAGTGCCGCCGCCACCTCCTCCCGGCCGCCGTCCCCGTCGAGCACCACGAACGACGCGTACTCCGGCAGCGCCCGGTAGGCCGCGTCCAGCGCCCGCAGGTGGGCCAGCTCCTCGGTGTCGATGCCGCGTTCCGCCACCCGCCGCTGCGCCACCGGGGGCGAGGTCGCCAGGAGGCAGACCACCGTCGGGCGCGGGAACAGCGCGTACGCCGCCTGGACCGCCCGCCGGCCCTGGTCGCCGCGGGCCGCCATGATCACGTACTGGCACCAGGTCCACCGGTCCAGCACGGCCGTCCGCCCGGTCAGCCGGGCCACCAGCACCGTGCGCGCCATCGCCAGCGCGCGCACCGTCGCCTCCAGCACCGGATAGAGGGTACGGCCGAACAGCGCCACCCCGTCCGCCCGGCCTAGCGCCCGGGCAAGCCGGTTCCACAGCGGCCGGCCGCCCGCGTTCTCGAAGTACGTCGCCGGCACGCCCCGGTCGGTCAGCCGCCGGGCCAGGGCCCGGGCCTGCGTGCTCTTGCCGGAGCCGTCCACACCGAGCAGGGCGATCATCACGGGGCGGGCCACGACTCGCGACGTTAACCGGCCCGGGCAAATCCGCCGAAGAAAAAGTCGCCAGGGCTGTCGGATCCGGTCGGGCGGCTCCGACCCACCGGTGAGCGCGCCCGCCGGGGCGCCACCGAGCAGGAGGACATCATGCGCAAGCTCATCTACTGGGTGCACCAGTCCGTCGACGGTTTCATCGAGGGGCCGAACGGCGAGTTCGACTGGCCGGCCATGAGCCCGGAGCTGTCCGCGTACTCCCTCGAGCTGACCGACCGGGCCGACGCCTTCCTCTACGGCCGCAAGGTGTGGGGCCTGATGTCGTACTACTGGCCGCGGGCCGAGGAGATGTCGCAGCACCCGCACAACCTGCGGTTCGCGCCGATCTGGCGGCGTACCCCGAAGATCGTCGTCTCCCGCACCCTGGACAGCGCCGAGTACGGCGCCCGGGTGATCGGCCGCGACCTGGCCGCCGAGGTGGCCGAGCTGAAGGCCCAGCCCGGCCGGGAACTGCTGCTCACCGGCGGCTCCGGCGCGGCGGCGGCGCTGACCGAGCTGGGGCTGATCGACGAGTACCAGGTGGTCGTGCACCCGGTCGTGCTGGGCGGCGGCACCCCCGTCTTTCCCGACAAGGAGCGCCTGGACCTGCGGCTGGTGGAGACCCGCGGCTTCGACGGCCGGTCGGTGCTGCTGCGCTACGTCCGGGCGTGACGCCTGGGCCGCGCCGGGCCGGCCGCGCGGACCGGGCAGAATCGTCGGGTGCCCGTCCACGAGATCACCGACCCCGACGACGACCGGATCGCCGACTACCGCGCGCTCATCGACGTCGAGCTGCGGACCCGCTGGGAGCCGCCGCACGGCCTGTTCATCGCCGAGGGGGAGCTGGTGCTGCGGCGGGCGCTGCGGGCCGGCTACCCGGCCCGGTCGTACCTGGTCGACGCCAAGCGGGTGGACCAGCTCGCCGACCTGGACACCGGGGACGCCCCGGTCTACGCGGCCACCCCCGACGTGCTCCAGCGGGCCACCGGCTTCCACGTGCACCGCGGGGTGCTCGCCTCGTTCCGCCGCAAGCCGCTGCCCGACGCCGCCGAGGTGCTGGCCACCGCCCGGCGGGTGGTGATCCTGGAGGACGTCAACAACCACACCAACCTCGGCGCGGTTTTCCGGGGGGCCGCCGCGCTCGGCATCGACGCGGTGCTGCTGTCGCCGTCCTGCGCCGACCCGCTCTACCGGCGCAGTGTGCGGGTCAGCATGGGGGAGGTCTTCGCGGTGCCGTACGCCAAGCTCGAACGCTGGCCTGCGGGTTTGGACCAGGTGCGGGAAGCGGGCTTCACCGTGCTTGCCATGACGCCGGCTCCGGACGCCGTACCGATCCAGCGGTTGACTCCGGCCCAGCGCGAGCGGGCGGCGCTGCTGCTGGGAGCCGAGGGCCCCGGCCTCACCGCGGCGGCCCAGTCCGCCAGCGACGTACGGGTGGTCATCCCGATGCGGCGCGGGGTGGACTCGTTGAACGTCGCCGCCGCTGCGGCGGTGGCGTTCTGGGAACTGGGTCGCGACGACCCACCGTTCGGCATCGGGTAGCCCCTGCGGGACGTGCTGCACCTGCGCCCGCCTCGGGCCGGTGTCGTTCTGTTTGCATGATGATGCGGGCTAGTGCATAATCTTCCTCGTGTCCAAGGTTCTCACCTCCCTGCCCATCGGTGAACGTGTCGGCATCGCCTTCTCCGGCGGCCTCGACACCTCGGTCGCGGTCGCGTGGATGCGCGACAAGGGTGCCGTTCCCTGCGCCTACACCGCCGACATCGGCCAATACGACGAGCCCGACATCGTCTCGGTGCCCGGTCGCGCGCTCAGCTACGGCGCCGAGGTCGCCCGCCTGGTCGACTGCCGCGCCGCCCTGGTCGAGGAGGGCCTGGCGGCGTTGACCTGCGGGGCCTTCCACATCCGCTCGGGCGGGCGGGCGTACTTCAACACCACCCCGTTGGGCCGGGCCGTGACCGGGACCCTGCTGGTGCGGGCGATGATCTCGGACGACGTCCAGATCTGGGGCGACGGCTCGACCTTCAAGGGCAACGACATCGAGCGGTTCTACCGGTACGGCCTGCTGGCCAACCCGCAGCTGCGCATCTACAAGCCGTGGCTCGACACCGACTTCGTCACCGAACTGGGCGGGCGTACGGAGATGTCGGAGTGGCTGCTCGAACGCGGCCTGCCGTACCGGGACAGCACCGAGAAGGCATACTCCACCGACGCCAACATCTGGGGCGCCACCCACGAGGCGAAGACCCTCGAGCATCTCGACACCGGCATCGAGACGGTCAACCCGATCATGGGAGTCCGGTTCTGGGACCCGTCGGTGGAGATCCCGACCGAGGATGTCACGATCGGCTTTGACCAGGGCCGCCCGGTGACGATCAACGGTAAGGAGTTCGGCAGCCCCGTCGATCTGGTGCTGGAGGCCAACGCCATCGGCGGCCGGCACGGTCTGGGCATGTCGGACCAGATCGAGAACCGGATCATCGAGGCCAAGAGCCGGGGCATCTACGAGGCGCCCGGCATGGCGCTGCTGCATGCCGCGTACGAGCGGCTGGTCAACGCCATCCACAACGAGGACACCCTGGCGAACTACCACAACGAGGGCCGCCGCCTCGGTCGGCTGATGTACGAGGGGCGCTGGCTGGACCCGCAGGCGCTGATGCTGCGCGAGTCGTTGCAGCGCTGGGTCGGCACGGCGGTCACCGGCGAGGTGACGTTGCGGCTGCGTCGGGGCGAGGACTACTCGATCCTGGACACTACCGGCCCGGCGTTCAGCTACCACCCCGACAAGCTGTCGATGGAGCGCACCGAGGACTCGGCGTTCGGCCCGTCGGACCGGATCGGCCAGCTCACCATGCGCAACCTGGACATCGCCGATTCGCGGGCGAAGCTGGAGCAGTACGCCACCCTCGGCATGGTCGGCGGCGCGGCCCCGCAGCGGATGGTCGGTGCCGCACAGGCAGCCTCGACCGGGCTGATCGGTGCGATGCCACAGGGCGGCGCGGAAGCCATCGCCTCCCGGGGCGTCTCCTCCAGCGAGGACGAGGCACTCGACCGCGCCGCGATGGAGTTCGGCGTCGACTGACGCCCGCGCCGGACGCGCTGCCGATCCAGCGGCTGGACGCGGCGCAGCGGGCTCGGACGGCCCTGCTGGTGGGCGCCGAGGGAGCCGGTCTGACCTGGGCCGCGATGGACGCCAGCGACGTCCCGGTGCTGATCCCGACGCGGCCGCGACGACCCGCTGTGACGGGCCCCCCACGCCCGCCGCCGCCTTGTTATCGTTCCCCGCATTGACGGTGATCGTGATCGGGGGACGCCATGGTCAAGCGGCGGCAGCTGCTGCGTGGGGTGGTTCTGGCGGCGGCCGGAAGTGTCGCGGGTTTCGCGATCCCGCGCACCGCCTCGGGCGCGGTGGCGCACCCGTTCCTGCTGGTCAGCGATGGCGAATACGTCGACCTGCGTGCCCGGGCAGGCCAGGAGCCGTGGCGCGGCTGGCGCAGCGCCGCCGCGGACCTGGCCCGACAGCCCTGCCCCACCCCGGCGGAGGAGCCGAACGTGGCCAAGCGGGCCACCCGGATGTCGCAGATCGCCGGCGCCGCCTCCCTGGCCTACATCCTCGACCCGGTCGACGCCGCGCTGCACCGGGCGACGTTGCTGGGCCTGATCGACCGTTACCGCACCGAGGTGCGCCCGTACCTGGACACCGCGAACTGGGAGGGGGTCGTCCCGCCGTCCAGCGCCCTGTTCCACCTGGTGCTCGGGCTGGACGTCATCGTCAACGACCTCAGCGCGACGCAGCGCGCCGCCGCCGAGGCGACGCTGGCCGATGCGGCGGGCTGGTTCTACCTCTACCGCAACAATGGCAACTGGCAGGCGGCGCGCATCGGCGGATACGGCATCTGGGCGGCCTACGCCGGCGACAGCGCCCGGCTGGACGAGTCGCTCGCCCAGACGCTGACCCACATCGACAACCTGACCTCCGCCGACGGCGTCTACCTGACGGGCGCCACCTACGCCGGCAACCGGCTCGGCTCGGCGGGGGACCGGGACAGTAAGTCGTTCTTCGTCGACGTGCTCACCCGGATCGGCCGGCACGACTTCTACACCGACCCGCAGTACGTGCGGGTCATGGAGCATTACGCCGGCTACCTGACCACGCCGGTGCTGCGCCTCGGCGCGCATCCGGATCGTGGTGAGTACACCTTCGGGGACAGTTGGACCGAGCGGGGCACGGTGCACCGGACCGGCCGGACCTGGAGCGCGCACCGGTTCGGGCCGGTCGCCGCGGCCCACGCCGCCTGGAGCCTGCGCGGCGTACCGGCCTCCGAGACGCTCCCGCTGATCACCACCTACGTGCTGACCACCGAGGTGCCGGCGACGGACACCACGGTGCCGAGCCGGGTCTTCCCCGGCGCCGGAGCATGGTTCCTCCAGGCCAGTACGTCGCCGCTGGCGCTCGCCGGCGCGCTGTGGAATCCCACCAGCGATACCGCGGTCGAGCATCAGCACAAGGACACCAACGCCCTGCACCTGACGGCGTACGGCGAGCACGTTCTGCGCAACTCCGGGTACGCCGGCTACGGCACCGCGGTGGCCGGATTCAGCTATGAGGTCATCGCGCGACGGGCGATCGTCAACAACACGGTTCTGGTGGACTACGCCACGAGCTTTGCGGACACCGACCCGCCGACGTCGAACGACCACCAGCTCACCCCCGGGCGGCTTCCCGGCGGTGGCATCGTCGAGTCGCTCCTGCCCGGCCCAGTGGACTACGCGTGCGGCGACTCCGGCGACGCCCTCCCCAACGGCGTACAGCACCTGCGCAGCCTGGTCCTCGTCCACCCCGACCAGCAGCACCAGGGCTACTGGGTGGTCTTCGACGAGGTGCGCGGCGGCAGCAGCGGCGGCTCGGCCAGCGTGGCTTGGCACCCGAACTCCCGTACCGACCCCGCAGTCGTCGAGGCCCTCACCCACTACGCCGCCACCATCGACGTCAATCCCTGCACCAGCAACGGGGTCGGCCTGTCGGTCGTCCTCGGCACGGCGCCGAGCAACGTCATCGTCCGCTCCGGTCCGCTCGCCGAGGCATGGGTCTCGAACAAGGACCCGGGCCGCTATCTCCAGTGCGTGTACCCGACCGACGGGGCCGGCGCCGCGAACGTGGTCACCCTGTTGTTCCCGTACGACCAGGCGGGGCACCCGCGGGCGCAGCTGAGCCGGATCACCGGCGCCGGGTGGACCGGCGCCCAGGTCACCCACCCCTCCGGCGTCACCGACCACGCCTGCGAGTCCCGGGGCACCGGGACCCTCACCACCGCCGGGATGTCCTGGCGCGGGCTCGCCTGCCTGTTCCGCCTGTCCGGTGGGACGCCGGCGTACTGGCTGGTCCGCCGGGGCCGCACCTTCACCTGGGACACCTTCGGCTTCCAGTCCGTCGCCGACGTCAGCCTCGCCATGCGCGGCCTGGGCGGCCGGATCCACAACCCGAACCCGGGCCCCACGACGGTCACCTTCCACCACCCCGGTCTCACCAAGGTACGGCTGAACGGGGTTCCGGCGGCGGTGACCGCCAGTGGCATCGGTTGGCTGTCCGTGACCGTGCCCAGCGGCGGCGCGACCGTCGAGCTGGTCACCGCGGCGGTTCTTGGCCCCGAGGCCGACACCTACGTGCGGGGCGGCGGCTACGCGGACGACAACTACGGCGGCCTCACCACCATGATCGTCAAGGCGGACGCGAACGCCGACTACCGGCGCGAGGCGTACCTGCATCTGGACCTGACCGGCGTGACCGGGCCGGTGACGCTCGCCCGGCTCCGCCTGTACGCCGAGTCCACCGGCGGCGGCGCCTGCACCCTGGAGGCGGCGCAGGTCGCCGCCGACTGGGAGGAGACGACGCTGACCTGGAACAACCGCCCCACGGCCGCAACGCTGCCGAAAACCGTCGCCACGCCGACCGCCGGCACGGTGGTGGACCTCGACGTCACCGCAGCGGTCAACGCCGTGCTCTCCGGCAGCGACCGCAAGCTCGCGATCCGGCTGCGAATCCTGGAGGAAGGGGCGTCGAACTCGGTCACCTTCGGCACCCGGGAGCACACCGACTGGCGACGGCGGCCCGTCCTGGAGCTGTCCTGAGTCGGTTGGGTGGCGCCGCCGGTCAAGGGCTATCGAGATCGGCGGTGACGCAGGGTAACGTGTCGCCCGTGTTCCCTACCGTCCGTGAGGTGCTCGCCCTGGTGCCGGTGCGCCACGGCGCCCCGCGCCTGGTCGCCGGCGACGCGGGCCTGGACCGGCCGGTCCGCTGGGTGCATGTGGCCGAGGTGCCGGACATCGCCACCCTGCTCGGCGGCGGGGAACTGGTGCTGACCACCGGCATCGGGCTGCCCGCCGACGACGCGGGGCTGCGCGCGTTCATCGGTGACCTGGCCGACGTCGGGGTCTCGGGGCTGGTGGTGGAGCTGGGCCGCCGCTACGTCAGCGGGGTGCCCCGGGTGATGGCGGCCGCCGCCGAGCGGCGCGGGCTGCCCCTGGTCGAGCTGCGCCGGGCCACCCCGTTCGTCCGGATCACCGAGGCGGTGCACGCGCTGATCGTGGACGCCCAGCTCACCGAGTTGCGCGCCACCGAGGAGATCCACCAGCGGTTCACCGAACTGTCCGTGGAGGGCGCCGAGCCGGCCGAGGTGGTCCGGCAGGCCGCCGAGCTGTCCGGCTGCCCGGTGGTGCTGGAGAACCTGTCCCGGCAGGTGCTCGCGTACGACCCGGCGGGGGAGAGCGCCGAGCTGCTGCTGGACGGCTGGGAGCAGCACTCGCGGCGGATCCGGCCCACCGGGCGGACCGCGTACGACCCGGACAGCGGCTGGCTGGTGACCACCGTCGGGGCGCGCGGCCAGGACTGGGGGCGGCTGCTGCTGCGCTGGCCGGCCGGCGGCGAGCTGACCACCGGTCGCCTCTCGGCGGCGCTCGACGACCGCCCGGGCCTGGACGATTCCACCGCGGTCACCCAGGCGGTCACCGGCCACCCGGTCGCCGGCGGGGAGGCCGCCGACCCGGACGGCATTCCCGGCGTCCCGCCCGCCTCCGCCGGGGCCGAGCCTGCGGGCCCCGGCCCGCAGGGCGTGCTCATCCCGCCCACCCGGCTCACCATTCTGATCGAACGGGCCGCCTCCACCCTCGCCCTCGGCCGGCTGATCCGGCGCGACGCCGAGGGGCTGGAGCGGCAGATCCACCGCACCCTGCTCACCGCCCTGATCGACCACTCCCGCCCGGTCGACGAGGTGGCGCTGCGGGCCAAGGCGCTCGGCGTGACGCTGGACCGCCGGCACCTGGTCGGTGTGGTCGTCCGGCACCGGGCCGACGACCCGGCGGTGGAGGGCGCGGGGCCGGGCGGCGACGCCGGCCCGGAGGCCGGGCCGGCCCGGCTGCGTGACCTCGCCGAGGCGGTCGGCCAGGCCCTGCGGGAGGCCAAGCTCACCGCGTT
>NZ_JAPDPH010000439.1 GCF_026013475.1 Micromonospora yasonensis | reverse complement strand
ACGCAGAAGTGCCTTCTGGTCAGGGAAAATAGGGCTTGTCGAGAGTCCTGTTAACCCGTCACGGAAGGCACTTGCTGGGTGAAGGCTACCGCAACGCGTCCGAAGATCACGGTGACCGGGGGTGGGCGGGGCGTGGTCGGTCACGCCGGGGCCCGGCTGCTCGCCGATCTCGCCGACGCTACCGGTCTGAGCAGCGCGTTCGAGCAGGCCCTGGCCGGTCTGCGGCAACGCCAAGGTGGTCATGACCCGGGACGGATCGCGGTCGATATGGCCGTGATGCTCGCCGACGGCGGTGAGGCCATCGCTGATCTTGCGGTATTGCGTGACCAGCCCTTAACGAAGGGCCGAGGCTAACAAAGGACTCTGCCCTCAAAAGGTCGCCGTCGAGAAGCTCTTTGAGCTGCTGGACGAGTTCCTACAGCGACGCGCCGAGCACGGAGGCGTGGCGAATATCTTCGACGAATACTGGCGCTGGCGGAGAGAGCAGCCCTGGTCATGATCAGGTCGCAGCGAGCCGGCTGAGTGCGGAAGGATTCAGCCAGTTCCGGACCCTGATGGCCCTTGAGTAGCAGGCGCCGGAAAACAACGCTTAGCCGTGCTGGCCCCACCTCGACATCGAAGGCGTTCCCGACCCCGGAGCACCTCCCCTGGATCGACCCCACCCATCCGACCTGGCGAACGGCCCGGTGTCCGTGGCTTCGCCGATCAGAAATCCTCCGCCACGTCGTCAGTTCAGTTAGCACTCTCGCACCGGTGGAAGGATTAACGACATGACCGACGCCAGACGGCTTCGCGCCGCCGAGGCCACATTCATCGCGGCGGTCCGCGCGGACGATACCGCGCGGTTCGCGCTCCTGACCGAGCGCCACCGGCGTGAGCTGCAGGTGCACTGCTACCGGATGCTCGCGAACTACGAGGACGCCCAGGACATGACGCAGGAGACGTTCCTGCGAGCGTGGAACAAGCGGGAGTCGTTCAAGGGCCACGCGGCCCTGCGGACCTGGCTGTACCGGATCGCGACGAACGCCTGCCTCGACTTCCTGAGGAAGCGCGACGACCGCACACCCGTACCGTCCGAGCTGCCGGACCCCGACTCCGAGGTGCTGTACCTGCAGCCGTACCCCGACCGGATGATCCCCGAGGACCCACAGGAATCGGTGGTGGCGCGGGAGACGATCGAGCTGGCGTTCATTGTCGCCGTCCAGCACCTGCCGCCGCGGCAGCGGGCGGTGTTCATCCTGCGCGACGTCCTCGGCTGGCCGGCGTCGACAGCCGCCGAAGCCCTCGAGCTGACCGTCGCATCAGTGACCAGCGCACTGCAGCGGGCCCGTGTGACGATGCGCGAGCAGCTGCCCGACCGCCGCCTCAACTGGCGGAGCCCCGCCACCCACGAGCTGTCGAATGACGAGCGCGGCGTGGTGAAGTCGTACATCGAGGCCCATGAGCGCAACGACCTCGACAGGCTGATGTCCCTGCTGCGCGACGACCTACGCTTCGCGATGCTGCCCGATCCGGGCACCGTGACCACGACGGCCAAGGACGCGGTCAACGGCTGGCTCTCCGGTGGGCTCTTCCAGCGCGGCCACGACGACTGGCGCGGTATCACCACGACGGTCAACCGCATGCCTGCCGCCGTGCTGTACCTGCGCAACCCCGACGACCCCGAGTACCGGCTCTTCGCCATCGCGGTCCTGCAC
>NZ_JAPDPH010000438.1 GCF_026013475.1 Micromonospora yasonensis | reverse complement strand
CGGAGGAGGAGGTGCGGCGGCTGCGGGGCCGGGACATGGCGATGATCTTCCAGGATCCGTTGTCGGCGTTGCATCCGTACTACACGGTGGGCCGGCAGATCGCTGAGGCGTATCGGGTGCATCATCCGAAGGCTGGGAAGCGGGAGGCCCGTGGCCGGGCGGTGGACATGTTGGGTCGGGTGGGGATTCCGCAGCCGGGGCGGCGGTTCGATCAGTATCCGCACGAGTTTTCGGGTGGTATGCGGCAGCGGGCGATGATCGCGATGGCGTTGGTGAATGATCCGGATCTGGTGATCGCGGATGAGCCGACGACGGCGTTGGATGTGACGGTGCAGGCGCAGATCCTCGACCTTCTCGCTGACCTGCAGGCCGAGTTCCGGTCGGCGATCATCCTGATCACGCATGACCTGGGTGTGGTGTCGCAGGTGGCTGATGACGTCCTCGTCATGTATGGGGGGCGGGCGGTTGAGCGGGGGAGTGTGGAGCAGGTGTTGCGGCGGCCGCAGCATCCGTACACGTGGGGGTTGTTGTCGAGTGTGCCGTCGTTGCACGGTGACGCGGACGCGGATCTGGTGCCGATCAAGGGCAACCCGCCCAGCCTGATCAACCTGCCGTCGGGGTGCGCGTTCCACCCCCGCTGCCGGTACGCCGACCGTAACGGTGACCGGTCCCGCACGCAGGTGCCCGAGCTGCGCCCGGCCGGAGAGGCGGGGCACTTCGTGGCCTGCCATCTGCCGGAGGCCGTCCGGCAGCGCATCTACCGCGATGAGATCGCCCAGGTGGGGGTGGCCCGATGAGCGTCGAGACCGGGCCGCTGTTGCGGGTGCGGGGGCTGGCCAAGCATTTCCCGGTGCGGGACGGGTTCCGTGCGGGTGGGGCGGTGCGGGCCGTGGATGGGCTGGACTTCGATGTGCGTCCGGGGGAGACCCTCGGTCTGGTGGGGGAGTCCGGGTGTGGGAAGACCACGACCGGGCGGATGCTGGTGCGGCTGCTGGAACCCACCGCGGGCAGTATCGAGTTCGCGGGGCGGGACATCACCCACGCCGGCCGGCGGGACCTGCGGTCGTTGCGGCAGGACCTGCAGATCATCTTCCAGGACCCGTACGCGTCGTTGAACCCCCGCCACACCGTCGGGCGGATCGTGGCCATGCCGTTGCAGGTCAACGGGATCGACCCGCCCGGCGGCATCAAGAAACGCGTCCAGGAGCTCCTCGAACTGGTCGGGTTGAACCCGGAGCACTACAACCGGTACCCGCACGAGTTCTCCGGCGGCCAACGCCAACGCATCGGCATCGCCCGCGCCCTCGCCCTGCGCCCGAAACTGATCGTCGCCGACGAACCCGTCTCCGCGTTGGACGTGTCCATCCAGGCCCAGGTCATCAACCTGCTCCGCGACCTGCAACGCGACCTCGACCTGGCGTTCGTGTTCATCGCCCACGACCTGGCCGTCGTCCGGCACTTCTGCCACCGCGTCGCCGTCATGTACCTCGGCAAAATCGTCGAGATCGGCGACCGCGACGACATCTACCAACACCCCCAGCACCCCTACACCCGGGCCCTGCTGTCCGCCATCCCCGACATCACCACCCTCGGCCCCGCCGGCCGCATCCGCCTGGCCGGCGATGTCCCCACCCCCCTCAACCCACCCTCGGGCTGCCGCTTCCGCACCCGCTGCTGGAAAGCCCAGGACCGCTGCGCCACCGAGGAACCGGCGCTGA
>NZ_JAPDPH010000437.1 GCF_026013475.1 Micromonospora yasonensis | reverse complement strand
TCCGTCGAAGTCCGACGGCAGGTTCTCGCCGGTGAACCCGTTGCCCCGGGCCCCGATGTTGGTGCCCGGCAGTGCGGATCCCTCGGTCCCGCCGGCGCCGAGCCACAGTCCGGACGGCAGGTCGTTGGCGGCACCGACGGTGAAGAGGTCAGGAGCGTTGTCGCCGGTGAGGTCCCCGTCGGCGGCGACGGCGGCCGGTGCCGAGTTGAACGTGATGGCCGCCGTGTCCCCGATGTTCCCGCCACCGGACACGGCGGTGACGGTGAGGGTGTTGGTGAACCGGGTCGGAGTGACGGTGATGGTGGCCTTGCCGGCAGCGTCCGGGGTCACATCGACCGGCGGACCAGCGTTGAGCTGGTAGATGTAGCCGCCCACCCCGCTGGTCGGTGGCGTGACGTCGATGGTGAAGGCCTGGCCGATGGTGGTCGTGCCGTCGGCGACCGTGGGGACGGTCGGTGCTCCCGGACGGGTGGGATCGAAGGAGAAGGTGCAGGGGTCCGAGACCTCGCTGGAGATGCGGAAGTCGGTGGTCTGCACCTTCCAGGAGAACTTGGTGACGGCACCGCCGGCGGCGGTGCGGAGCTTGTCGACGGGTACGACCAGCACCGCGGTGCTGCCGGAGGAGTAGGTGAGCTGGCTGGAGTCGGACGAGGCGATCGCGGTTTCCGCCTTGTCGTCGGTCTTCCAGAGTTTGAAGCTGACGCCGAGGGTGCCGCCGTTGGGGTCGGAGACCGGGGCGTAGAGCGAGACGGTGCCGTCACCGACGGTCGAGCCGCCGGCGCAGGCGGTCATGGGGGAGGTGGTCAGGCCGGTGGGCTTGTTGGGCCTGTGGTTGTAGCGGATGGTCAGGGTGGGGCTGGTCTCCAGGAACTCCTTCCAGCTCTCCGTGTCGGTGGCCTCGTTGGCGGCGACCATCCACAGGGTGCGGGTGGCCTTCTTGTTGGTGACGTCGGCGCTGATCTGGTCGGTGATGTCGAAGGAGACCGCGGCTTCGGCGCAGCCGGAATAGCCGTAGGCGAAGCTCTTCGAGGCGATCGCGGTGCCCTTGCTGACGCCTTCCCAGTAGTTCCAGGTCGCGTTGGACGAGGACAGTGTCGTGCCGGGGCCGTAGACGTAGACGGTCTTGGCGGTGCAGTTCCACGACCGGGTGTTGGTGATCTTGAAGATGGCGTCGTAGATCTCGGCCCCGGCCAGGGTGCCGTAGGGGACCGAGAAGTTGATCAGCGTGTTGGACCGCTGGCTGCCGGCGTTGCCGACCTGCATCCGCCCGATCAGGTCGGGAGTGCGCTTCCAGTAATTCGTCGACTGGTCCTGATACGAGATCGTCGCCCAACCGGACTTCGACTCGCCGATCGGGGTCCAGGTGAAGGTCGGGTCTACGTAGACCGGGAAGACCGTCTTCGCGTCGGTCAGCAGCTTCGCATCCGGCGTCAGGTGCAGCTTGCCGGCGGCGACCTTCACCCCGATCGGGGCGGTTCGGGCGGTTCGGCCAGGGGCGACGGTGGTGGACAGGGTGCCCCGGGCGGCCGGCGTGGTGGCGGCGGCGGAGTCCCACATCCGCGGCGCGGGGGCGGTGAGCACCGTCCGGCCGGTGCGGTCGCGGCCGGTGATGTTGCCGGTGACGTCGGCGGTCAGGGTGACGCCCTTGGTGGTGGTGGTCAGGTCGAGGGCCGCGAGCTTGGGGTTGGTGGCGGCGGCGCGGTTGTTGACCACGAAGACGTGGGAGAACGCACCCTC
>NZ_JAPDPH010000436.1 GCF_026013475.1 Micromonospora yasonensis | reverse complement strand
CAAGGCGCGTTCTCCCACGTCTTCGTGGTCAACAACCGCGCCGCCGCCACCAACCCCAAGCTGGCCGCCCTCGACCTGACCACCATCACCAAGGGCGTCACCCTGGCCACGGACGCGGCCGGGAACATCACCGGCCGGGACCGCACCAGCCGGACGGTGCTCACCGCACCGGCCCCGACCATGTGGGACTCGGGTGCGATGACGGCGACCACAGCGACCCCGCAGGAGCGGGGCTCCCTGTCCACCACCGTCGCTCCCGGCCGCACCGCCCGCACCGCCCCGATCGGGGTGAAGGTCGCCGCCGGCAAGCTGCACCTCACGCCGGACCAGAAGCTGCTGACCGACACCGCGACAACATTCCCGGTCTTCATCGACCCCACGTTCACCTGGACGCCGGTCGGGGAGTCGATGTCCGGCTGGGCGACCATCTCCTACCAGCACCAGTCGACCAACTACTGGAAGAACACCCCCGACCTAATCGGGCGGATGCAGGTCGGCAACGCCGGCAGCCAGCGCTCCAACACCCTGATCAACTTCCCGGTCCCCTACGGCACCCTGGCCGGGGCCGAGATCTACGACGCCGTCTTCAAGATCACCAACACGCGGTCCTGGTCCTGCACCGCCAAGACCGTCTACATCTACGGCCCCGGCACGACACTGTCCTCGTCCAACGCGACCTGGAACTACTGGGAGGGCGTCAGCAAGGGCTCGGCGATCGCCTCGAAGAGCTTCGCCTACGGCTACTCCGGCTGCGACGCCGCCGCGGTCTCCTTCGACATCACCGACCAGATCCGCACCGATGTCACCGCCAAGCGCGCAACCCGCACGCTGTGGATGGTCGCCGCGAACGAGGCCACGGACACGGAGAGCTGGAAGGAGTTCCTGGAGACCAGCCCCACGCTCACCATCCGCTACAACCACAAGCCCAACAAGCCCACCGGCCTGACCACCTCCCCGAAGACCGCATGCGCTGGCGGCTCCACCGTCGGTGACGGCACCGTCTCCCTCTACGCCCCCGTTTCCGACCCCAACAAGGGCACCCTCGGCGTCACCTTCAAACTCTGGAAGACCAGCGACACCACCCAGACCGCCATCGCCTCCTCCGACCCCAACCTGCTCACGTACTCCTCCGGCAGCACCGCCGTGCTCATCGTCGGCGTGGACAAGCTCCGCGCCGCCGCGGGCGGTGCGATCACCAACTTCTCCTGGAAGGTCCAGGCCACCGACTTCCGCACCCCCAGCGACTGGTCAGCCGCCTGCAAATTCGACTTCGACCCCACCCGCCCGGGTCCGCCGTCGGTCAGCGAGCCGTCGGCCGGGGCGACGATCGGTCAGCCGGTGACGTTCACCATCACCAAGGGCACCAGCACGACGGTCCCCAGCAGCTACGTCTACCAGCTCAACGCGGGCGCGCCGGTGGAGGTCGACGCCGACGCCAGCGGCAATGCCACTGTCACGATCTCCCCCACCCGATTCACCAACACGCTCAGCGTCTCCAGCCTCTCCGCCGGTGGCAACTTCGGCGACAGCGCCAGCAAGACCTTCAACGCCGCCCCCGCGGCCACCGCACCCGATGCCGACCTCACCGGCGACGACGCCCCCGACCCGCTCGCCATCGGTGCCGTCAACGGTCTTCCGCCCGGTCTCTGGCTCGCCGGCGGCAAGGGCAATGCCGGCATCGACCGGATAGGGACGAACATCGGCGCGCGGGGCAACGGGTTCACCGGCGAGAACCTGCCCACCGACTTCACCGGC
>NZ_JAPDPH010000435.1 GCF_026013475.1 Micromonospora yasonensis | reverse complement strand
CGCTTGCGGATCTCCTCGGCGGCCTGCGGCACGACCTTGAACAGGTCGCCGACGACGCCGTAGTCGGCCAGCTCGAAGATCGGTGCTTCGGCGTCCTTGTTCACCGCGATGATGGTCTTCGAGGTTTGCATGCCGGCCCGGTGTTGGATGGCGCCGGAGATGCCGAGCGCGACGTAGAGCTGTGGGGAGACGGTCTTGCCGGTCTGGCCGACCTGGAACTGGTGCGGGTAGAAGCCGGAGTCGACCGCCGCGCGGGACGCGCCGACCGCGCCGCCGAGCAGGTCGGCCAGCTCCTCGACCAGCTTGAAGTTGTCGGCGTTACCGACCCCGCGACCACCGGAGACGACGACCGAGGCCTCGGTGAGCTCGGGGCGGGCGCCCTTCTGCTCGGCGACCCGCTGCACGACCTTGGCCAGCTTGTCGGTGTCGCCCACCGTGACGGTGAGCTGCTCGACGGCCGGGGTGGCCGCGGCCGGGGCCGGGTTGATCGAGTTCGGCCGGACGGTGACCAGCGGCAGGCCCTTGGTGACCTTGGACTTGACGATGGTCGAGCCGGCGAACGCGACCTGGGTGGCGGTGCCGTCAGCGGCCAGGGCGACCACGTCGGTCAGGATGCCGTTGTCCAGCTTCACCGCCAGCCGGGCGGCGATCTCCTTGCCCTCCTGGGAGGAGGCGAGCAGCACCGCGGCCGGCTGCACCCGAGCGACCAGTTCGGCCAGCACGGTGGCCTTCGGGGCCACCAGGTAGCCGTCGATCTCCTCGCCCTCGGCGGCGTAGATCCTCTCCGCGCCGTACTCGCCCAGCCTGCCGGCCAGCGCCTGCGCGGCGCCGGCGCCACCGAGCACGACCGCGCTCGGGGTACCCAGCTCGCGGGCGAGGGTGAGCATCTCCAGGGTGACCTTCTTGACGCCGAATTCCCGGGTGGCTTCGACGACGACGAGAACCTCAGACATGACCCTGACCTCTCACACGAACTTCTCGGTGGCGAGGAACTCGACCAGCATCACGCCGCCGGAGCCCTCGTCGGTGACCTTGACGCCGCCGGAGCGCGGCGGGCGCTTCGAATGCTCCAGCACGGCGCTGGTCGCGCCGTCGAAGCCCACCTCAGAAGCCGCGACGCCCAGATCGGCCAGGAACAGCGTCTGCACCGGCTTCTTCTTCGCGGCCATGATGCCCTTGAAGGACGGGTAACGCGGCTCGTTGATGGTGTCCCAGACGGAGACCACGGCCGGGGTCGAGGCGGTGACCACCTCGTAGCCCTCCTCCGTCTGCCGCTCGACGGTCAGCGTGCCGCCGTCGACGGTGAGCTTGCGCGCGCCGGTCAACGCGGCCACACCCAGCCGCTCGGCGATCATGTGCGGCATGACCTGGACCCGCCCGTCGGTCGACTCGGCACCACAGATCACCAGATCCGCATTGAGCTGACCGAGGGCGGCGGCGAGGACCTTCGAGGTGGCCACGGCGCAGGACCCGTGCAGGGCGTCGTCCACCACGTGCACGGCCTTGTCCGGACCCATCGACAGCGCCTTGCGGATCGACTCGGTCGCCCGGTCCGGACCCATGGTCAGGATGGTGACCTCGCCGCCGTGCGCCTCCTTGATCTTCAACGCCTCCTCGATGGCGTACTCGTCCATCTCGTTGATGACGTTGTTCGCCGAACCGCGGTCGACGGTGTTGTCGTCAGCACGCAGGTTGCGGTCCGCGCCCGAATCAGGCACCTGCTTGACGAGTACGACGATGTTCATCGCGCTTCGAC
>NZ_JAPDPH010000434.1 GCF_026013475.1 Micromonospora yasonensis | reverse complement strand
GTTGACTCTTCCGGCTACCTGACCTCACGAGATGGTGAGGTGACCAAGGGTCGACGGACGGTCGTGCAGGACCGCCCGTCGTTGATTTTCGACGAGGACTCCAGCTGGTTCCGGTCGATCGATTCGATCGCCCGCACCGCCGCCCTGGCGGCGGTGCGGGCAATGTTGATCGGTCACACGCCAATCGCGAGATAGCGGACTTCCTGGAACTCTTCCAATCCGATCGCTGCTCCCTCTCGTCCAAGCCCGGACTGCTTGGTGCCACCCATCGGCGCGAAACACACCGTGGGGAGAGGGTTGTTGACGCCGATAATGCCCACGTCCAGCCGTTCAGCGAACCGCCAAGCGCGGGAGAGGCTCCGGCTGTAAACGTAGCCGGCCAGGCCCATCTCGGTCATGTTCGCCTGGCTCAGCGCCTCTTCCTCGTCACGGAAGCGGAACACCCCGGCCGCGGGTCCGAACACCTCCTCGCGGGCTAGTGCGCAGTCCTGCGGCACGTCTACCAGCAGCGCCGGGGCGGAAAACGCGGGACCCGGGACACTGAAGTCGCGCGTGACCTTCTTGGCTCCGCGGCTGAGCGCCTCGTCGACGATGGTGGCGACGGCTGCGACTCGGTTCGCGTCGATACACGCGGAGAGGTCAGGTGTGGGGTCCATGAGGCCGTCACCGATGGTCATCTGATCGATACGCTCCGCAAGGCGGGTGACGAACTCGTCGAACACGGCGTCGTGAACCAGGAAGCGGTTCGCCGCTATGCACGACTGGCCCGTGTTGCGGAATTTGGCGATCAACGCGCCTTCCACCGCCGCGTCGAGGTCCGCGTCGTCGAATACGCAGAATGGCGCGTCGCCACCGAGTTCGAGGAGGGGCCGCACCACCCGCTCGCTCGCCTTGGCCATGACGCGCTGCCCGACGGAGGTGGACCCGGTGAAGGTGACAACACGAACGGCCGGGTGCTCCAGGTAGGCGTCCGTGATTTCCGCGGCCGGCCCGTGAACCAGGTTCACCACACCGGCCGGCAGATCCGCATCGGTGAGGCAGCGGAACAACTCGGTCACGGCCAGCGGCGCCTTCTCGGACACCCTGGCCACCACCGTACAGCCGGCCGCGAGGGCCGGGGCCAACTTGCGAGCCTGGATGGAACACGGGAAGTTCCACGGAGTCAGGCTCGCCACCACACCCGCCGGGCGACGGATGGTGAGGTGACGTCTGTCGGGTGCCTCGTTCGAGTGCACCGCACCGACCGGTCGTCGAGCCTCCTCCGCGAACCAGCGGAAGTACTCGGCAGAGAAGACGACCTCGCCGACCGCTTCCGGCAGCCGCTTCCCGGCCTCTCGAGCGAGCAGGCCACCGATCTCGTCGGCGCGGGCGACGATGAGGTCGGCCGCGGCATGAAGATAGTCGCTGCGGGCGCGAGCAGGCAGATCTCCCCATCCCGCCAGAGCCGCCTGGGCCGCGTCGGCTGCAGCCCGGGCCTGGTCGGCATCGCCGTAACCGACCGATCCGACCACAGAGCCATCAGTGGGGTTGATGACATCTCGGCGACGTGGCGGGTCGGACCAGACGCCGTCGATGAGGGTCGTCAGAGGCATCGCCATGGGGATCTCCGATCCGTCAGTACCTACTCGATGCGCCCCAGCCCGGGCTTGCGGGATCGTATCCCACTGGCCAGACCTCTTTCCACCGGCGGC
The DNA here is from genome assembly GCF_026013475.1 of Micromonospora yasonensis. Lineage (GTDB taxonomy): Bacteria > Actinomycetota > Actinomycetes > Mycobacteriales > Micromonosporaceae > Micromonospora > Micromonospora yasonensis. The sequence continues at coordinate 87 of NZ_JAPDPH010000434.1, read as the reverse complement.
CGACAGAGGAATGAGGTCTGGCCACAACACCGCAGGTGGGGCAGCGTTGTAACCAACGTCGGCCTACTGGCTCACCCCGCCGCCGAT
>NZ_JAPDPH010000433.1 GCF_026013475.1 Micromonospora yasonensis | reverse complement strand
GCTGCGCGAGCGGGCCCGGATCGCGCAGGAGATGCACGACTCGCTCGGCCACGACCTGAGCCTGATCGCGTTGCGGGCCGCCGGGTTGGAGCTGGCCGCCGACCTGGCCCCGGCCCACCGGGCCGCGGCCGGCGAGCTGCGGGCCAGCGTGGCGACCGCCACCGAACGGCTGCACGAGATCATCGGCGTGCTCCGCGAGGAGCGGTCCGGCTCCCTGCGCCCGGCCGACGAGACCGTGGCCGAGCTGGTCGACGGGGCCCGCGACGCCGGCATGGCGGTCGCGTTGCGGGCCGGCCTGGGCGACCACGAGCTGCCTCCGCGTACCGCGCACGCCGTGCACCGGGTGGTCCGGGAGGCGCTGACCAACGCCGCCCGGTACGCCCCCGGTGCCCCGGTGACCGTCACCGTGGAGCGCGCCGACGGCGAGGTGGCGGTCAGCGTGGTGAACGCCCGCCCGCCGGCGGGGCCGCTGCCGGGACCGGTCTCCCACGGCTCCGGGCTGCTCGCGCTGCGGGAACGGGTCCGGCTGGCCGGCGGCGCCTTCGACGCCGGTCCCCGGGCCGGCGGCTACGCGGTGGCCGCGCGGCTGCCGTTGACCGCCGAGCCGGCGGTCGAGGAGCCCGCTTCGTCCGTGCCGGACGGCGCTGCGCGCACCGGGCCGGGCGCCGACCCGATGGCAGACCTCCCCGTGCCCGTGGACCGGGCCGGCACGGCGTCGGTCCGTTCTTCGGGCGGCTGCGCCGGGGGCGGCGGGCTCGCCCGGCCGGTCGGGGAGGTCGACGCCCGCCGGACGTCCGACGACCGTCCCGCCGAGGCGGCGCGCCGGCTGCGGGACGCCCGGCGGCGGGCCCGGCGCAGCCTGCTGGTGGCGTTCGGCGCCCCGGCCGTCCTCGGGCTGGTGCTCGCCCTGGTCTACTACCCGCTCGCCACCGCCGGCGCGGTGCTCGACCGCACCGGGTACGAGCGGCTGCGCCTCGGCGACCCCCGGGACACCCTCGGGCTGCCCGAGCGGCAGGCGGACCCGCCCACCGCCGACGTCCCGGCGGGCTGCGAGTACTACACCGACGGGAACTTCCCCTTCGCGGAGCCGACCTGGCGGCTCTGCTTCTCCGACGGCCGACTGGTCAGCAAGGAGCGGATCACGCGGTGACCGACGACCACGGGCGCCCCCTGCGGGTGGTGCTCGCCGACGACGAGGCGATGGTGCGAGCCGGGGTGCGCGCCATCCTGGCCGCCGATCCCGGGATCGAGGTGGTCGGCGAGGCCGGGGACGGGCGGGCCGCCGTCGAGCTGATCCGCGCCCACCGGCCCCGGGTGGCGCTGCTGGACATCCGGATGCCCCGCTGGGACGGGCTGAGCGCGGCGGCCGAGATCCGCCGGCTGGTCCCGGAGACCGCCGTCGTCATGCTCACCACGTTCGGTGAGGACGACCTGATCGCCCGGGCGCTCGGCCACGGCGCGAGCGGCTTCCTGCTCAAGTCGGGCGACCCCCGGGAACTGCTCGCCGGGATCCGGGCGGTCGCCGACGGCGGGGCGTACCTGTCGCCCCGGGTGGCCCGCCGGGTGATCGAGCTGAACGGCGGGCGGATGGCCCGGACCCCGTACGCCCGGGACCGGCTGGCCGGCCTGACCGACCGGGAGCGGGAGGTGCTGGCGCTGGTCGGGGCGGGACTGTCGAACGCCGAGATCGCCCGCCGGCTGCACCTCGTCGAGGGCACCGTGAAGAGCTACCTGACCAGCGTCTTCACCCGTCTGGACGTGCGTAACCGGGTGCAGGCGGCGATCCTCGC
>NZ_JAPDPH010000432.1 GCF_026013475.1 Micromonospora yasonensis | reverse complement strand
GCGGCCAGGTCACGCCGTACCTGGTCACCGCCCTGGGCAACGGCAGCGGCACGATCAGCGGGCAAGACCCCCAGTCCCTGATCACCTCCCAGCACGCCTGGCAGCTCAACGACGCCAAATCGGGGGCCGTGACCACCGCCCGGGACACCGTCGGCGCCCTCGCCGCCACCGGTAGCGGCGGAGTCAAGTGGAGCACGGGCGACATGTTCGACCCGGATGCCGTCTTCGACGGCACCAGCGGCAGCCTGGCCACCGCCGGGCCCGCCGTCAACACGAACGGCGACTTCACGGTGGCGGCCTGGATCAAGCCCACCGTCCTCGGCGGGACAGTCCTGTCGCAGGATGTCACCAACACCGCGGGCTTCAAGCTCTGGACCGACGCGACTGACAAGTCCTGGCGCTTCGCGATGCCGCGGACGGATGCCAGCAACCCGGTCTGGGACATCGCGGCCAGCGCCCCGGGCACCGCCCGTGCGGGGGTCTGGACGCACGTCATGGTGAGCTTCGTCAAGACGAGCGGCGCGATGACCCTGTACGTCAGTGGCGTGAACGCCGCCCGGACCAGCCACACCGCTGGCACGATGGCGAACGGCGCCTTCCGGATGGGCAACCAGAAGACCGCGGCCAGCACGTACGGCGGCTGGTTCTCCGGCGAGCTCGCCTTCGCGCAGACCTGGGACAAGGCCTGGTCCGTCGACGCCGACACAGCGGCGAGCGGGGACCCCGCGGTCCTCAAGGCCGCGTCGGGAGCACTGGTCACGTACCGTCGCGGGGCGGACGGCTGGATCTGGGGCAGCCAGCAGGCCACCGCCGGCGGCAGCTTCGGCGGCTGGATGCGGATCGGTAACCGCAGCGGCTTCATCGGCAGCCCTTCGGTCCTGAAGGCGGCTGACGGCACGTTGGTCATCTACGCCCGTGGGATCGACAACCAGATGTACGGGGTGGGCCAGCCGTCCGTCGGCGCAGCCTTCTCCAACTGGAAGTCGATCGGCACCGGCGCGCCGGCGACGGGCTTCGCCAGTGATCCGAGCGTCGTGCTGGCCCCTTCGGGCACCCTGGTCATCTACGCCCGTGGCGCGGACGGCTGGGTGTGGGGGACGAACCAGACCGCCGTCGGTGGCGCGTTCGGCCCCTGGCTGCGGATCGGCGGGGGTGGCTCCGGAGTCGCCTCCAAGCCGCAGGCCCTGCTCGCCGCCAACGGGACGATCGTGATCTACGCCCGGGGTACGGACAACCTCATCCACGGCGTGGGCCAGCCCTCGCCGGGTGCCGCCTTCGGTATGTGGGGCACCATGGGTGATCGATGGCCGCTCAGCAGGTTCGTCGGCGACCCGGCCGCACTGCTCGACCCGAACAACCGGCTGGCGCTCTACGCCCGGGATGCCGACGGCAAGATCTGGAGCACCGCACAGGGCACGACCGGCGGCAGTTTCGGCAACTGGTCGGTCGTCGGCAGCGGCCAGATCACCTACTCCGGTGACCCGGCTGCGATGAAGGGTGCGAACGGCACCACCGTGGTCTACGCCCGGGGCTCGGACAATGCCGTATGGGGCGTCGGGCAGTCCACCGTCGGGGGGACGTTCGGCACCTGGAAGGCCATGGGGACGAACCCGCCGGCGGCCGGTTTCGCCAGCGACCCGACGCCCGGACTGAGCGGGATCAACACGATCAGCCTGGTCGTCCGCAGCGCCGACAACCGCATCTACACCACCGGACAGTCGGCGGCGGGCGGCGCGTTCGGGAGTTGGACGGAGATCCCGATCTCCTGATCGACAGGCCGGCGGGGCGGCA
>NZ_JAPDPH010000431.1 GCF_026013475.1 Micromonospora yasonensis | reverse complement strand
CCAGGCCCAGGCAGAACGCGAGGGCGTAGACCATCCACAGCGCCGCGACGCCACCGAGTACGAGAGCCGCCAGCGCCGCGGCGAGGACCGCGCTCACCGCCTGGGTCGCCATGATCGTGCGACGGCGGTTGAGTCGGTCGACCAGGACCCCGCCCCACAGGCCGAGGAAGAGCGTGGGCAGGAACTGCAGCGCGGTCGCGACACCGAGCGCGACGGCGGAGTCGGACAGGTCGAGGACCAGCCAGTCCTGCGCCACCCGCTGCATCCAGGTGCCGGCGACGCTCACGGCGTGGCCGAGGAGATAGCGCCGGTAGTTGGGCACGGCCAGGGAGCGAAAGACGCGGCGGTGCGCGTTCCGGGCATGGGCCACCAAGTAACCGCGCACCAGATCTCCTCTCCCGCGATACGGCGAATGGTAATACCTTTTGGGGCGTAGCTGCGGCCAAGATCTCGCGGCTGGCATCGCCAGGGCGTGGGGGTCTTGCGCCGCCGTCGGTGGCCGGCGCGAGGAGAAGCGGAATCGATGGAAACGACGGTGGGAGTGCTCGGCCTCGGCGCGATGGGGTTTCCCGTGGCGCGGCACCTGCTCGCTGCGGGAGTGCCGGTCGTGGTGCGGGACGTGGACCCGCAACGGGTCGCCGCGGCCGTCGCGCTCGGCGCGCGCGCCGCGGGGAGCCTCGCCGACCTGGCTCGGGAGTCGGACGTGGTCACCGTCCTCGTGCCGACCGACGATGACGTGTGCGCGGTGTGCCTGGGCGCCGAGGGCCTGCTGGGGGGCCTGCGGGCCGGGTCGGCCGTGTTGCTGTGCTCGTCGGTACGGCCGCAGACTTGCGAACTGGTCGCGGCGGCCGCGCCGCAGGGGGTCGACGTGCTCGACACCGCTCTGACCGGCGGGGTGCGCGGTGCGGAGGCGGGGGAGGTGAATCTCCTCGTCGGCGGCGACGCCGAGGTGCTCGAGCGGATCAGGCCGGTGCTCGAACCGTGGACCGCCGCCATCCACCACCTCGGGGCGCTCGGCGCGGGCCAGGTCGGCAAGGCGGCGAACAACCTCGTGCACTGGGCGCAGATCTGCGCCGTGACGGAGGCGCTGGAGCTCGCCCGCAGGTTCGGAGTCTCGGTGCCCGTGCTCCGCCGGGCGCTCATGGACGGGCCGACCGACTCGCGGACGCTGCGCGAGCTGGACCAGATGCGGCTGACCTGGCACGCGAAGGATCTGGCCAACGCCGCCGACTTGGCCCACCAGGTCCAACTCGACATTCCGATCGCCGAGACGGCTCGCGAGGTGATGCGGGGGATCGCGGTGGCGGACGTCGCCCGCCTTTTAGCAGGAGGTTCACTCCACCCCTTGCCTGGCGGGTAACACTCCGGTAAAACTTCGGATCAAAGGTTAGACCTTTAGTCCCTGGTGATGTTGACTGACGTGACGCAGACCATAGGAGGCCCTGTGCGCGACGACTACCTGCCTGGCGTACTCGCCAGCGAGAAGCGAAACCGCGACGCGTCCGAGATCGCGGCCCGCGACGAGTTCAACAGGCAGCACCCACCGATCAAGGGTCTCGTAGTACCACACGACCTGCGGAAGATGGAACTGCCGGCGCGCCCGTGGCGCAACAACCGGGGGCACTATTTCGACCTCGGCGACTACGAGGTGCTCGGCGCGCACCTGTCCGAACTCAAGCCGGGTGGTGCCTCAGTGCGGCACCGCCACACCACCGAGGCGTACCTGTACGTCGTCAAGGGCAACGGCTACTCGCTCATCAACTACGACGACGAGCCGGTCGAGGTCGTCGAGTGGTCCGAGGGCACCCTCTTCGCGCCGCCCCGGTGGGC
>NZ_JAPDPH010000430.1 GCF_026013475.1 Micromonospora yasonensis | reverse complement strand
ATGCCAACGGCGCCACCACCATCACCACCTGGACCGTGAGCAACCTGGCCAACGGCACCGGCACCATCACCACCGCCGCCAGCCAAGGTCTGATCGCCGCCGACCACGCCTGGCAACTCACCGACGCGAGCACCGGACCGGTCTCCGGCACCGACGTGGCCACGGACGCCGTCGGCGGCCTCGACGCGAGTGGCAGCGCCAGTTGGAACACGGGAGACCTGTTCGACCCGAGCGTCCTGATGAACGGCACGGGCGGCCAGCTCAGCGCTGCCGGTCCCGCCTTCGCCACCAACGCCGACTTCACCGTGTCGGCCTGGGTCAAGCCCACCGCCCCCGGCGGCACCATCCTGTCCCAGGACGGTACGAACACCGCCGGATTCCGGCTCTGGGTCGACGCGTCCGACAGTAGTTGGCGGGCCGCCATGCCGCAGAGCGACTCGATCAGTCCGGTGTGGGACACCGTCACCGCCGGGGCCAACAGCGCCAGGATGGGTGTCTGGACACACGTGACCGTCAGCTACGAGAAGGCGAACGGCCGGCTGGGGCTCTACCTCGGCGCGCTCAACAAGGGCGTGGGGATCCACGCCACCACCTGGAACGCGGCCGGCGCGTTCCGGATGGGTGCCCACAAGACGTCGGCCAGCGGGTACGGCGGCTGGTTCTCCGGGCAGTTGAGCGAGGTGCTCGCCTGGAACCAGGTGGTCAGCCCGGTCCAGGCGGTGCCGGCCGGGCCGCGCCGGGACTTCAGCGGCGACGGCTACCCGGACGTCATGGCCCGGTACACGCCCGACAACAACATCCTGCTCTACAAGGGCGACGGCGCTGGTCGGTTCCAGTCCGGCTACACGGTGATCGGGGCCAACTGGGTGGCGTTCGACACCGTCTTCTCGCCCGGTGACTTCGACGGCGACGGGAAGACCGACGTGATCGCCCGGCACGGGACCACCAAGGATCTCTACCTCTACCGCGGCAACGGGCGGGGCGGCTTCATCTCCGGCTCCACGATCGTCGGCGACAACTGGTCGGCCTTTGACATCATCTTCTCTCCCGGCGACTTCGACGGGGACGGGAAGTCGGACGTGATGGCCCGCCACGCCACCACCAAGGACATCTACCTGTATCGGGGCAACGGAACCGGCAGCTTCATCTCCGGCTCCACGATCGTCGGGTCGAACTGGTCCGCCTTCGACACCATCTTCTCCCCCGGTGACTTCGACGGCGACGGGAAGACCGACGTCATGGCCCGCCACGCCACCACCAAGGACATCTACCTCTATCGCGGCAGCGGTAGCGGCAGGTTCGCGTCCGGCTCCACCATCGTCGGGTCCAAGTGGGCCTACTTCGACCGGATCTTCTCCGTCGGGGATTTCAACATGGACGGCAACACCGATGTCATCGCCCGGTACTCGTCCACCAAGGATCTCTATCTCTATCAGGGCAACGGGATCGGGCGGTTCAAGCCGGGCTACACCGTCATCGGCGCCAACTGGGCGTACGTCGACCTGATCTTCTGACCACCGGTCGGCACGACCGCGACACGGACGCGGGCCGCCCACACCGGGCAGCCCCGTCCCGCCGGTCACCCGCATCAACAGACGTCAGCGGCACCTGGCCACGTACCCGGAACGCGGCGCGGGTCGCTGCGACAGCAAACGGACGCGAAGCACGTCCTTCAACAGCACGGGGAGGTATCTCGTCATGTCAGAGAACGTCCGCACAGGCGGAAGGAGGCGAGGGACAGCTGTGGTGACCAGCATCGCCGCCAGTCTTCTCGTCGCCGCCGCGACCACCACGCTGCCCGCGCAGCCAGTAGCTGCGGCACCCGCCCCGAAGCCGGCCACCAAGCCATCCGCGGCAACGCTGACCGTCGACCAGGCGGTGACGGAAGCGCG
>NZ_JAPDPH010000043.1 GCF_026013475.1 Micromonospora yasonensis | reverse complement strand
ACACCATCGAGATCGTGCTGCACGGCACCGCCGGCCAGTCGTTCGGCGCGTTCCTGCCGCGCGGGGTCACCCTGCGGCTGGAGGGCGACGCCAACGACTACGTCGGCAAGGGACTCTCCGGCGGCCGGATCGTCGTCCGTCCGGACGAGGCCGCGCCGTTCGCGGACGACGCGGCCGGGCCGGGCGCGCGGGCCGAGGACCAGATCATCGCCGGCAACACCATCCTGTACGGAGCCACCGGCGGCGAGGTCTTCCTACGCGGGCGGGTCGGCGAGCGGTTCGCGGTGCGCAACTCCGGCGCGGTGGCGGTGGTCGAGGGCGTGGGCGACCACGGCTGCGAGTACATGACCGGCGGCACGGTGGTGGTGCTCGGCGGGTGCGGGCGCAACTTCGCCGCCGGCATGTCCGGGGGCACCGCGTATGTCTGGAAGCTCGACCGGCAGCTGGTCAACACCGAGTTGGTCGACCTGTCGCCGCTGCGCGACGAGGAGCGGGACCGGCTGCACGACCTCGTCCAGCGGCATTTCGCGGAGACCGACTCGGCGGTCGCCGAGGAGCTGCTCAAGCGCTGGCCGGAAGCGGTGGAGGAGTTCACCGCCGTGGTACCCCGGGACTACCGCCGGGTGCTGGAGATCATGCGGGCCGCCGAAGCCGCCGGCCACGACGTCGACGACGCGGTGATGACTGCCCTTACGTCCACCGCGCCGGTGCCGCCCGCGCCGCGGGCGGTCGCCCAGGAGGTGGCTCGTGCCTGACCCGAACGGTTTCCTGCGCTACGACCGGCGGCTGCCTGCCCGCCGGCCGGTGCCGGTGCGGATCATGGACTGGCGGGAGGTGTACCCGCCGGCCGGCGAGGAGCTGATCCGCGAGCAGGCCACCCGGTGCATGGACTGCGGCATCCCGTTCTGCCAAAGCGACACAGCCGGCTGTCCTCTTGGCAATCGCATCCCGGACTGGAACGACCTGGTCCGCACCGGCGCCTGGGACGCCGCGGTGGAGTCGCTGCACGCCACCAACAACTTCCCCGAGTTCACCGGCCGGCTCTGCCCGGCGCCCTGCGAGGCGGCCTGCGTGCTCGGCCTCGGGGGGCAGCAGCCGGTCACCATCAAGCAGGTCGAGGTGGAGATCGCCGACGCGGCGGTGGCCCGCGGCGGGCTGCGGCCCCGCCCGGCCCCGGCCCCGACCGGGACGTCCGTCGCCGTGGTCGGCTCCGGCCCCGCCGGGCTGGCCGCCGCCCAGCAGCTCGCCCGCGCCGGGCACGCCGTCACCGTGTACGAGCGGGACGACGCGCTGGGCGGCCTGCTCCGCTACGGCATCCCCGACTTCAAGCTGGAGAAGCACCACATCGACCGGCGGGTGGCCCAGCTCGCCGCCGAGGGGGTGCGCTTCCGCACCGGGGTGAACGTCGGCGTCGACGTGACCGCCGAGCAGTTGCGCGCCGAGCACGACGCGGTGCTGCTCGCCTGCGGCGCGCTGCAGGGCCGGGACACCCCGCAGACCCCGGGCCGGGCGCTGCGCGGCGTACACCAGGCGATGGCGCACCTGGTAGCCGCCAATCGGGTCGTCGCCGCAGCGGGCGAGGGACGGCCGGCCCTGGCGGTGCTTCCAGACGGCACGCCGATCGACGCGGCCGGCAAGCACGTCGTGATCATCGGCGGTGGTGACACCGCCGCCGACTGCCTCGGCGTGGCCCACCGGCAGGGCGCCGCCGGCGTCCACCAGCTCGACCTCTACCCGGAGCCCCCGGCCAGCCGGGACGCCGCCCGCGACCCCTGGCCCACCTGGCCGTGGATCCTGCGCAACTACCCCGCCCACGAGGAGGGCGGCGAGCGGGTCTTCGCCGTGGCAGTGCAGGAGTTCGTCGACGACGGCACCGGCCAGGTGAGGGCGGTCCGCATCGCCGAGGTGACCGTGGAGAAGCGGGACGGCCGGCGGATCGTGACCGTGCTGCCCGGCTCCGAACGGGAACTCCCGGCCGACCTGGTGCTGCTGGCCATCGGCTTCGAGGGCACCGAGGAGCAGCCGCTGCTGCCCCAGCTCGGGGTGACCCGCAACGCGCGGGGCGCGGTCGACGCCCGGCCGGACTGGCAGACCGACGCCGACGGCGTCTTCGTGGCCGGTGACATGCACCGGGGCGCGTCGCTGATCGTCTGGGCGATCGCCGAGGGGCGGGCCGCCGCGGCGGCCGTGCACGCGTACCTCGGCGGCGTGGGCAGCCTGCCCGCCCCGGTCGACCCGGCCCGGCAACCACTCGCGGCGCGCTGACCACAGCCGGCTCACGGCACCCCGGTCCGGCTGGGCCGGGGTGCCGCCGTCTCCCGGTCCGGTTCGTGCCGGGCCCGTCCCGGACGCCCGACCTTCCTGGTGAACCGCCTCACCAATTGTCGTCATGAGGTTTAAGCGCGGCCAGACTTGTCCGCTGGCCGGACCCGCGGGGGTCCGGCTTCGTCTGTTCACCTTCTGGACGGGGAAATCCTCATGGCCCTCGGCGCCACGTTCGCCGCGCTGCGCCACCGCAACTACCGGATCTGGGCCGGCGCCGGTTTCGTGTCGGTCATCGGGACCTGGATGCAGGTCCTCGGGGTCAACTGGTACGTCATGTCGGAGACCGGCTCGGCGACCTCCATGGGGCTCACCGTCCTGCTCCAGGCCCTGCCCACCCTGGTGCTCAGCGTCTGGGGCGGCGCGCTGGCCGACCGGCTGCCGGCCAAGCCGCTGCTGATCGTCGCCCAGGCGGCACACGCGGCCCTCGCCGCCGGGCTGGCCGCGGTCGCCGTCACCGGCGCCGGCGGCCTGCCCGCGATCTACGCGATCTCCCTGGTCACCGGGGCGGTGTCGGCGATCGAGGGCCCGGTGATGGGTCGCTGGTCCTCGACCCTGGTGGACCGGGAGAGCCTCGGCAACGCCCTGGCACTGGGCTCGCTCACCAACTCGGCCGGCCGCATTCTCGGCATGAGCCTGGGCGCCGTGGTGGTCGCCGCCGTCGGCCCGGCGCTGCTCTTCGCGACCAACGCCGCCAGCTTCGTCGCGGTCGTCGTCGCCCTGTTCGCCGTACGCGAGGGGGAGCGGCACACCGGCGAGCTGGTCGACGGCTCCAGGTCGCGGCGGGGCGCAAGACGCGCCGAGCTGGAGTCGTCGGTGGCCGAGGCGGCCCCGGCGGACGGCGGCATCCGGGCCGGCTTCGGCTACCTGCTGCGCCAGCCGGTGGTGCTGGTCGCTCTGGCGTTGTCGTTCGTGCTCGGCAGCCTGGGCCGCAACTACCAGGTGACCATGGCGGCGATGAGCGAGGGACCGCTGCGCGGCGGCGCCTCCGGCTACGGCTTCCTCTCCACGGTTTTCGCCGTCGGCACGGTGCTCGGCGCGCTGGCCGCCGCCCGCCGTCGCGAGCTGGGCTACGGCGTGCTGGTCGGGGCGGGCCTGCTCGCCAGCACCCTGCAGGTCGTCGCCGGCCTGGCCCCGGGCACGCTGAGCTTCGCCGCGGTGATCCTGCCGGTGGCGGCCGCCGCAGTGGTCATCGACACCACGGTCGGTGCCCGGGCCCAGCTCGACACCGACTACGCCGTGCGGGGCCGGGTGCTGGCCGCCCTTGCGGTCACCGGCTCGGTCTCCGCCGCCGTCGGCGCGCCGTTGCTCGGCTGGCTCTCCGAGCACGTCGGCCCCCGGCAGACGCTGGTGCTGGCCGGTACGGTGACCGCGGTCGCCACCGTCGTGGCCGGGGTGGCCCTGGACCGGTTGCGCGAACGCCGGCTCACCCTGGTCCTGGCCGGGCCCGCCATGCGGCCGGTACGCCGGGCCGTCGCCACCGCCGCGCGCGTCGTCCGCCCGGCCGGCGCCGGGCTCGGGGCTGCCCGCCGCGCGTCGCTGCCCCACCCCGTGGGCGTGCCCGCCACCTCGCCGGCCCTGGCCGGCGCCTCCCCGGCGACTCCCTCCGGCGCCGCGCCGGCGGTGCTGTCCGGCGTCCACCCGGGCACGTCCCGCCCCGGCGCGGGCCGGCTCCGGCCCGGGCGGGCCGTCCGCCCGGCGCAGGACTGCGCCGCCTGCGCGCCGCACCGGTCCCGGCGCCGTTCCCGGCTGACCGGCACCCGGCCGGTCACCGCGCACCGCGACGGCTGCCCCGCCGCCTGACCGGCGCGGCGTGCGGCGCGTTCACGGACCCCGTGAGCGAGGTCAGCGGCCCGCCGTCGCCAGTTCGAGTTCCGGCTCGGCGGTGCGCGTCGACGGCTCGCCGCGCCGTCCCCGCACCGCCCGGCGGCCGGAGGGAACGGCCAGGGCGGCCAGCGCGGCGGCCAGTGAGATGCCGGTGAGCAGCAGGAAACCGGCGGTGAAGCCGGCCTCCCGGGGCAGCCCGCCGGCCTGCGGGTGGGCGGTGATCACGCTGCTGGCCAGCGCGGCGCCGATCGCGCCGCCGATGGTGCGGATGTTGGCGTTCATGCCGGTCGCCACGCCGGTCTGGCGGGCCGGCACGTTGGCCACGATCAGGTTGGCCATCGAGGCGAACGCCAGCCCGATACCGAGTCCCACCAGGGCGCCGGCCACGCCGATCTCCCAGCGGGTGTCGTGCGCCACGGTCAGCATCGCGGCGGCGAGCACGTTGAACACCGCGCCGGTGGCCAGCTGCGCCTTGGCGCTGAACCGCGCCGCCAGCCGACCGGCGGCCAGGCCGGCGACGAACATGCCGACCAGCATCGGCAGCATCAGCAGCCCGGCCTGGGTGACGCTGGCGCCGAAGCCGTAGCCGGCGCTGGGCGGGATCTGCACGAACTGCGGCAGGAAGGCGTAGACGGCGAACATCGAGGCGCCGTAGAGGAGGGCGACCAGGTTGGTGGTCCAGACCGCGGGTAGCCGCATCATCCGCATGTCGATCAGCGGGTTCGCCGAGCGGGCCTCGGCCACCAGCCAGGCGATCAGGAGCACGCCGGCGAGCGCCAGCAGCCCGGTCACCCGACCGGAGGTCCAGCCCCAGACGGCACCCTTGCTGACCGGCAGCAGCAGCGCCACCAGCCAGCCGGAGAGCAGCAGGGTGGCCGCCCAGTTGATCTGTCCGGGCGTACGGACCGGCGACTCGGGCACGAACCGGTGCGCGGCGAGCGCGGTGAGCCCGACGACGACCATCGGGATCCAGAACAGCCAGCGGTAGCCCAGGGTGCCGACGATCGGCCCGGCCAGGACGACGCCGAGGCCGCCTCCGGCGGCGACGACCGCCGAGATCGCCGCTACGGCCGAGCTCACCCGCGCGGCGGGGAACTCGTCGCGGATGATCCCGAACGACAGCGGGAACACCGCGCCACCGATGCCCTGGACGACCCGGGCGGCGATGAGCACGCCGATGGTGGGCGCGACGGCCGCCAGCAGGCAGCCCAGCGCGAGCGCGGCGAGGGAGACCACCAGGGTCCGTTCCTTGCCGATCATGTCGCCGATCCGGCCCAGGACCGGGGTGAAGATCGACGCGGAGAGCAGGTACGCGGTCAGCACCCAGGTCACGGTGTTCTGGGAGGTGTGCAGGTCGTGCTGGATGGTGGGCAGCACCGGGGTGATCAGCGACTGGAGCATCGCGAAGAAGCCGGCGCCGGCCGCGAGGACGAGGAAGGTCAACCGACGCGAGTCGGTTCGGGCGGTTTCGAGCACGGAGAAACTCCCGTTCACGTACGAAAGTAAGGGTGTGCGTGCGGGATCGGGCGACGGCTCGCGTGGGGCCGCGGCCGGGCGATCCGGCGGTGGTGGCGGCGGGAAGCTGCCGGTGGGTCAGCGGGTCGCGGGCATGGCGGGACCTCCTGGGTCCGATGTCTGGTTCGCCGATCGCGCCAAATGGGATCGGGCGGAGAATCCGGAGTACGCTATCCGGAGGCATGGCTCCGGTCAGTTCCGGAGGGGTGCCTCCACTAACGTAGTGGAGGGGTGCCTCCGGTTGCAAGACGAGAGGGGTGACGCGCGTCATGGCCAGCGCCGACCAGCTGGGGGAGGTCCTCGCGCGGCGCCCGAAGCGGGCCGACGCCCGGCGGAACTACGACGCGTTGATCGCCGCCGCCCGGGAGGTGTTCGGCGAGTGCGGCGCGGGCGCGTCGCTGGAGGAGATCGCCCGGCGGGCCGGGGTCGGCATCGGCACGCTCTACCGGAACTTCCCCACCCGGCGTGACCTGTTCGAGGCGGTCTACGTCGAGGAGGTGCGCGCGCTCAGCGCGTCCGCCGCCGATCTGGCCGACCTGCCGCCGTGGGACGCCCTGGTGGCCTGGCTGAACCGGTTCGTCGCCTACGTCGCCACCAAGCGCGCCCTCGCCGAGGAGTTGGTGCACGACTCCGACGTCTTCCGTAGTTGCCGCACCGAGATCTACGCCGCCGGCGAGCCGTTGCTGCGCCGGGCCCAGGAGGCCGGAGCGGCCCGGCCGGACGCCAGCTTCGACGACGTGGTGCGGCTCCTCAGCGGGATTACCGCGTACCAGTTCCCGGAGCCGACGCAGCGCGACCGGGTGGTGGCCATCGCCCTGGACGGCCTGCGCTACCCGGCCGCCCAGCGCTGACGCCCCGCGAGCCGCTCCGCGCCACAACGGCGGCGAGCCGATCGTCCGGGGGTCACCGGCGTCGCCGCCGGTGGGCGAGCGGGTCAGCCTCGCGTACGACGCTTCGATGATGATGGTGCGGGCGCTGGAGAGCCTCGCCGCCCGGCTCCGGCACGCCGACAATGGCCGGCGCTGGGAACCCCGCTCGGTCAACCCGGTCGGCGTGCACGCCGAGGTGCTGCGGCAGAACGCCGGCGGCTACCCCGGGGTCGCCGGGCTGATCCGGTACGCCCCGGACTCCGGCGAGCCGGTCGCCAAGCGACTCGCCCTGCTCACCGTGGCCCGGGTGCCGGACGTGGCCGTCGAACCGGTCGAGGTGTTCCACTGCGGGGTGGCCGACGGCGGCCCGGATCCCGGCTGCCGCACCGGCTGACGGCCGGTCCGGCCGGCGGCCCGGAAGAGCCGCCGGCCGGACCCGGTTCCACTCAGGAGGCGGCGAGGTCCGCGTTGCTCGGCCGGCCCCACGGGCCGGTGATCGCGAAGACGTAGCCCGGGGACTGGATGTTGGCGAACAGGATCTTCCCGTCCGCGCTGAACGTCGGGCCGGTGAACTCGCTGTCGTTCAGCTCGTTGCGGGCCAGCGGGTACGCCTTGCCCTGCTCGGTGACGCCGACCAGGTGCGACAGGCCCTCGCCGTCCTCGGCGAGGATCACCCCGCCGTACGGCGACACGGTGATGTTGTCCGGCCCGTCGAAGTTGCCGGCCTCCTCGTCCGGGTTCTGGTTCACCCCGAAGATCGTCTTCAGCGTGACCGTCTCCGTCCGCGGGTCGTAGAACCAGACCTGGCCGTCGTGCTCGTTGACGCTGCCGTCGGCGTGCCGGGCGAAGCTGGCCACGAAGTACGCCCCGCCGTCGGCCCACCAGGCGCCCTCCAGCTTGCGGCTGCGGGTCACCTGCTCGTCGGTGAACTGCTTGCGCACCGAGACGGTCTTCGCGTCCCGGTCCGGCACGTCCACCCACTCCACCTTGTACCGGGTGCCCGGGGTGGTGGCCGCGGCCAGGTCGGCGACGTGCTGGTCGCCCAGGAGGCAGCGCATCGCCTGGAGGCTGCCCGCGGTGTCCCCGTCCGGACGCTCGGCGAGGGCCCGCAGCGCGCCCTTGCCGCCTCGGAAGCCGGCCGGCGGCGTCCACCGGAAGTAGAGCCCGTTCGGCCCGCCGGCGTCCTCGGTCAGGTAGATCGCGTGGGTGTACGGGTCGACCGCGACCGCCTCGTGCGCGTACCGGCCGAGGAACTTCAGCGGCACCGGGTTCTGGTTGGCGGCCCGGTCGTGCGGGTCCACCTCGAACACGTACCCGTGGTCCTTCTGGTACTTCCCGCCGGCCTTCTGCTCGGTCTCCTCGCAGGTCAGCCAGGTGCCCCACGGGGTGATGCCGCCGGCGCAGTTGTTGTGCGTGCCGGCCACGCTGACGTACTCGCGCAGCCGCCGGCCCTGCCCGTCGACCTCGATGTTGGTGGTGCCGCCGCGGGCGCCCGGGTCGTAGGTCAGCCCGGCCAGCGCCGGCACCGGGTACGGCTCGCTGCCGCCGATCTCGTGGTTGTTGACCAGCACCGAGCCGTTGGGGCCGAGGAAGCAGCCGGTGCCGTCCGCGTCGCTCGGGGTCGGCTGGCCGGACTCCAGCAGGGTCGCGCCCGCCTGGGCCACGATGGTGTACGAGAAGCCGGGCGGCAGGGCCAGCAGGCCGGCCGGGTCCGGGACGAGTTCGCCGTAGCCGACCGCCGGACGGGCGGCGGCCCGGGCCGCCGCCGGCCCCGCGATCACGTCCAGGTTGCCGGCCACCACGATGCCGAGCGCGCCGGCCGCGCCGGTGCGCAGCATGGCCCGGCGGGAAATGGAGGAGGAGCTCACGTCGTCGCCTTCCTGTTCACGATGGTTCCGACTGCAGGCAAACGGGGACGGTGGAACGCTGCCGACGCGGCCGGGATCCGTGGGGTGAACAGTAGACAAATCCTGAGTGCGCGTCACGTACTGTGCCGGGCCGGCGCGCGTCCGTTAGGGTTCCCTCGATCGGGACCGCGACGTCGGAGGGCGGACGGTGGGCAGGCTCGCGACGGCGTACGGGCAGGCGCTGGCCCTGCACCGGCAGGCGCTGCGCCGCTGGGCGGCGGTGCGCCGGTCCCTCGCCGCCGCCGAGCCGGTCGCTCCCGGCAGCCCCGAGCTGGTCGCCCGGCTGGCCCGCCTCGGCGCCGCGCTGGCCGCCCCCGCGCCCGGCACCGCCCGTCCGGTCAGCACCCCGGTCCCGGTACGGGTCGGTGAGGCCACCACCTTCGACGGCGGCTTCCCGGCGCTGGTGCCGTTGGGCGGCGGCAGCCACCTCGCGGTGGACGCCGACGCCCGCGACCCCCGGGTCGGCGAGCTGCTGCGCGCCGTGGTGGCCCAACTGCTCGCCGCCGCGCCGGCCGGCACGGTCCGGGTCGCCGGCATCGATCCGGCCGCCTTCGGCGCCGCCTTCCTGCCGCTGCGCCCGCTGCTCGACGCCGGCGTGCTCGGCCCCACCGCCACCACCGCGGCCGAGGTGGCCGCCCTGCTGGACGAGGCGGAACGGCACGCCCGGGCCGCCCAGCACGTCGCCCGCGACGACCAGGAACTGCTGCTGCTCGTCGTCGCGTCCGCCCCGGCGCCGCGCGAGCTGGCCCGGCTGGCCGCGCTCACCCATGCCGGCCCGGCCGCCGCGGTCTGCGTGCTGCTCGCCGGCTACCCCGCCGCCGGCCCGGGCGAGACCCCGCCGCCGCTCGGCGCCACCACCCAGCTCCGGCTCGGCGAGCGGTACGTGCTGGTCGGCGACCCGCCCGGGCGGCCGTACAGCGGCGACGGCGTCGGCCTCGCCGCCCCGGTGGTGCTCGACGGCGACCCCTCGCACGCCACGGTCAGCGGGCTGGCCCGGCAGCTCGCCGCGGCCACCCGCCGGGCCGAGGTCGTCACCTTCACCGACCTGCTGCCGGCCCGCCGGTGGGCCGAGTCGTCCGCGGCCGGACTGCGTACCGTGCTCGGCCGCGTCGGGCGACAACTCCAGCTCGGCGCGTCTGACGCCGCGCCGCGACCTGGAGCCGTCGGCCGCGAGCCGTTCACCGTCGCCTTCGACGACGCCACCCCGCACTGGCTGGTCGGCGGGCGCACCGGCGCGGGCAAGACGGTCTTCCTGCTCGACGTGCTCTACGGGCTGGCCGCCCGGTACGCCCCCACCGAGCTGCAGCTGCTCCTGCTCGACTTCAAGGAGGGGGTCAGCTTCACCGAGTTCGTCCCGACCGAGCGCGACCCGTCCTGGCTGCCGCACGCCCTGGCGGTCGGCATCGAGTCCGACCGCGAGTACGGCGTGGCCGTCCTGCGCGAGCTGCGCGACGAGCTGACCCGCCGGGCGGACCTGCTGAAGCGCCACGGCCTCAGCAAGCTCGCCGACCTGCCGCCGAACGTCCGGCCGCCCCGGATCGTCACCGTGATCGACGAGTTCCAGGTGCTCTTCGCGGGCAACGACGCGCTCGCCCGGCGGGCCGTCGACCTGCTCGAGGAACTGGCCCGCAAGGGCCGCTCGTACGGCCTGCACCTGGTGCTGGCCAGCCAGAGCACCACCGGCGTGGAGGCCCTCTACGGCCGGGCCGAGGCGATCTTCGGCCAGTTCCCGCTGCGGGTCGCGCTGCCCGGCGGCGGCGCGGTGCTCGACCCGCTCAACGACGCCGCCGCGGCGTTGACCGTCGGCACGGCCGTGGTCAACACCGCGGGCGGCGCGGCCGGCGCGAACACCGTGGTCCGCTTCCCCGACGCGCACGCCGCGGCGGCCGAGTTGGTTACCCTGCGGCACGAGCTGTGTCAGGCCCGGCCTGCCGGCTCGCCGCCGCCGACGGTCTTCCGCGGTTACGAGACTCCCCGGCTGGCCGACGATCCCACCTGGACCGGGTTGCGGCCGGGCGACGACCCGCCGCTGGCGCTGGTCGGCCGCCTCGTCGACGTCGCCGGCACCGCCGCCGCGTTCCGCCTCGACGCCGGCCCCGGCCGGCATCTGGCCGTGGTCGGCACCGCCGAGGCCGGGGCGGACGTGCTCCGGTCGGCCGTGCTCAGCCTGGCCCGGCGGCACGCCCCCGGTACGGCCCGCTTCCTGCTCGCCCCGCTCGCGCCCGGCACCACCGGGCTCGCCGACGACCTGGCGATGACCCTCGCCGCCGCCCGCCACCCGGTCCGCCGCCTCGACGCGGCGGAGTTGCGCGCCCAGCTCGCCGACCTGGCCGCCGGACCGGGCGAAGCCCGCCGCACCTATCTGGTGGTGTTCGGGATGGACGCGGCGGCCGGCACCCTGGCCGCGACCGAGCCGGGGACGTTCCGCTCCGGGCACGACGACCTGCGGGCCGTGCTGCGCGAGGGCCCGGCGCGCGGCGTGCACCTGCTCGGCTGGTGGCGCGGGCTACGCCGGCTCGGCGAGGACCTCGGCGGCAGCCAGAACCGCGACGACATCGCCTGCCTGGTCGCACTGAACGTGCCCGGCGCGGACCTCGGCCTGTACCTCGGCGCGCACGACCTCGCCTACACCCCCCGCGACGGCCGCGCCCTCCTGGTCGACCGGCACGACCAACGGACCGCCCTGATGGTGCCCTTCGTGGCCGACGGAGACGACCGGTGACCGAATTCGAGGAGTACGCGGCTCTGGCCCGGGAGCTCTCGGCGCGGCAGCGCGGCGGGGAGCAGGCGATCGCCGCCGAGGCGGAACGCCGACGGAACCTGCAGGCCGCCGTCGACCAGCTCGGCCAGCGGCTCGCCGCCCAGGGGCAGCGGCTCGACCAGCTCGGCCGGGCCATCGGTGTCTCCCCGTCGCCGGAGGACGCCCCGGTGCCGGTCGGGTCACCGGCCGCCGCGGTCGGCGCCGCGCCGGTGCCGCCGTCGAGTGCCGCGCCGGCCGGGGCGTCCGGAACCGGGGCGGTGCTGGCCGGCGGTGCAGCCGCCGCGCCGGGGCAGCCGGGGGTCGGGGCGTACCCGGAAGCGACGGTGCCCGCGGCTCGGGAGGGTGACCCGATGGCGGAGCTGGCCGCGGTCCGGCAGCTCGCCGACGAGGCCGACCGGTACGGCCAGCAGGCCGAGGCCCTCGCCCACCGGCCCGTGCTGCTGCCCACCTGGTCGCCGCTCGGCCGGGCGGTCGCGGTGTACGCGGCGTGTGCGCTGGTCGGCTCGCTGCTGATGCTCGCCACCCTGGTCGGCTCGCCGCTGCCGGTGAGCGGGCTGGACCTGGTGGCCGCGGCCGCCTGTGCGGGCGTTCCGCTGCTGTCCTTCCTGGCCGGCCAGCTCGTGCTGGCCCGCTGGGGCAGGCCGGTGCTCGGGGGCGACAGCCCCCCGTCGCGGTACGTCCCGCTCGGCTTCGTCCTCTGTGCCCTGCTCTCCTCCGGCCTGTTCTGCGTCTACCTGCTGGCCTTCCGCCTGCTGCGCTGAGGTGATCGGGTGGTCGCGTGGCGTGCCCTCGTCTCGTAGGCTCCTGCGTGGCCGGCGTCGATGAGCCGGGCGACCGGGGAGGGTGTGTGAGCGCAGCGCAGATCATCGCCAGGCTGGCGGCGGCCGCGCAGAAGTTGGACGAGGCGAGGGCCAAGACGGCGGCCGCGGCCCAGGACGCCGCCGAGGCGCGGGCGCTGGTGGCCGGCGCGCTGGAGGGCGTGGCGGCCGGACCGTTGCTCGGCATGATCGACGCCTACCGGCAGGGGCTGGCCCAGGCGGCCCAGGGCGGTGATCCCGCCCGGCAGCACGTGCAGGAGACGATCGCCAAGGTCCAGGCGCTGGGGAGCTGAGTCTGATTCGCGAGTTTGTGCCTCCGGCGCGAGAACGGGTTACTGGCGCGTAACTTTCCATTGACGCGCGTGAAATCGGACACGCATCATCGTTGCCACGATCGATCGGATCCCACCACCCGTCCCCCTCCCGGTTCTCCGGGTGCCTCCCACCGGAGGTGCAGCCATGCTGCTCCGAACGATCCTGGCCGCCGCCACCACCGTCACCGCCCTGCTCGTCCCGGCCACCGCCGCCCAGGCCGCCGCGCCGCGCACCGCCACCGCCGTCACCGCCACGGCCGACGGGTCGACCCTCGCCGCCGCCGGCGCCAACCCGGTCATCGTCGTCGGTGGCCTGATCGGAATCTCCATCGCGTACGAGCCGCTCGACGCCCGGCTGAGCCTCGACGGCTACCGGGTTTTCATCTACGAACTGCCGGATCTCGGCGTCGGCGACATCCGGGAGTCGGCCCGCGCCCTGTCGTCCTACGTGGACCGGGTCCGCGCCGCGACCGGGGCCGCCAAGGTCGACCTGGTCACCCACTCCGAGGGTGGCCTGGTCAGCCGCTGGTACGTGAAGTACCTCGGCGGCGCCGACAAGGTCGACCACTACATCAGCCTCGGCACCCCGCAGTACGGCACCTACGTCGCCAACATCATCAACTTCGTCGGCCTGGGCAGCTGCGTGGGCGTCGTCGCCTGCCAGCAGATGTCCATCGGGTCGAGCTTCCTCGCCGACCTCAACAGCGGCGACGACACTCCTGGCACCGTCCGCTGGACCACCGTCCGTACCTGGCAGGATGAGCTGGTCCGCCCGGTCGACAACGCGGTCCTGGCCGACGGCGCCAGCAACGTCCTGGTCCAGGGGTGGTGCCCGCTGCGGGTCGTCGGCCACGTCGGGCTGGTGCTCGACGGGACGACGTACAGCATCATCCGGCAGGCACTCACCGACGCCCCGATCCGGCCCGACTGCTTCGCCCTCTGACACCCCCACCCCCGTCGAGATCCGCGCAACTTCCCGGACGTTGTCGCCTCCCGGCGCGCCGAGGCAGCAACTTCCCTGAAGTTGCGCGGCGGGGTTGGGGGAGGGGGGAGACCTCAGCCGGTGTGGCGCAGGACCACCAGCGCGCGGTCGTCGTCGGTGGGCGGCAGGTCCCGTAGCAGAGCGTCCGCGATCGCCTCCGCCGGCTCGTCCCGGACCGCGGCCAGCGCCCGGTGCAGCGCCGCCACGCCCTCGTCGTACGGCTGGCCGCGTCGCTCCACCAGCCCGTCGGTGTACGTCACCAGCAGGTCACCGGGTTCGAACGGCACGGTGGTCACGGTCATCGGCCCGTCGACCATGCCCAGCGGTAGCGCGTTCTTCGTCTGCACGGTCCGCGGTTCCTGACCGGCGCGCAGCAGCACCGGGTGCGGGTGCCCGGCGCGCACCACGTGCGCGGCCCGGCTGGCCGGGTCCACCACCACGACCAGGCAGGTGCCGAGGAAACCGACCCCGAGCAGCTCGGTCAGCCGGAGGAACAGCTCCTCCAGCGGGACGCCCAACCGGATCAGGGTGTTCAGCATGGTGCGCAGCTGCGCCATGTCGGCGGCCGCCTCCACCTGGTGGCCGACCACGTCGCCGACCACCACGGCGAGCCGGTCGCCGTCCTGCCGGACCAGGTCGTACCAGTCGCCGCCGAGGTGCAGGCCGGTCATCGCCGGCTGGTAGCGGGTGGCGATCTCCAGCCCGTCCGGGGTGGTCAGCGCGGAGCTGCGCAGCCGCCCGGCCAGCCGGGTCACCAGGTTGTGCTCGGCGGCGGCGAGGCGTACCCGTTCCAGGGTCTGCTCGCACAGGTCGGCGATGGTGTCCAGCAGCGCCAGGTCGCTCTCCCGCAGCGGCCGCTCCCGGAACCACCCGAAGGCCAGCGCGGCGATCGGCCCGCGCTGCGCGTCGAACAGCGGCAACGCGACGGTGGTGACCACGCCGTGCGCGCCGACCGGGTCGGGCAGGCCGGGGAACCGGACGGCGAAGTCGGCGCGGTCGCGCAGGATGACCCGTTCGCCGGTGCGCAGCGCCCGCACGATCGGCCGCGGGTCGTCGATGGTGAGGTCGTGGAACGTGGTGGAGAGCGCCTCCGGCACGTCGTGGTACCAGAGCCGGACCAGCCGTCCCTCGTCCCGCATGGCCAGCCCTGGCAGCACCGCCCCGAGCGCGACCGGCGCCGCGTCCAGGATCACCTCGATCGCCTCCGCGGTCGACCGGGCCACGCTCAGCCGGGCCGCGAACTCCGCCATCGCCTGCGCCGAGCCGGTCAGCTCGGCGCGCTGCAGGGCCTGGCTGCAGAGCCCGGCCACCGCGTCCAGCAGGTTGCGCAGCGCCTCGTCGTCGGCCACCGGCCGGAACCAGCGCGCCTCCAGCGCGCCCAGCGCGCCGCCGTCGCCGTAGCGCAGCGGCAGGCAGATGCCGGTCGTGCCCGCGCCGTCGGCGGGCAGCGGGAGCACCGCGTTCTCGCGTACGGCCCGGGCCAGCGGCTCGTCGGCGTCGACCGGGAGCTGCCCGGTCGGGGTGCCCCCGCCGGCCACGTCGAGCAGGGTGGCGCCCGGTCGGGCGATCGCCACCCGCAGCACGGCGGCGTCCACCACCGCCGGGGCGACGGTGGTCACCACGTCCACGATGGCGGCTCGACCCCGGGCCGAGCTGAGCGCCCCGGCCAACCGGGCCAGCGCCTCGGCCTGCCGCAGCGCCCGCTGCCGGTCGGTGACGTCCCGCGCCACCGTGGCCACGAAGGCGGCGGTGTCCCGCTCGTCGCCGGTGGTCACCGTGAAGGTCTGGTGGTCCACGTCGAGCTGCTCGCCGGTGTCCAGCCGGACCAGCCGGCTCTCCGCTCGGTGGTGGCCCTGCCGCAGCGCGGTCGGGATCAGCTCGGTGCGCCACAGGTCCCGGACGTCCGGGGCGGCGAAGTCGACCAGCCCCAGCCCATCCACCCGGTCGGTGTCGCCGAGCCCGACCAGCGCCCGGCCGGCCGGGTTCACGTAGACGGTCCGGCCGTCGGGGGTGGCCACCGCGATGAAATCGCCCGAGCGTTCCACCAGCGCCTGGAACAGCCGCAGCTCGGCCAGCGCCGCCGCCCGTCGGTGCTCCGCCTGGTGCGCGCGCGCTCCGGCGAGCGCGGTGCCGACGTGGCCGGCCAGCAGCTCCACGAACGCGAGGGAGTCGGCGTCCACCGGACGGCGCGGGTCGAACCCGGCGACCAGCACCGCCGTCGGGGCGGGGCCGCCGGGCTCCGGCACCGGCACCACGGCGACCTGGTGGGCGCCGGGCCGGTCCGGGCCGTCGGGCGGGTCGACGGGGAGCACCCGCAGCCGCCCGTCCGCCAGCACCTCGGCCAGCGGCCAGGACGCCGCCGCGCCCGGTGGGGGTTCGGCGTCGTCGCCGGCGACCGGCCGCAGGCCGTCCGAATCGGCCAGGTAGAGCCGGACGAACGGCAGCACCGACGTGCTGCCGGCCAGCGCCTTGACCGTACGGGACAGCACCTCCTCCGGCTCGGTCACCTCGACCAGCGCGGCGCCGAGCGTGCTGAGCAACCGCAGCCGGCGGTCGCTCACCACCCGGTGCGTGGTCTCGCTGACCACGGCGAACACGCCGCCGGGCGTGCCGGCCTCGTCGATGATCGGGCTGCAGGAGAAGCTGAACCAGCACTCCTCGACGAGGCCGGGGCGGTCGAGCAGCAGCCGTTGGTCCTGGTTGCCGGCGGCGCCCCGGCCGGCCAGCACGTCGGTGAGCATCGGCCCGACGACGTCCCAGGCTTCCGGCCACACCTGCTTGCCGGGCCGCCCCAGCGCGCCGTGCCCGGCCGCTCCGAGGACCGACCGGTACGCGTCGTTGTAGAGCATCACCAGCTCCTCGCCCCACCAGAGGGCGGTCGGCAGGCGCGAGTGCAGACAGATGCTCACCGCGGTGCGCAGGCTCTGCGGCCAGGAGTCGATCGGACCGAGCGCGGTGGCGGACCAGTCGTGGGCGGCGATCGCGGCACCCATCTCCCCGCCCGTGGCGAAGACGTCCGGCCACCGGAGGCCGTCCGACGTGCTGTCGTTCACCCGGGACCTCCGCTCGACATGGGCGCGTCGGCGATACCCCGAAACGTACCAGCGCCACCCCCCGGTGCCACCGTTTTCGATCTTGCTGGTCGGGTGCGTCGCGGGGACGAACGACGCAGCCGGTCGGCAATCGGGCCACCGGACCGGCAGTTGCGCCGAGCGACCGTGACGGCGGGGCGTGCCGTGCGACGCTGAGCCGGAGGCGGGACGTACGTCTGGAGGTGCGCCATGGCCGCGACCCCGCGGGTCGACTTCGCGCTCGACACGTACGAGTGCATCGTGCTCTACCCGGGGCCGTCCGGCCGGGCGCTGCCGGAGGAGACGGTGCAGCGGCTCCAGGCCGAGCACCTGCAGCACATGCAGGCGCTGCACCGGCGGGGCATCATCCTGATCGACGGCTCGGTGGACGGCCCGGCCCGCGAGCCGGACCCGCCGATCGGTTTCGGCCTGGCCCGCACCGGCTCGGTGGACGACGTGCGCAGCGTGATGGAGGCCGACCCGGCGGTGCAGGCCGGGCTCTACCGGGTGGACGTGCTGACCTTCCTCTGCCCGGCCGGCTCGCTGGAGTTCCCGCTCGCCAAGACGCAGAGCTGACCCCTACCGCACCCGGCGGCACCCCCCGAGCGCGCCAGATCGGTCCGGCATCGGCCGTCACCGAACGTGGTCGCGTCGACTCGGGCAGTGGTCAGCCGGCCGTGCGGCGTCCGGGAGCACCGCGTCGGTGGCTGCGGGCGGGGAGTACGATTTCCGCCGCGCGGTCGCCGATGCCCGCCGCTCACGACGTTCCGGTGCGGTCCTCACCGCCCGCTGCGCGGATTTCGCGCGTCGTCGGACAATGTTCCGCAGTCCGAAAGGGGTCGGCCGGTAGGTCGATCCGGAGGAGAGACTAGCCTGATGGGCGTGACACGCCGCGCGAAGATCGTCTGCACCCTCGGTCCCGCCACCTCGTCCCCCGAGCGCATTCGGGGCCTGGTCGAAGCGGGCATGAACGTGGCGAGGCTCAACTTCAGCCACGGCAGTCACGCCGATCACGAGGCCGTGTGCCGGCTGGTCCGCGAGGCCGCGGACGCCGCCGGCCGGCCGGTCGCGGTGCTCGCCGACCTGCAGGGCCCGAAGATCCGGCTCGGCAAGTTCGCCGACGGCCCGCATGAGTGGCGGACCGGCGACTCGGTCGTGATCACCGGCGACGACATCCTCGGCACCAAGGACCGGGTCTCCTGCACCTACCGGAAGCTGCCGCAGGAGGTGAAGCCGGGCGACCGGCTGCTGATCGACGACGGCCGGGTGGCGGTCGAGGTCAGCGACGTCACCGGCAACGACATCCGCTGCCTGGTCACCGAGGGCGGCCCGGTCTCCAACAACAAGGGCGTCTCGCTGCCGAACGTCGCGGTCAGCGTCCCGGCCCTCTCCGAGAAGGACAGCGAGGACCTGCGCTTCGCCCTCGGCCTGGGCGTCGACCTGGTCGCGCTGTCGTTCGTCCGCTCGCCGGACGACATCAAGCTGGTCCACGCGATCATGGACGAGGAGGGCGTGCGCCGCCCGGTGCTGGCCAAGGTCGAGAAGCCGGAGGCGGTCGACCACCTGGACGCGGTCGTGCTCGCCTTCGACGGCGTCATGGTCGCCCGCGGCGACCTCGGCGTGGAGCTCCCGCTGGACCAGGTGCCGCTGGTGCAGAAGCGCGCCGTGCAGCTCTGCCGGGAGAACGCCAAGCCGGTCATCGTGGCCACCCAGATGCTCGACTCCATGATCGAGAATTCCCGACCCACCCGGGCCGAGGCCTCCGACGTGGCCAACGCGGTGCTCGACGGCGCGGACGCGGTGATGCTCTCCGGCGAGACCAGCGTCGGCAAGTATCCGGTGCTCACGGTCAGCACCATGGCCAAGATCATCCAGACCACCGAGTCCGGCTCGATCGGCGTCCCCCGGCTCCAGCACGACCCGCGTACGCACGGCGGCGCCCTCACCGTCGCGGCCTCCTCGATCGCCCGGGCCATCGGCGCGAAGGCCATGGTCGCCTTCTCGCAGACCGGCGACACCGTCAAGCGGCTCGCCCGGCTGCACTGCGACCTGCCGCTGCTGGCCTTCACCCCCGTCCCCGAGGTGCGCAACCAGCTCGCCCTCTCCTGGGGCGTCGAGACGTTCCTGATGCCGTTCGTCGAGCACACCGACGACATGTTCCGCCAGGTCGACCAGGCGCTGCTCGGCCTCAACCGGGCCAACCCCGGCGACCACGTGGTGATCGTGGCGGGCAGCCCGCCCGGCACGCCCGGCTCCACCAACACCCTGCGCGTGCACCAACTCGGCTCACTGGTCGACGCCGCCTCCGCGCGGGCCCTGCAGTGACCGGCCGCCCGGCGGCGACCGGCCAGGCCGCGGTCGACCAGCTCCTAGGGGTGCTGGACCTCGACCACACCGGCGAGATGACCTTCCGGGGGATCAGCCCCCCGGTCGGTCCGCAGCGGGTGTACGGCGGCCAGGTCGCCGGCCAGGCCCTGGTCGCCGCCGGGCGCACCGTCGACCCGGAGCGCTTCGTGCACTCCCTGCACGGCTACTTCGTCCGGCCCGGCGACCCAACCGAGCCGATCGAGTACCAGGTGGAGAACGTCCGCGACGGCCGCTCCTTCTCGGTGCGCCGCTCGGTGGCGCTCCAGCACGACAAGCCGATCTTCTTCATGTCGGCCTCGTTCCAGCGGCAGGAGGAGGGGCTCGACCACCACGCGCCGGCCCCCCTGGACGTGCCCAGGCCCGACGAGGTGCCGACGATGACCGACCGGCTCTCCCGATATCCCGAGCGGCTGGGCATCTGGGGGCAGATCCCGCGCCCGATCGATGTCCGCTACGTCGGCGAGCCCGGCTGGGTACGCCCCGGCGACCGCCCCGCCGAGCCGCACCAGCGGGTCTGGATGCGCCTCGACGGCAAGCTGCCCGACGATCCGCTGCTGCACGCCTGCGCCCTGACCTACGCCTCCGACCTCACCCTGCTCGACTCGGTGCTGTCGGTGCACGGCGAGGTCTGGGGCCCGGGCGGGGTGGTGGGCGCGAGCCTGGACCACGCGCTGTGGTTCCACCGCTCGTTCCGCGCCGACGAGTGGTTCCTCTACGACTGCTGGAGCCCGTCCGCCTCCGGCGCCCGGGGCCTGGCCACCGGCCGGATGTTCACCACCGACGGCCGGCACATCGCCAGTGCCGTGCAGGAGGGGCTGCTGCGCCGGGTCGGCACCTGACCGACCCGACCCGTGGTCGGCCCAGGGGCGAGGAACCCGGCGGCCGGGCCGCCGACTAACCTTGCCGGCATGCGTCTCTCCGCCCGGGTCGACTACGCCCTCCGCGCGTCCGCCGAGCTGGCTTCGGTGGCCGACGGCGCGGCGACCGGACGGACCCGCCCGGTGACCGCCGAGCAGATCGCCCGCAGCCAGGACATCCCGCCGAAGTTCCTGGAGAGCATCCTGCTGCAGCTGCGCCGGGGCGGCATCGTGCACGCCCAGCGTGGTCCCGAGGGCGGCTACTGGCTGGCCCGGCCGGCGTCGCAGATCTCCCTGGCCGAGGTGATCCGGGTGATCGACGGGCCGCTCGCGCACATCCGCGGCCAGCGCCCCGAGCAGCTCGGCTACCAGGGAGCCGCCCGAGCCCTGCAGGAAGTGTGGATCGCCCTGCGCGCCAGCGAGCGCGAGATCCTCGAACTGGTCACCCTCGCCGACGTGGCCGCCGGGACGCTGCCGGCCCGGGTCAACGAGCTGGCCGCCGATCCGGCCGCCTGGAGCTGACCGCCCGGCCGCGCAGTCCCACCCGCCCTGCCGTCCCACCAGTCGGATGGGGGATTGACCCGGGGCGCCCCCCTGCCGCATTGTCGACCAAGTCGATAGGAGATACCGAAAAGCAAGGGGACGCCGGTGCGCAAGCTGCTGATCCTCGCCCTGGTCGGGCTCGCCGCACAGCTGGTCGACGGCGCGCTCGGCATGGCGTACGGACTCACTTCCTCGACCCTGCTGCTCTTCGCCGGGGTGGCGCCGGCCGCCGCCTCCGCCTCGGTGCAC
Source organism: Micromonospora yasonensis (assembly GCF_026013475.1). Taxonomy (GTDB): domain Bacteria; phylum Actinomycetota; class Actinomycetes; order Mycobacteriales; family Micromonosporaceae; genus Micromonospora; species Micromonospora yasonensis. The sequence goes on along the minus strand of NZ_JAPDPH010000043.1, from coordinate 21,262 downwards.
CTGGCCGAGATCGGCACCACCCTCGCGGCCGGGCTCGCGCACTGGCGGTTCGGCAACGTCGACTGGCGGGTGGTCGCCCGGATCGCGCTGCCCGGCGCGGTCGGCGCGTTCGCCGGCGCCACCTTCCTCAGCGCCATCTCCACCGAGGCCGCCGCGCCGTGGATGGCCGCCATCCTGTTCACCCTCGGCGCGTACCTGCTGGTCCGCTTCTCCCGGCCGCTGCGCGCCAACCGGGCCGCCGGACGGCTGCGCGGCCGGTTCCTCGCCCCGCTCGGGCTGGTCGCCGGCTTCGTCGACGCCACCGGCGGCGGGGGCTGGGGTCCGGTCGCCACCCCGGCACTGCTGGTCTCCGGGCGGATGGAGCCGCGCAAGGTCATCGGCTCGGTCGACACCGCCGAGTTCGTGGTGGCCGGGGCGGCCAGCGCCGGGTTCCTCGTCGGCCTCGGCGCCGAGGGCTTCCTGCTCTCCACCGTGGCGGCGCTGCTCATCGGCGGCCTGATCGCCGCGCCGGTCGCCGCCTGGCTGGTCCGGATCGTCCCCGCCCAACTGCTCGGCGCCACCATCGGCGGGGTGATCGTGCTGACCAACGCCCGGACCCTGCTGCGCGCCGGCGAGCTCGACGGCCCCGCCCCGGCGCTCGTCTACGCGGTGCTCGGCGCCGGCTGGCTCGTCGCGCTGGTGTTGGCCGGGCGGGCGCTGCGCCGGACCCGCCGGGCCCGGGCCGTCGCCGCGGCCGGCCTCGCCGCCGGTGCCCCGGCGGTCGCACCTTCCCTTGCGAGCGCGGCCACCGCGTCCACGCCCCGGCCCGTCGCGCCGGCGGACCGGCACCTGGTTGCCGCCGTCGAGGGCTGAGCCCCGCGGGTGCGGTCGCCGGCTGCGACGGTCAGCTGGCGCGGTTCAGGCCACGCCTGGGGTTGCGGACCCGCTGAGGTTCGACGGGTACGCGGCGGTCGTCCGGGTTCAGCATCCGGTGCACGGCCTCCAGTCCGGTGATCGCCGCGCTGTAGGCGGTGAGCTCACGCTGGAAGTGCTCCACCTTGGAGTACCAGAACTTCAGCTCCGGGTTCATCGACTTGGCGTTGATGTAGTTGACGATGTCGGTCTCGGGCGTGATGCCCTGGCGCGCGTAGCAGCGGTCGAACCTGGCCTTGGTCCGCTCGTACTTGTCGGTCATGGCGGTCAGGCTGGCCTCCGCCTCCAGCATCCGATTGCGCAGGTACAGCAGGTACTCGCGCGGGATTGGCGGGACGGTGGGCGCCGAACGGGGCGCGGGGAACATGGGACCGGCCTCCTTCCTCCCTGGATGACGGGTCCGCGTGGGGCCGGCAGCGGCGCGGGGGTCGCGCCGAGGTGCCGGTCGGGCAACACTGCTCCTACGGTCCGTGCACAGTGATGTCCTTCTACCCCCGTGAGCCGGCCGCCATGCGTCGGACAGGGACACGGGTCACCCAGGCACCGGGGCCACGGGGTCGCCGGCCGGGCACCCACGCCTCGCCCACGTGCCCGACCTGTGCTGACCGCGAACGGGCCGTCGACCGGCCCCGGAAAAGCAGGCACCGGGCCGCCGGCCGCGGAATCCGCTCAGCCGGCGACCCGGTGCACCCACACCGCGGCATTCCCGACCCGTCCCGACCGGGAATGCCGTACCACCACCGGGAACAAAGCTATGCGCCCTCCGCGACGCTGGGGTGACATGGCTATGAAGAGCGTGTTTCAGCCGTCCCGGCGCAGGCCACCGGCCACCCGCTCGGCGATCAGCTCGAACGAGCGCACCCGGTCGGCCACGTCGTACACCATCGTGGTCAGCATCAACTCGTCCGCGCTGGTGCGCTCCAGCAGCGCGCGCAACTGCCGGGCCACCGTCTCCGGCGAACCCGTCGCCTGCCCCTCCCGGCGCTGGGCCACGAACTCCCGCTCCAGCTCCGAGTACGGGTAGGCCGCCGCCTCGTCGGGCGTGACGAGCGGCTCCGGCCGGCCCGAGCGCAGCTTCAGGAACGACAGCCCGGCCGGCCCGGCCAGCCACTCCGCCCGCTCGTCGGTCTCCGCGCAGACCGCGTTGACCGCGACCATCGCGTACGGCCTGTCCAGCCACTGCGACGGCCGGAAACTCTGCCGGTACAGCTGCAGCGCCGGAATCGTGTTCTGCGCGCTGAAATGGTGCGCGAACGAGAACGGCAACCCCAACAGCCCGGCGAGCTGGGCGCTGAACCCGCTCGACCCGAGCAGCCACACCGCCGGCGACTGCCCCCGACCCGGCGTCGCGGTGATCGGACCCGGCTCGGCGCCGCTGAAGTAGTTCATCAGGTCGGCCAGCTCCCGGGGGAAGTGCTCCGCCGACAGCCCCTCCATTGTCCGGCGCAACGCCAGCGCGGTGACCTGGTCGGTGCCCGGCGCCCGGCCGATGCCCAGGTCGATCCGGCCCGGGTGCAGCGCCTCCAGGGTGCCGAACTGCTCGGCCACCACCAGCGGCGCGTGGTTGGGCAGCATCACCCCGCCCGAGCCCAGCCGGATCGTCGAGGTGTGCGCCGCCAGGTGGGCGAGCAGCACCGCCGGTGCCGAACTGGCGATCGAGGGCATGTTGTGGTGCTCGGCCACCCAGAACCGCCGGTAGCCCAGCTCCTCGGTACGCCGGGCCAACTCGGTGGTGTGCCGCAGCGCCTCCCCGGCGCTGCCGTTGGCGGCGACCGGAGCAAGATCAAGAACAGACAGGGGTACGTCGATCACGGTAGAGATCAACCCGCGACGCGCCGGATTTGTTCCGACCGTTCGCTAACCCATGCCGCGCGCCTGCTCGAAGATCAAACTCGTCTGGGTGTGCTGCACCGCCGGATCCACCGCCAGATGGTCCAGCACGAAGTCCCGCAGCGCGTCCCCCGACGCCGCCCGCACGTGCAGCACGTAGTCCTCCGCGCCCGCCACGTGGAACACCGACACCACCCCCGGCAGCCGCACCGACCGGGCCCGGAACGCGTCCACCACCGCCCGCTCGTGCGCCGCCAACCGCACCGACACCAACGCCTGCAACGGCAGGCCCAACGCCGCCGGATCCACCTCCGCGTGGAACCCCCGGATCGCCCCGCACGCCCGCAACGCCCGGGTACGCGTCAGACACGTCGACGGCGCCACCCCCACCCGCTCGGCCAGGGCGTTGTTCGGCAACCGGCCGTCCGCCGCCAACTCGGCCAGGATCGCGCGGTCGACGTCGTCCAAGGCCGCGAACGGCGGCCGCACATCATTCGGTGCGAGGGGCATGCCAGCATCATCCCATCGAACTTCCCGATGTCGGAAGAGCACTGGACAGAATCTTCTTCGCCGCTATTGCCCGATACCAGCCTCATGTTCGACGCTTCCGCCATGACCGCCGTGGACACCAGAGCCGTACACGCCGGGCGCGACGACCTCGCCGGTCTCGGCGTCCACGTACCCCCGATCGACCTCTCCACCACCAACCCGCTCCCGTCCGTCGCGGGCGGCGGCGACGCCTACGAGACCCTCGCCACCGGCGGCACCCTCCCGGCCGGCGCCAGCGCCGTCTACCAACGGCTCTGGAACCCCACCGTCGCCCGCTTCGAAACCGCCCTCGCCGAACTCGAAGGCACCGCCGAAGCCGTCGCCTTCGCCAGCGGCATGGCCGCCCTCACCGCCACCCTGCTCGCCGCCACCCGCGACGGGAAACGCCACGTCGTCGCCGTCCGCCCCCTCTACGGCGGCACCGACCACGTGCTCGCCACCGGCCTGCTGGGCACCGAGGTCACCTGGGCCCGCCCCGACCAGGTCGCCGCCGCCGTCCGCCCCGACACCGCCCTGGTCGTCGTCGAAACCCCGGCCAACCCCACCCTCGACCTCGTCGACATCGCCGCCCTCGCCACCGCCGCCGGCGACGCCCCGCTGCTCGTCGACAACACCGTCGCCACCCCGGTGCTCCAGCAGCCCGCCCGGCACGGCGCCACCCTCGTCCTGCACAGCGCCACCAAGAGCATCGGCGGCCACGGCGACGTCCTCGCCGGCGTCGTCGCCTGCGACCCCACCTGGGCCACCCGCCTGCGCCAGGTCCGCGCCGTCACCGGCGCCATCCTCCACCCGCTCGGCGCCTACCTCCTGCACCGCGGCCTGCAGACCCTGCCGCTGCGGGTCCGCGCCCAGCAGGCCGGTGCCGAGAAACTCGCCGCCTGGCTCGCTGGCCACCCCGCCGTCGAGCGGGTCCACCACCCCTCCCTGCACGACCCGGCCGGGCTGGTCGGCCGCCAGATGTCCGGCACCGGCAGCCTGCTCGCCTTCGAGGTACGCGGCGGTGCCCCCGTCGCGGCCGCCGTCGCCGGCGCCTGCCGGCTGATCACCCACGCCGTGTCCCTCGGCGGGGTCGACACCCTCATCCAGCACCCCGCCTCGCTCACCCACCGGCCCGTCGAGGGCGACGCCAAGCCGTGCGGCGGCCTGCTGCGCGTCTCCGTCGGGCTGGAGGACCCGGAGGACCTGCGGGCCGACCTGGAGCAGGCGCTGTCGGTGATCTGACTCCGGGCGGCTCGCCCAGGCCGCCTCGCAGCGCCCGGCCCAGGTGATGGCCGACGTCAGGACTTCGGTCCGACGTGGCGGTCCAGCGCGGCGACGGCGTCCCGCCGGGCCACCGAGAGCGACCACGGCAGGTTCATCCGCCAGGCGATTCCGAGCAGGTCAAGTGCCCACTGGCAGAGTTCCATGATGTCGGTGGACCGGTTCGAGAACATGTAGCGCGGGTAGACGTACTCCTTGCCGCGGACGGTGACCCGGTTGGTGAAGCGGCAGCCGTCAGAGTGGAAGAGGCCCCGCAGAAAGTCGCCCACGTGCGCCTCGACGATCTTCCGTTGCCAGTCGGTCAGTACGATCGGGCGCTCGTGCTTCTTGCCCGGCCCGTGCTGGGGGAAGAGGCAAGGCCAGTGGTTCCCGTAGCTCTGCACGGCGACACAGCCCTGCTTCTGCACCCGCTGCACCGAGGTTGCCAGGACGGCTTTCATCGCGTTCTCGCACGCCGTGATCAGATCGGGCCAGGAGTCGGCGCAGTAGATCCTGAGCACCGGAACCCGGGCGGTGATGACTAGGTGGCCGTCCCCGAGGTAGAGGCCGAGCAGATAGGCGTAGTGCGCCGGATCTGTCGGATTCCCGACCTCCGGGCGGCAGCGGAAGCAACGGATCGCGGTGCCATGTTGTTTCGGCTCCGGCCGATCCTTGCACCAGTGGCGGACGGTCGGATAGGAGACCCCTACGGCCCGGGCTGCCTCGGCAACGGTCGCCCCGGCGAGGTACAGGCTTCGCGCCCGGGCGCGTATTTCGGGTGGATGCACAGGGTCATTCTCGAACGCCTGTATGACAGTTTGTGCCCCCGGTGGGACTCGAACCCACACTTTATGCAGTTTGAGTGCATTGCCTCATGCCAGTTGGGCTACGGGGGCCTTCCGTGATCCGGCCTTGACAGACTACCCACTACGCTATGGACGGCGACACCCGGCACGGCGGGTGTGGGGTTCGAACTGGTGGGAGTGGCTCGTGGCCGAGACGGAGACCGAGCGCAGGCGCGTACTGATCGCCGAGGACGAGGCGCTCATCCGGCTGGACCTGGCCGAGATGCTGGTCGAAGAGGGCTACGAGGTCGTCGGCGAGGCCGGTGACGGGGAGACCGCCGTCCGGCTGGCCGAGGAGTTGAAGCCGGACCTGGTCATTCTCGACATCAAGATGCCGATCATGGACGGGCTGGCCGCCGCCGAGCGGATTGCCGGCGCCCGGATCGCCCCGGTGATCATCCTGACCGCGTTCAGCCAGCGGGACCTGGTGGAGCGGGCGCGGGCCGCCGGCGCGATGGCGTACCTGGTCAAGCCGTTCCAGAAGAGCGACCTGGTGCCGGCGGTGGAGATCGCGCTGTCCCGTTACTCGGAGATCGCCGCGCTGGAGGCGGAGGTCGCCGGCCTGACCGACCGGCTGGAGATCCGCAAGACCGTGGAGCGGGCCAAGGGCGCGCTGATGACCACGTACGGGATGACCGAGCCGCAGGCGTTCAAGTGGATCCAGCGCACCGCGATGGATCACCGGATGACCATGAAGGAGGTCGCCGAGCGGATCCTCGCGGAGACCGCCGGCGGCGAGGTGGCCCAGCCCGCCTCCTGACCCCCGGCCCACCGGCCGGCGCGGTCGTCGGCGCCAGGGGCGCAGACGGGTTCCCCGCGTCGTCCGCGGTCGATACGATCGCCGCCATGCGGCGTGGCGTGGCGGTGCTCGGCCTGCTCGTCGTGCTGCTCGCCGCCTGCCGCTCGACCGGCCAGGCGGCGCCCACGCCCCTGCCCGCCCCGGTACGGCCGGCCTGGCAGCCGGTCGCCCTGCCCGTCCCGCCCGGTGGGCCCGGCCGGTTGGCGCTGCGGGACGTCACGGCGTGTGACGGTCGCTGGTTCGTGGTGGGCGCGGTGATCGACGGGTCGGGCGCTACCCGGCCGGCCGCCTGGAGCAGCCCCGACGCGGTCACCTGGACGCCCCTGCGGCCGGTGCCGCGCAGCCCCTACGGGGTGGAGAACCTGCTGACCGCGGCGGGTTGCCGGGACGGCCGGCTGGCCGCGGTGGGCGGCAAGACCGGCGGGGTGCACGGCAATCCGCGGATCAGCACCTGGCGGCAGGTGGCCGACGGCTCGCTGGTGGAGGTGCCGGCCGAGTTCGAGGTGTTCGGCGGCGCGGACGCGGTGAACGCGGGGCGGATCGCGGGTGGCCCGCGGGGCTGGCTGATCTCGGGTAACCGGGCCACCGGGGCGGCGGTGTGGGTTTCTCCGGACGGGTCGGACTTCCAGTTGGTCAGCGCGGTCCCGGGGCTGGCCGCCGACGCGGCGGGGCGGCCCTGGGCGGCGGACGGCGTGGCGGTGCCCTCGGGCTGGCTGGTGGTGGGCTCGGTGCTGTCGTCGGGGCGTACCGGATCGGATCCGGTGGTGTGGACCTCGGCGGACGGGCGGAGTTGGCGGCGTGCGGTGCTCTCCGCCGCGGGCGGCGGCGAGGACCTGCAGCGGGTGGCCCGGGTGGGGGAGCGGACGGTGGCGGTCGGCGCGCGGGGTGACGGTCTGGGTGCGTGGCTGACCGACAGCGACGGCTGGCGCTCGGGTGGCGCCTTCGGTGGCGCGGGGACGGCCCGGCCGGGCCGGGTGTGGGGGCTGGCCGCGCGGTCGGACGGTGCCTTCGCGGTCGTGGCGGGTGGCGCGTCCGGGGCGGGCTGGTTCTCCCCGGACGGTGACCGGTGGTTTCCGGTGGTGCTGCCGACCGGGGTGCCGGCGGCCGCTGACCGGTCGGTGGCGGTGGCCGGGGCTGGTGACTCCGTGGTGTTGCTGGTGGACGACGGTTCGCGGTCCTCGGTGTGGGTGGCGCGTGGGTCATGGCGTCCCGACTGATCCTTCCACCCAGCGTGTTCCCGCCGGTGTCGGATGTCCGATTTTCTCTGTGATGTGGTCGCGTGTGTTACAGCACATCTGTGAATCCGGCCACTCAACGTAACGGTTAGGTCAACCCCTCCTCGCAGGTCTACCTTCCCGCTCCCAGGTGGGATAACGTCCCGCCCCAGACCGGGATCGCGGTCGGTCCGGCCAGGCCCTGCAAGGTCCAATTCGCGGTGGGTGGTCCGGGCCTTCGGACGGAGGAGGGTACGAGCCGTGAGGCAGAAGCTCGCACGGGTGCTCGGTGGTGTGGCCATCGGCGCGCTCGTTTTCAGTGGCGCGGCCTGCAAGGCCGACAGCGGCAGTGAGGCGGGCGGCGGGAAGGCCGCCTGCGACCTGAAGATCGGCTTCTTCGGCGCGCTGACGGGTGACGCTGCGGGTCTCGGTATCCACATGCGTAACGGCACCCAGCTGGCGATCGAGCAGTACAACAAGGACAACAAGGACTGCCAGGTCAAGCTGGAGCAGTACGACTCCCAGGGTGACCCGGCCAAGGCTCCGGCGCTGGCCCAGCAGGCGGTCGGCGACAGCAAGGTCGTCGGCATCATCGGTCCGGGCTTCTCCGGCGAGTCCGAGGTGGCGGACCCGATCTTCGACGCGGCCGGCCTGCCGACCATCACCCCGTCGGCGACCCGCCCGAGCCTGAGCACCAAGAGCTGGAAGGTCTTCCACCGCGGCGTCGGTAACGACACCTCCCAGGGCCCGGCGGCCGGTCGGTACATCAAGAACGTCCTGAAGGCCGAGAAGGTCTACGTCGTCGACGACCAGTCGGCGTACGGCGCGGGCCTGGCCGACGAGGTCAAGAAGGTCATCGGCACCCCGGTCGGCTACGACAAGATCCAGGTCAAGCAGACCAACTTCTCCGCCGTGGTCACCAAGATCACCAGCAGCGGCGCGACCGCCCTCTTCTTCGGTGGTTACTACACCGAGGCCGGCCTGCTGCTCAAGCAGCTCAAGGGCGCGGGCTGGAAGGGCACCATGATCGCCGGTGACGGCGTCAACGACGCCAACTTCATCAAGGTCGCCGGCCAGCAGGTCGCCGAGGGCACCATCCTGACCTGCCCGTGCGCCCCGGCCACCAAGGCCAAGGGCAGCTTCGTCACCGACTACAAGACGGCGTTCAACGTCGACCCGGGCACCTACGCCGACGTGTCGTTCGACATCACCCGGATCATGCTCGAGGGCATCAAGGCCGGTAAGACGAGCCGGGCCGACCTGAACTCCTTCATCAACAGCTACAACGGCACCGGTTCCTCCACCGGTGTGACCTACAAGTTCGAGTCCAACGGCGAGCTGGACCCGGCCCAGGTCATCGTCTGGGCGTTCAAGGTGAACGCGGGCCAGGTCGTCCCCGACATCGAGATCCCCAAGGCCTGACCGGTTCGTCCGGTCCCGCCATGGGACACCAGGCGTGCGGCCGGGAGTGATTTCCTCCCGGCCGCACCGCTTGGCCGCACAGTTGGAGCCCCCTCTTGAACTTCGATGAGCTCTTCGGGAACTTCCCGGCGCTGACCATCACCGGGCTGGAACAGGGCGCGATCTACGCGCTCGTCGCGCTCGGCTACACCCTGGTGTACGGCGTCCTGCGCCTGATCAACTTTGCCCACTCCGAGGTCTTCATGGTCGGTACCTTCACCGCCCTGTGGACCTGGGAGGCCTTCGGTTACAACCAGAACACCGCGGCTCCGGCCTTCGGCCCGCTGATCGTGGCGCTCCTCGCCGGCCTGGCCGTCGCGATGGTCGCCTCGGCCGCCACGGCGGTCACCGTCGAACTGGTCGCCTACCGGCCGCTGCGGCGCCGCAACGCCCCGCCGCTGGCCTTCCTCATTACCGCGATCGGCGCCTCGTTCGTGCTCTCCGAGTCGTTCGGCATCGGCACCGAGCGGGCCCCGTACGGCATGCCGACGCTGATTCCGCAGGAGACGGTCTTCACCCTCTTCGGTGCCCCGATCACCAACCTGCAGCTGCTGATCCTGGGCGTGACGCTGATCATGATGATCGGCCTGGACCAGTTCGTGAACCGCAGCCGGCTCGGTCGCGGTATCCGGGCCGTCGCCCAGGACCCGGACACCGCCGCGCTGATGGGCGTCAACAAGAACCGGGTGATCCTGCTGGTGTTCGTGCTCGGCGGCCTGATGGCCGGCGTGGCCGCCCTGCTGTGGGACGTCCGGTTCGGCTTCACCAAGTTCAACGTCGGCTTCCTGATCGGGCTCAAGGCCTTCTCGGCCGCGGTGCTCGGCGGCATCGGCAACCTGCGCGGCGCGCTGCTCGGCGGTCTGCTGCTGGGTGTGGTGGAGAACTACGCCGCCGGCCTGTTCGGTGGAGACTGGAAGGACTTCACCGGTTTCGTGCTGTTGATCGTGCTGCTGATGTTCCGGCCCACCGGCCTGCTCGGCGAATCTCTCGGGAGGGCGCGCGCATGACCGCCACCTCGGAAAAGGGACGCATGTCGGCGTTCCGCAGCCGCTGGGACGCGATGCCGAAGCAGGTCCGCTGGGCCGGCCTCGCCGCGCTGGTGGTCTTCCTCTACATCCTGCCCAACAAGTGGTTCTACGAGTACCTCGGCTTCCCGATCGGCAGCGACTACTTCGCCTTCTACACCACCCGCTCGGACTTCGCGACCGTGCTCTTCGACACCGCGATCTTCGTCCTGCTGGCGGTGGGCCTGAACGTCGTGGTCGGCTTCGCCGGCCTGCTCGACCTGGGCTACTTCGGCTTCTACGCGGTCGGCGCGTACACGGTGGCGCTGCTGACCTCGCCGGAGAGCCGGTTCGGCACGGACTGGCCATGGCTGGCGGCGGTGCCTATCGCGATCCTGGTGGCGATGGTCTCCGGCGTGATCCTCGGCGGCCCGACGCTGCGACTGCGCGGCGACTACCTGGCGATCGTCACCCTCGGCTTCGCCGAGATGATCCGTCTGTACGCGGCCCGCAACGAGGGCATCGCCCAGGGTCAGCGGGGCATCCCGCAGATCCCGCACCCGCCGGGCACCGGGGCGGACGGCAAAGCGCTGTTCAGCGTGGAGAGCTCGAAGCCCTACTACTGGCTGATCCTCACGGTGATCATCGTGATCATCTTCGCGATGCGAAACCTGGCCAACAGCCGGGTCGGCCGGGCCTGGGTGGCGATCCGCGAGGACGAGGACGCCGCCGAGATCATGGGCGTGCCGACGTTCAAGTACAAGCTGTGGGCGTTCGCCATCGGCGCCGCGGTCGGCGGCCTGTCGGGCGCGATATTCGCCGGTAAGCAGACGTTCATCAACTCGGACAGCTTCCTGCTGGAGAACTCGATCCTGGTGCTCGCCGCGGTCATCCTCGGCGGCGCGGGCAACATCAAGGGCGCGATCGTCGGTGGCGCGCTCACCTGGTACCTGCCGGAGTGGTTGCGCGGCATCGGCGGCTTGATCGGCGTCGAGTTCGACGCGGCCGAGTACCGGATCCTGGTCTTCGGCCTGGTGGTCATCGTCATGATGATCTTCCGGCCGCAGGGCCTGGTGCCGAACCGGCGCCGGGCGGCCGAGTTCGCCGACCGCCGCAAGGAAGCGGTTCCCCAGGAGACGGTGCCCAATGAGTGAGCCGCAGATGCACAGCGAGCGGGACGAGACCAGCGAGCGGGACATCGCCGACGACGGTCGCAGCACCGTCGGCACCCCGCCGGAGAAGGGCGCGGACACCCCGGTGGAGCCCACCCCGGGCGAGGCCGCGCCGGCCGGGCGGGAGCCGCTGCTGGAGGTCGACCACGTCACCCTCCGCTTCGGCGGTGTGGTCGCCCTCGACGACGTCGCGTTCACCCTCTACAAGGGGGAGATCCTCGGCCTGATCGGCCCGAACGGCGCCGGCAAGACCACCTGCTTCAACGCGATGACCGGCGTCTACCGGCCCACCCAGGGCGAGATCCGGTTCAAGGGGCAGCGGACCAACGGCAAGCGCCGGTCCTGGATCACCAAGGCGGGCATCGCCCGGACGTTCCAGAACATCCGGCTCTTCCCGGAGATGACCGCGCTGGAGAACGTGATGGTGGGCGCGGACGCCCACCACAAGACCAGCGTGATCTCCGCGATGCTGCGGCTGCCCCGACACTGGCGGGAGGAGCGGCAGGGCCGCGACAAGGCGTACGAGTTGCTGCGCTTCGTCGGCATCGAGCGCCGCGCCGGGGACCTGGCCCGCAACCTCTCGTACGGCGAGCAACGCCGACTGGAGATCGCTCGGGCCCTGGCCACCGATCCCACCCTGCTCTGCCTGGACGAGCCGGCCGCCGGCTTCACCCCGGCGGAGAAGGAGGAGTTGCTCGGTCTGATCCGTAAGATCCGGGACAACGGGACGACCGTGCTGCTGATCGAGCACGACATGCGGCTGGTCATGGGGGTGACCGACCGGATCGTCGTGCTGGAGTTCGGCAAGAAGATCGCCGAGGGTCTGCCGGCCGAGGTCCGGGAGGATCCGAAGGTGATCGCCGCGTACCTGGGGGTGCCGACCGATGCTGCTTGAGATCAAGGACCTGACCCTGCTGTACGGGCGGATCCAGGCGTTGCACGGGATCAGCCTGACGGTCAACGAGGGCGAGGTGGTGGCCCTGATCGGCGCGAACGGCGCCGGCAAGACCACCACCATGCGGGCCATCTCCGGGCTGCGCCCGGTGGCGTCCGGCTCGATCGTCTTCGACGGCACGGACGTCACGCGGATGCGGGCCGACCTGCGGGTGATCCGGGGCATCGGGCAGGCGCCCGAGGGCCGGGGCGTCTTCCCCGGCATGACCGTGCTGGAGAACCTGGAGATGGGGGCGTACACCCGCCGGGACCGGTCGGGCGTCGCCGAGGACATGAAGATGGTCATGGACCTCTTCCCCCGGCTGGCCGAGCGGCGCAAGCAGGCCGGCGGCACCCTCTCCGGCGGTGAGCAGCAGATGCTGGCGGTGGGCCGGGCGCTGATGGCCCGCCCGCGGCTGTTGCTGCTCGACGAGCCCTCGATGGGTCTCGCGCCGATGCTGATCCAGCAGATCTTCGAGATCATCACGCGGATCAACGAGCAGGGCACCACCATCCTGCTGGTGGAGCAGAACGCCCAGCAGGCGCTCTCCCGCGCCCACCGGGGCTACGTGCTGGAGACCGGCCGGATCGTCAAGGAGGGCACCGGCCGGGACCTGCTGCACGACCCGGCGGTCAAGGAGGCGTACCTCGGCGTGGCCTGAGCCGTACCCCCGGCGGCCGGTCGTCCCCTCGCGGGGCGGCCGGCCGCTGGCGTTGCGGTGCCGCCATCTCCGGGTTGTCGGGCCCACGGACTAGAGTCGCTGCCGTGACAGCTACGACGCCGCGCCTGCTCCTCGTCGACGGACACTCCCTGGCATACCGGGCGTTCTTCGCCCTGCCGGTGGAGAACTTCTCCACCACCACGGGGCAGCCGACCAACGCGGTCTACGGCTTCACCTCGATGCTGATCAACGTGCTCCGCGACGAGCAGCCGACCCACATCGTGGTCGCCTTCGACGTCTCCCGCCGCTCCTTCCGCACCGAGAAGTACGCCGAGTACAAGGCCGGCCGCAGCGAGACCCCCACCGACTTCAAGGGCCAGGTCAGCCTGGTCAAGGAGGTCCTGGCCGCGCTGCGCGTCCCGGTGGTGGAGAAGGAGGGGTACGAGGCCGACGACGTCATCGCCACCCTCGCCTGCCAGGCCCGCGACCAGGGTATGGACGTGCTGATCACCAGCGGCGACCGGGACGCGTTCCAACTGGTCGGCGACCGGATCACCGTGCTCTACCCGCGCAAGGGCGTCTCCGACCTGGCCCGGATGGACCCCGCCGCGGTGGAGGCGAAGTACGGCGTCGCCCCGGGCCGCTACCGCGACCTGGCCGCCCTGGTCGGCGAGACCAGCGACAACCTGCCCGGCGTCCCGGGCGTCGGCCCGAAGACCGCGGCCAAGTGGATCAACATGTACGGCGGGGTCGAGGGCGTCGTCGCTCACGCCGACGAGATCAAGGGCAAGGCCGGCGACAGCCTGCGCGAACGGCTCGCCGACGTGATCCGCAACTACGAGATCAACTGCCTGGTCGCCGACCTGGAGCTGCCCATCCGCGCCGAGGACGCCCGCTGGCAGGGCTGGGACCGGGAGGCCGTGCACCAGGTCTTCGACACCCTCCAGTTCCGCATCCTGCGCGACCGGCTCTACCAGTACCTGGAGGCGGTCGAGCCGGAGGCGGAGGCCGGCTTCGAGCTGGCCGGCCAGGTGCTCACCGAGCCCGGCGCGCTGGCCGGCTGGCTGGAGACGCACGCCCCGGCCGGCACCCCGGTCGGCCTCGCGGTCAAGCTCGACACCGGCCCCAACCGGCGGCACACGGCCGCGGTGACCGGCCTGGCCCTGGCCACCGCCGGTGGGGCGGCCGCCTGGGTCGCCCCGGCCACCCTGGAGTCGGGCGACGAGGCCGCCCTGGCCGGCTGGCTGGCCGACGGCAGCCGCCCCAAGGTGCTGCACGACAGCAAGCCGGCGGTGCTGGCCTTCGCCGCGCACGGGTGGGAGCTGCAGGGCATCGCCCGGGACACCCAGATCGCCGCCTACCTGGCCCGTCCCGACCAGCGCTCGTATGACCTGACCGACCTGGCGCTGCGCTACCTGCACCGGGAGCTGCGGGTCGACGCCCCGGAGACCGGCCAGCTCACCCTGGACGGGCTGGGCAACGACGGTGAGGCCGAGCAGAACCTGATGCTGCACGCCCGGGCCACCCTCGACCTGGCCGACGCGATCGACGCCGAGCTGTCCCGCGACGGCGAGCAGTCCGCCCGGTTGATGGCCGGGGTGGAGCTGCCGCTGATGCGGGTGCTCGCCACTATGGAGCGCACCGGCATCGCCGCCGACACCGACTACCTGTCGGAGCTGGAGGCGCACTTCGCGGCCGAGGTGAAGGCCGCCGCGCAGGGCGCGTACGAGGTGGTCGGCCGGGAGTTCAACCTGGGCTCGCCCAAGCAGCTCCAGGAGATCCTCTTCGGCGAGCTGGCCCTGCCCAAGACCAAGAAGATCAAGACCGGCTACACCACCGACGCCGACGCCCTGCAGTGGCTCTACGCGCAGACCGAGCACCCGCTGCTGCACCACCTGCTGCGGCACCGCGACGTGGCGAAGCTCAAGTCGACCGTCGACGGGCTGCTCAAGTCGGTCTCCGACGACGGCCGGATCCACACCACGTTCAACCAGACCGTGGCGGCCACCGGCCGGCTCTCCTCGACCGAGCCCAACCTGCAGAACATTCCGATCCGCACCGAGGAGGGGCGGCGGATCCGGCGCGCCTTCGTCGTCGGCGAGGGCTACGAGTGCCTGCTCACCGCCGACTACAGCCAGATCGAGATGCGGATCATGGCGCACCTGTCCTCGGACGACGCGCTGATCGAGGCGTTCAACTCCGGGCACGACTTCCACGCCGCCACCGCCTCCTCGGTCTTCGAGGTCCCCGTCGACCAGGTCACCGCCGACCAGCGCCGCAAGATCAAGGCGATGAACTATGGCCTGGCGTACGGGCTGAGCGCGTTCGGGCTCTCCCAGCAGCTCGGGATCAGCGCCGAGGAGGCGCGCGGGCTGATGGAGAACTACTTCGCCGGCTTCGGCGGGGTCCGTGACTACCTCCAGGAGGTGGTGGCCAGGGCCCGGCAGGACGGCTACACCTCCACGATCCTGGGCCGCCGGCGTTACCTGCCCGATCTGGTGAGCGACAACCGGCAGCGCCGGGAGATGGCCGAGCGGATGGCGCTCAACGCCCCGATCCAGGGGTCGGCGGCCGACATCATCAAGGTCGCCATGCTGCACGTCGACACCGCGCTGCGCGAGGCCGGGCTGCGCTCCCGGATGCTGCTGCAGGTGCACGACGAGCTGGTCTTCGAGGTCGCCCCGGGCGAGCGGGAGACCGTGCAGGCCCTGGTCCGCGCCCGGATGGGCGACGCGTACCCGCTGTCGGTGCCGCTGGAGGTCTCGGTCGGCGAAGGTCGGGACTGGAACAGCGCCGACCACTGAGTCTGGCTCTTGCCCGGTGGGTCTCCGGGGCGGCCCGACCCGCTCCGGGCGGTCAGGCTTGATCCCTCCGCGGCTCGGGCCGCCCCGGAGACCTGACGTGGTCCAGGTGGAGTGGTGGTCGGCGCTGTTGGCCTGGGGATCAGTGGGGTGATCCGGTCATCGGTGGGTGATCCGGTCATCGGTGGGTGAGTCGGTCGTTGGTGGGTGGTCCTGGTTACTTGAGGGGGTCGTGGCCCCAGTTCATCAGGGACCAGCGCCATCTGGTGTCGCGGACGTCGCCGGAGGGGTGCTGGGCCAGGTGGCGGTGCACGTACCCGACGACCTTGCGCATGTGCTGGTAGTCGGTGGCGGACAGCTCTCCGCGCTTGCGGCGCAGCAGGTCGACGATCTTCCGGCCGGACTCGTGGCCGACCGACTCGCCGCCCGGGCTGCCCTTCTTCTGCCAGCCGACGTGCTTCGACTCGTCGGTCTCCAACCAGGTGGACAGCTCACCTGGCTTCATGTTCACCGCCTCGGTGAAATCGCGGTAGGTCTGCTCCGGATCGTCACGTCGGCTCATCGCGTAGCGCCTCCGGTCGGTGCGCGACGTCCCGGCCCGAGTGGTCGTTGCGGATCCGGTACTGCGGCTCCTCCGGCGAGGCGTTCACGGCGTGCCCGCGGACGTGCGTCCGGTCGACGAGCTTCTCCTTGACCACGCCGTACGCCCGGCCGCTGTGGCTGGCCCAGGAGACGTGGTCGCCCTTGCGGAACTCCTTCTCGGCCATGCCGTCCGGTTACCCGGCCCGGGTGGCCGGAAACGGGGCGCCCCGGGCTACGGGGTGATCTCGGCGATCGGGAGCTTGATCTCGAAGGGCTCGGTCAGCTCGATCAGCTCCGAGCTGTCGGCCACCAGCTCGTACTGCCGCTCCCCGCTTGGACTCAAGCGCTCGCTGAGCTGGTAGGCGTAGAGGTGGACCGGGTCCTGTTCGATCCGCCAGAAGAACGGGATACCGGCGGCGGCGTACTCGGCCGGCTTGGCAAAGCGGTCGACCCGCCGGGTGCCGGGCGAGACGATCTCCACCGCGAGGATCACGTCGTGCGGCCGAACTTCCGAGACGTCCGATGCCACCTCCGCTCGGCACAAGAGCACGTCCGGCCGACGACTGGTGTTCCTCGCCAGTTCGACACCGACGTCCTGAGTGGTGCGAAGGTGTTGCGGCGCGTGGGTGTGCAGCCACAGCCGCAGCAGGAAAGAGATGTCCTGATGGCCCAGCGTGGGGGAGGGTGTCACCTGGATGACTCCGTCGACGAGTTCGACGCGGGGGGCGTCGTCCGGCAGGTTGAGCAGGTCCTCCAGCGTGTAGTCGGCACGCTGCTGCCGGATCGGGTCAGGACACCAGGGGCCAGGTGGTGTCGCGATCGGCTCGGCGCTCACCCGCTCAGCGTAACGCCGGCCCCGGTCGGGGGAGTCGCACTGATTGTCCGGTCGGTCATGCCCCCGGCTTTTCCGCGACGAAGACGGCGGTGCCGGGGAAGAGCCGGCCGCGCAGCGGGCTCCACTGCCCCCAGATCCCCTCGTGCCCCGCCGGCCACTCCGGCTCCACCAGGTCCAGCAGCCGGAACCCGGCGCCGACCAGTTCCCGGATCCGGTCGCCGAGGGTGCGGTGCTGCTCGACGTAGGTGGCCACGCCGTGCTCGTCCTGCTCCACGTACGGCGAACGGTCGAAGTACGAGTGCACCGCGGTCAGCCCGCCCTCGCCCGGGTCGTCCAGGAAGATCCAGCGCATCGGGTGGGTCACCGAGAAGACCCACCGGCCGCCGGGACGCAGCACCCGGGCGACCTCCCGCATCGCCCCCGCCGAGTCCTCCACGAACGGGATCGCGCCGAAGGCGGTGCAGACGGTGTCGAACGCCGCGTCGGCGAAGGGCAGGGCGAGCGCGTCGGCCTGCACCAGCGGCACGCGTACCCCGGTCCGGTCGGCGGCCTGGGCGGCGTGCCGCAGCATGCCGGCGGAGAGGTCCAGGGCGACCGGGTGGGCGCCTTGGGTGGCCAGCCACCGGGCGGCGGCCGCGGCGCCGCAGCCCAGCTCGAGGATCCGGCGGCCGGTGATGTCGCCGAGCAGCCGGGCGTCCGCCTCGCGCAGCCCCTCGGGGCACCAGACGAAGTCCACCTCGCCCAGGAACGCGCCGTGCTCGGCCTGGTAGTCGTCCGCGTCGAGGTCCCACCAGCCGCGGTTGGCCCGGCGGATCTCGGCGGCGCCGACCCGGCGTCGGGTCACCCTGTCGTCAGCCACCCGCTCACGCTAGGCCCCCGCCCCCGCCGCCCCGCGTCGGCCCTCCGGTGCGGCCGTGGCCGGTGGGACGGATGTGACGGATGAGACAGGGGTTGGCCCTTACCGCGCGAAATCTCCGCTTTCGCGGTTGACGAGCCCGAGGAGACCCGGGAGGGCTTGCACGCTGTGGTAATGCAGCAGGTAGGCTAGACGATGCGCTCGCGGATCGTGTGCCTCGGCAGGGAGCAGGTGTGCGGTCACCGGAGCCACTAATGATCCTCTGATGGCGATCGTTCGGTGTGCCCGGCGACGGATCCGTTGGCGCGGACGAGTCACCGCGACGCCACGCCTGCTGTGACAACCCATCCGACCGGAGCAACCGCCCACATGACGAGCAGCATCGAGGCCCCCTCGAGCGCCAACAAGGTCACCCACGACGATCTCGGTTCCGAGGAAGCTTTCCTCGCCGCGATCGACGAGACCATCAAGTACTTCAACGACGGCGACATTGTCGAAGGCACCGTCGTCAAGGTCGATCGGGACGAGGTCCTGCTCGACATCGGCTACAAGACCGAGGGCGTCATTCCCTCTCGGGAGTTGTCGATCAAGCACGACGTGGACCCGGCCGAGGTGGTTTCGGTCGGCGACCACATCGAGGCCCTTGTTCTCCAGAAGGAGGACAAGGAGGGGCGTCTGATCCTCTCGAAGAAGCGGGCGCAGTACGAGCGGGCCTGGGGCACGATCGAGAAGATCAAGGACGAGGACGGGGTCGTCCGCGGCTCGGTCATCGAGGTCGTCAAGGGTGGTCTCATCCTCGACATCGGCCTGCGCGGCTTCCTGCCCGCCTCGCTCGTCGAGATGCGGCGGGTGCGCGACCTGCAGCCGTACGTCGGACGCGAGCTCGAGGCCAAGATCATCGAGCTGGACAAGAACCGCAACAACGTGGTCCTGTCCCGCCGGGCCTGGCTGGAGCAGACGCAGTCCGAGGTGCGTACCGAGTTCCTCAACAAGCTGCAGAAGGGCCAGGTCCGCAAGGGCGTCGTCTCCTCGATCGTCAACTTCGGCGCGTTCGTCGACCTGGGCGGCGTGGACGGACTGGTGCACGTCTCCGAGCTGTCCTGGAAGCACATCGACCACCCGTCCGAGGTCGTCGAGGTGGGCCAGGAGGTCGAGGTCGAGGTCCTGGACGTCGACCTGGACCGCGAGCGGGTCTCGCTGTCGCTGAAGGCGACCCAGGAGGACCCGTGGCGTCAGTTCGCCCGTACCCACGCGATCCAGCAGATCGTGCCGGGTAAGGTCACCAAGCTCGTGCCGTTCGGCGCCTTCGTCCGGGTGGACGACGGCATCGAGGGCCTGGTCCACATCTCCGAGCTGGCCGAGCGCCACGTGGAGATCCCGGAGCAGGTCGTGCAGGTCGGCTCCGAGGTCATGGTCAAGGTCATCGACATCGACCTCGAGCGTCGCCGGATCTCGCTGTCGCTCAAGCAGGCCAACGAGGGCTTCGTCGAGGGCGAGGAGCACTTCGACCCGACCCTCTACGGCATGGCCGCGACCTACGACGAGCAGGGCAACTACATCTACCCGGAGGGCTTCGACCCGGAGACGGGCGAGTGGCTCGAGGGCTACGACAAGCAGCGCGAGACCTGGGAGAACCAGTACGCCGAGGCGCGCCAGCGCTGGGAGGCCCACACCAAGCAGGTGCAGTCCTCCCGGGCCGCCGACGCCGAGGCCGCTGCCAACCCGGCTCCGGCCGTGTCCGGCACCACCACCTCGACCACGGCCCCGAGCCGTCAGGCCGAGGAGCCGGCCGGCACCCTGGCCACCGACGAGGCGCTCGCCGCCCTGCGGGAGAAGCTCGCCGGCGGTAAGTGACCCCTGCGACAACTCCGGCTCGGCGCGTCTGACGCCGCGACCTGGAGGCCGTCGCTGACGACGGGCCCCGTCCCCTCGATCCGGTTCCACCGGACCGCCGGGGGCGGGGCCCTCGTAGTGTCCCGCCGCCGGCTGGCGTCCCGCACCCGGGCCGCGAGGGGACGCGGCCGGCCGGGCGTCCGGTTTGGCACCGGCGCGTTGATCGGGTTGACTGTTCCGGTGCTGAAGGTGGGTTTGACCGGTGGGATCGGGTCCGGCAAGAGCGCGGTCGCGAACCGGCTCACCGCGTTGGGCGCGGTGCTGATCGACTCCGACCGGATCGCCCGCGAGGTGGTCGCCCCGGGCAGCGAGGGCCTGGCCGAGATCGTCGCCGCCTTTTCCGAGCGGGTGCTCGACGCGCACGGGGCGCTGGACCGGGCGGCGCTGGGCGCTCTCGTGTTCGGCGACGCGGCCGCCCGCCGTCGGCTGGAGGCCATCACCCACCCCCGGGTGCGCGCCCGCGCCGCCGAGCTGGCCGCCGTCGCGCCGCCCGACGCGGTGGTGGTGAACGACGTGCCGCTGCTGGCCGAGGTGGGGCTCGCGCCGACGTACCACCTGGTGGTCGTGGTGCAGACGGCGGTGCCCACGCGGTTGGCGCGGCTGGCCCGGGACCGGGGCATGGACCGGGCGGAGGCCGAGCGGCGGATCGCCGCGCAGGCCGACGACGCCCGCCGGCAGGCGGTGGCGGACGTGCTGCTCACCAACGACGGCACCCTCGACGAGCTGCACGCGGCGGTGGACGCGCTCTGGCGGGACCGCCTGGTGCCCTACGAGGGCAACGTCCGCGAGCGCCGCGCGGTCCGGCCGGAGCGGGTGGCGCTCACCGAGCCGGACCCGAGCTGGCCCCAGCAGTACGACCGGCTGGCCGCCCGGATCCGGCACGCCGCCGGCGCGGACCTGCGCGTCGACCACATCGGCTCCACCGCCGTGCCCGGGCTGGCCGCGAAGGACGTCATCGACATCCAGCTCACCGTGCCGTCGCTGGCCGATGCCGACGGGCCGCTGGCCGAGCGGCTCGCCGACGCCGGCTTCCCCCGGCTGCCCGGCGACTGGTGGGACAACCCGCGCCCGGGCGGCAGCGCTCACTGGGAGAAGCGACTGCATGGCAGCGCCGACCCGGCCCGCCCGGCCTATCTGCACCTGCGGGTCGCCGGCTCGCCCGGCTGGCGGTACGCGCTGCTGATGCGCGACCACCTCCGCGCCGACCCCGCCCAGCGGGCGGCCTACCTCCAGGTCAAGCGGGAGTTGGCCGCGGCCGCCCCGGACAGCGCGACGTACGGGACGCTGAAGGATCCCTGGTTCGACGAGGAGCACCTGCGCGCCGAGGAATGGGCCGCCCAGACCGGCTGGCGACCGTGAACCCGCTCAGCGGCGTCCCGGCCGGGGCGGGGACGGTTCACCGCCGGGCAGCGTGGGCACCCGGCCCGGGCTGAGGTCGAGCTGGGCCCAGACGCCCCGCCCGGTCCGCAGCTCCAGCCGGCGCAGTAGGCCGTCCCGGTCGATCCAGTAGCGCAGCGCGGTGCCACCGGCGCGTACCTCGATGACGTCCACGGTGCGGCCGGCCGTGTCGTCGCCGCGCAGCCGGACCGCCGACCGGGCCGACGCGGCGGTGGCGCCGGCGCGCAGCGCGGCGTCCAGCAGCCGGTCCAGGTCGTTGCCGGGTGCTCGGGCGGCC
>NZ_JAPDPH010000429.1 GCF_026013475.1 Micromonospora yasonensis | reverse complement strand
CCCCGCCGCAGCCGGCCGAGTACGCCGCGAGACCAAGCCCGAAGAGTCCGACGTGAAGTGCCTGGGCGAGCGAATGAGCGGCACGGAGTCGGCGTGACGGCTGCTGTACTTCGCTGCCGTACGGGACGAAAAAGGGGCCGTCTCGGTTTCCCGAAACGGCCCCTTACCTGTTGCGCGCCCGAAGGGACTCGAACCCCTAACCTTCTGATCCGTAGTCAGATGCTCTATCCGTTGAGCTACGGGCGCTTGCTGCTCGGCCAGTCTACACACCGGCCTTCGCGCGGAGACTCCGGGATTCGAACCCGGGAGGGGCTTTAAAACCCCAACCGCATTAGCAGTGCGGCGCCATAGACCAGACTAGGCGAAGTCTCCCTGGTGGCCCGGAGACCACCGCGCCCGAGGATACAGGTCCCCACCCACCCAGGGCAAAGCGACTACCGATAGAGGCTCGGTCCCTGCGTTTTCCCCCGTGTGCGACGTCACGTCCGGGACTAGGCTCCATCGATATGCAGGAGCAGCCGCCGAGCGATCCGCCCCGTCGCGAGCCCGCCGCCAGCGCCCGGCGGAGCCGCTCCACCAAACCGACCTTCACACCACCGCCGGCCACGCGGCCCGCCGAGCAGGCCGGCACCGACGGTGAGCCGGCACCCCGGCCCCGTCGGGTCAGGGCTGCGCCGAGCGTGCTCTTCCAACCACCCGACCTCGCCCTGGCCGGGCCGCCGCCCACCGGTGAGCCCGGTGGGCCCTCCGGCACGCCGGCACCGGCCGCCGCACCACGTCCCCGGCCGGCAGTCGAGGAGACTCCGGCCGACACACCGGCTCGGGATGGCACCGTTCCGTCCGTCACCCGCCCCCGCCGGGCCGCGGCACCCGCCGCGGAGCAGCCCAGCACCGGCTCGTCCGCCGAGGAGCAGCCGGGCACCGGCTCCGAGACCCCGGGACCGACCAGGCGCACCGCCGCGAAGAAGGCGGCCCGGCCCGCCAAGAAGACCGCGCCGGCCGCGCGGAAACGGGCCGGCCGGCCGGCCGCGGCGGCCCCTGACACTTCCGGTGACCCGGAACACCTGACGTCAGCCGTGCCACAGCCGGCGAACACCGGGACCAACGCAGCTCCGGTCGAGGTGCCGCCGGTCACCACCGAGGGCGCCCGGAGCGAGCCGGACGGCAGCGCCGAGCCGACCGGGCCGGTGAGCGTGGCCGGGGCCACGGGTGCAACTCCGGAGACGGCACCGCCCGTAACCACTCGGGCCCGCAAGGCACCCACCACCCGAACGAAAAAGGCCACCCCGGCCAAGACGGCCACTCCGGCCAAGACGGCCACTCCGGCCAAGACGGCCACTCCGGCCAAGAGGGCCATCCGGGCGAAGACGCCGGAGCAGACCGCAGCAGGCCAGCGGACCGCTGCGGTCGCGGAGCCGGCGAGCGCCGCTGCCGCCACCCCGTCGGGACCGCGCGAGGCGAGCCAGGAGCGGGAGTCGGGGCGTACCTCCGGGGTGGGCTGGCGTGCGATGGCCGCGCGGATCGTCGACCACCCGGGCTTCGCGCCGGAGCTGCTGGCCCTCGCGGCAGTGGCGGAGCTGGGGCCGGGGGCCGCCGACTGGGCCGAGCGCACTCGGGCGGCGTACCCGGACGCGGACGCCGACGGGCTGGCCCGGCTGGCGATCCGGCGGTTCGTCCGGTTTGCCGGTACGGGCGGGGCGCTCGCCGCGGGCGCCGGGCTGCTCGCCCCGGTGGCCGAGTTGGCCGCGGTGCTCTGGACGCAGGCCAACCTGGTGCTGCATCTGGCGGCGGTCTACGGCCGGGACCCGGGCCACCTGGACCGGGCGGCCGAGCTGCTGGTGCTGACCCAGGTGCACCCGGACGTCGGCACGGCCCGCGCGGCGCTGGACGCGGTGCCTT
>NZ_JAPDPH010000428.1 GCF_026013475.1 Micromonospora yasonensis | reverse complement strand
ACACCGTGCGGGGATTGACCCGGTCCTCGACGGGCGGCTGGTAGCCCAGCTCGGCGAGCCAGGTGGGGCCGCGGTTGCCCCGGCCGGTGGCGTCCACGACCAGGTCGGCGCCGTGACGCTCCTCCCGGCCGCCGTGGGGCAGGATCCGCGCGCCGGTGACCCGGCCGCCGTCGGCGTCGGCGATCAGCCCCACCGCCTCGCAGCTGTCCCGGACCACCACGTTGGGCAGGGCGCGGACCCGACCCCGGACGTACGCCTCCAGGGCACGCCGGCTGACGCAGAGCCCGTCGAGACCGGAGGCGACCCGGGGGATCCGGTGGCCGTCGTTGACCCAGAGGCAGTCCTGCTGGATGTCGACGGGAACGGCTCCCTGAGCGGCCAGGTCCGCGGTCAGGCCGGGAAAGAGCTCCTCGAGGATCTGCCGGCCCCGGGCGAGCAGGCCGTGGGAGTGCTCGCTCTGCGGCACGCCCTTCCGGTCGGCGGCCGCCGCCGGCAGCTCGTCCCGGTCGAAGACGGTCACCGTCGCGTACGACTCGCTCAACACCCGCGCGGCCAGCAGGCCACCGATGCTGCCGCCGAGGACGATCGCCTGCCCGGTCTCATTCGTGGTGGACACGGTTGACTCCGTTTCATCAAAAAAGGATGTCCACATTCAGCCGCAGAACCTCACGGCAGGAGAAGAGAATTGCCGGACGGCTAGCCGACAGCGAATTTCCGGTCAGCGGTCCCCGCGCTTTCCGGCGGTGTCGGCGGATCGGTGTCGGGCGGGCACAACCCCTGCTCAGGGCAGCTCTCCAGGCATTTCTGATCGGTGCGGTGACCGATGTCTCAGTCGACTACCGGTCAATGTTCATCGACGGTCGGTGCACCGAAAGAACGGCGGGTCACCTGGCCGATCGGCCACCCGGGAAAGGCGAGAAGAACGGGGTCTCATCCGGAGATGCGGTCGCCGAGGTTGATCCGGTCGTACCGGCCCTTCGGCAGGCACAGCGTGCGTCGGTGACGTAGGTGACCTGGTGGCAGGTCTTCAGCCGGCAGCCGCCCCCGCACTCGGTGATCTGGACCTCGCGCTTGTCCGCCACGATGCCGCTGGTATCCCCGGTGGCCCAGGCGACCACGACGCCGATCGCGGCGGCGACGACGCAGGCCAGCAACGCCAGGATGAGCCGGTCCCGCAGGGTGAGCCGGACCCGGTCCGGCATCCCGACGTCGCCGGCGGACTCGTCGTCCGACTGCGGGTGCCGATCGTCAGCCCGCACAATCCCTCCCCCGAGCGCCACCCTTCACCGTAGGCGGGGGCGTCACGCCCCCTACAGCGTCCTAGGAGGCTAGCCCTGATTCGAGGTAGACATGCAGCCATCTGGTTGCCTATCCTGGACACAGGCAACCAGATGGCTGCCTGTCACGAGGGCGGTAAGCGATGGACGAGGTGTTCCGGGCACTGGCCGACGCCAGCCGGCGACGGCTGCTCGACAGCCTCAACGTCCGCAACGGACAGAGCCTGCGCGAACTCTGCGCCGGGCTGGACATGACCCGGCAGTCGGTGAGCAAGCACCTGGCGGTGCTGGAGGCGGCCGGGCTGGTGACCACCACGCGGCGGGGCCGGGAAAAGCTGCACCACCTCAACGCCGCCCCGATCAACGCCGTCGCCGACCGCTGGATCGGCCGGTACCACCGAGAGCGGGCGCACGCCCTCGCCGACCTGCAGACAGCATTGGAGCGGGAGCCCATGGACAACCCGACATTCGTCTACACCACCTACATCCGGACCACGCCGGAGCGGCTCTGGCGGGCGCTGATCGAGCCGGAGTTCACCCGCCGCTACTGGGGCGGGGCCGCCCTGGTGTCCGACGGGCGGGGCGGCCCCCCGGGGGTCGGGGCGGGCGCCCCCCCCCGGGGGGCGGAGGGAAGGGGGGGGCCCGCCCC
>NZ_JAPDPH010000427.1 GCF_026013475.1 Micromonospora yasonensis | reverse complement strand
ACGCGATGTTGGCCGACCTGGCGGACAACCAGCGCAGCGCGGTCCTCGCCTACGAGCTGTACGCCGCGGCGGCACGCAATCCCCAGCTCCGGGTGATCACGCAGGCGTGGATGGACAGCACCCGCCGATCCCTGCAGCGGCATTTCGATCCCGACACCGCGGAGGCGCTCGACGCGCTGATCGAAGGGCTGATTCTGCACGCGACCCTGTCCACTCGGCCGGTCGATGCCGAAAAGATCAGGGACTCGATCCGTCGCCTCGTGCCCGGGGACGTAGCGGGATGACCGGCACTCCCGCCGGCGCGCGCGACAGGCCGCTGACGCTGGCCGGCCCGGCGGGCGACGGCGGCGCCCAGCTGCGAGCGGCCACCACGGCGGTGTACCTGGCGTTCGTCAGCAGCGGCTTCGCCTTCGCCACCTGGGCGGCCCGCATCCCCAACGTCAAGGCCCAGCTTCAACTGAGCCCGCGACAACTGGGACTGTTGCTGCTCGCCCTGCCCATCGGGTCGATCGTGTCGCTGCTGGCGGCGGGACCAGTCGTGACGAGCATCAGCCCACGCCGCGCCGTTGCCGCAGCCGGCCTGACCAGCGCAGCGGGGCTCTGCCTGGCCGGTATCGGCGCGCAGGGCGACTTCAGCGTCACGGCCACGGGGCTTGCGCTCCTCGGCTTGAGCACTGGCGTCTGGGACGTGGCGATGAACGTCGAGGCCGCCGCCGTCGAGCAACGAAGCGGCAGGTCGATGATGTCCCGGTTCCACGCCTCCCTGAGCGCCGGAACCGTCCTCGGCGCAGGCGTCGCCGCAGCCTGCGCCGCTCTCCACGTCCCGGTCGTCGCCCACCTGGCCGTCGTCGCGGTCCTTGTCGCCGTAGCGGTGCCGGTGTCCACCCGCCGGTATCTGGCCACCGGCACCGAGCCGTCCACGCCCCGCTCGGCCCGCGACGCCGTGCGCGCGTGGACCGAACCGCGCACGCTCGCTCTCGGCATCTTCGTGTTGAGCATGGCGTTCTCCGAGGGCACCGGCAATGACTGGCTCGCCTCCGCGATGATCGAGGGTCACCACACCTCGGTAGCCGCCGGCGCGCTGAGCTTCGCGATGTTCGTCGCCGCGATGACCCTCGGCCGATGGTTCGGGCCGCCACTCGTCAACCGGTACGGCCCGAGACTCGTCACCCGCGCCAGCGCCGTCCTCGCCATGTCCGGCCTCGCGGTCACGATCTTCGGCCCACACCAGGCAGTTGCGCTGCTCGGTGTCATCACCTGGGGGCTGGGCACCGCGATGGGCTTTCCGCTCGGCATCAGCGCCGCAGCCGACGACCCAGGCCGCGCAGCCGTCCGCGTCAGCGTCGTCTCCTCCATCGGCTACACCGCCTTCCTGGCCGGGCCCCCGCTTCTCGGCTTCCTCGCGAACCACGTCGGCATCCTGCGCTCGCTGTCCATCACCCTGGGCGTGGTCACGGTCGGTCTGCTGTTCACCGCGAGTTTCGCCGCGAACGGAAGTCAGCGACCATCAGGTGGAGTCCGGCGCCGAGCGAAAGATCAAGATGCGCGACGAGCGCCGCACGCCGGGCCCTCACGCTTCGGGTAACCTGTGGTCCTGCGGGCCGTTAGCTCAATGGCAGAGCTGAGGACTTTTAATCCATAGGTGTCGCCGGATCACATCGACACTCGTCGAGTCGATACGCAGATTAATCTGCAGCTTTGCACCCATGGTTGCGGCAATCCATGTCCTATGTGGACCCGGGCGCCTCGTGGGGTGCTCGGCTGTTCGTGATGCGGCTGGGCGGCCGGAGTTTCCTGAAGCGGACCAAGTGGATTAAGAGTTGGGTTGACATATCCCGCATTGTTCCACCGGGTCTAATCAGTCCAGCAATTGCCGATTTGTCCACCACTTGGCCCATGACAGGTCCTTGATGGTCCCCGCGATGGCGGG
>NZ_JAPDPH010000426.1 GCF_026013475.1 Micromonospora yasonensis | reverse complement strand
CTCGAACTCGGCCCGGACGCCACCCTCACCACGCTGCACACCCACACCCGACCCGAGGCGCTCGCCGTGCACACCCTGCACCGCGAACGGGCCGACCAGCACACCGTCCTCGCGGCCGCCGCCACCCTCGCCGCCCGGCCCACGGGCGGCCACCCCCAGCTCGACCTGCCCACCTACCCGTTCCAGCACACCCGGCACTGGCTGCCGACCACACCCGACCCCGCGCCGGCCCGGCCGCTGGTCGAGCCGGCCGGCGGCCACCCGCTGCTCGGCGCGCCGCTGGACATCGCCGGGATCGCCGGACGCTGGTTCAGCCGGACCGTGCTCCCCGACCGGCTCCGCTTCGTCGACCAGCACCGGCTGCTGGGTACGGCGGTGTTCCCGGCCACCGCGCTCGTCGAGTGGGCACTCGCCGCGGCCCGCGGGGACTCCCCCGAAGCCCGCTGGACCATGGCGGGGATCACCTTCGACGAGTTCCTGCGCTGCGCCGAGGGCACCCCGCTCACCCTCCAGGCGACCGCCGAGCCGGACGGACGGGTGCGCTGCTTCAGCCGGCCCGCCGACGACGCGTCCGCGCCGTGGGCGCAACACGTCACCGTCGCCGCCGTGCACGCCGGCACCACACCCCCACCGCCGCGGCTGCACCTGGCGGGCGTACGGGCCGGGATGGCGGCCGAGGACCTCGACGGGTTCTACGACCGGCTCTGGCGGATCGGCGTCGAGTACGGGCCGGGCTACCGGGCGATGAAGCGGCTGCTGCGTGCCGGCGACGAGGCCCTCGCGCTGGTCGAGGTGGACGAGGCGGAACGGGACGGCACCGGGTGGCTGCTGCACCCGGTGGTCCTCGACGCCTGCCTGCACGTCGGCGCCGCCTTCGGGGTCAGCGAGGACGACTTCTGGCTCCCCGCCGGCATCGACCGGGTCGAGGTGTACGACCGGCTGCCCCGCCGGGTCTGGTGCCGGGCCCGCTCCCGGGGCGTACCGGCGGATGGCGAACGGGCCATGGACCTCGACCTGGTCACCGCGCTCGGCGAGCCGGTGGCCCGGCTGGCCGGCGTCCGGCTGCGCGCGCTGCCGCGTACCCTCGTCACCGGCCTGGCCGGGTCGCGGCTGCACCGCTACGACGTGACCTGGACGGCGCTGCCGGGCCGGCCGGCCCGGCGGGCCGAGGTGGGCCCCCGCGACACCTGGCTGGTCTGCGGCCGCGACCCCGAGGTCGTCGCGGACTGGCATGCCCAGCTGCTCGGCCTCGGCTGCGCCGCCGCCGCGCTGGTGCTCGCCGACGACGCCCGGGTGCCGGCGACCGCCTCGCTGGGCGGCGGCCCGGTGCAGGCGGACCCGGCCGACGACGCCGCCCTGGCAAGGCTGGTCGACGCGGCCCGCGCCGAGGGCGTCAAGCTGCGCGGCCTGCTGCTGCACGGCACGGACGCCGGACCGGACGCCGACGCCGCCTACCGCACCGCGCGGGACGGGCTCGCCGTCCTCCGCGCGGTCCTGCGGGGGTACGCCGACGACGCGCCGGACGTGGTGCTCTGCTCCGCGGGCGCCGAGACGCCGACCGGGGACGACGTGCCCGTGCCGGCGCAGGCGGTGCTCGCGGCGCTGACCCGGGCGGTGCTGACCGAACACCCGCACCTGCGCTGCGTGCAGGTGGACCTCGACCCGGCCGGCGCCGCGCCGGCGCTGTCCACCGTCCTCGACCGGGTCGCCGACGCCGACGGCGCCACCCACCTCGCGGTGCGGGACGGCACCTGGTACGAGGCCCGGCTGCGGGAACGGGACCTGTCCGCGCCGGGACCCGGCCCGGTGCTGCGCGCCGACGCGACGTACCTGGTCACCGGCGGCTTCGGCGGGCTGGGCCAGGCGGTCGCCGGGTGGCTGGCCGGCCGGGGGGCGGTGAACCTGGTCCTGGTCGGCCGGCGGGTGCCGGCCGT
>NZ_JAPDPH010000425.1 GCF_026013475.1 Micromonospora yasonensis | reverse complement strand
CGCCCGCCACCGGACGAGTCTTGCAGTGGCGGGCCGGCCGCGGGGCCGGATTGGACCCGATCCGCCCTCGGGTCAGGTCGACTCGGCGGGCCGGTCGGCGAAGACGCCCTGCAGCATGCCGGTGGCCTGTCCGATCTCGATGAGATAGCCGTCCGGGTCACGCAGGTAGCAGCGCAGCTCGGCCTTGCGGTCGAGCGGTTCGGTCAGGAACTGCCCGCCCTTCGCCCGCGCGTCGGCGTAGAACGCGGCGATGTCGGCAACCCGTACGTTCAGGAACGCCGACACCGGGTCGCCGGGCTCGGGCGGGGTCAGGGTGATGTCGGGCTTGTCGGGGGTGGGGCCGCCGCCGGGGTTCATGATGATCCAGCTGTTGGCGATCCGCACGATCGCGGGATTCTCCGGCAGGACGATCTGTCCGCCGAAGATGTCGGCGTAGAACCTCCGGGAGACCGCGACGTCGCGCACCGTCAGGAAATGCGTGACGACCAGTCCGTGCCGGGGCGCGGGAAGATCATCACGGTCCATCGGCGTCTCCTCACGGTTGTCCGTCCTGCCGTGCGGACGATCTCCGCCGGCCCCACCGTCGCGGTTCAGCCTCCCAGTTCCGCCGTCGCCCCGGGGCGCTCTCGGGAAAACCCACCCGGGACTGTCGGGTACCGGGCCCGGCCGGCGTCCTCGTCCGGGTGCCGCTCGCCCCGCCCGCGTCGACGGTGCGGACGCAGATGTCGTAGACCGCGTGGTCGGTGGGCCGATAGGGCCGGATGACCGGCGTGGTCGGCGCGCTGCTCATGCCCGGACGGTACGGCGTGGGACCGCTCTCACCGAAGCCCCGGACTGCCCGGCGGTGTCAGTCGCCCAGCCGTTCCCGGGCGAGGAACTTCGGCACGACCATCCGCCACGCCTCGGTCACCAGTTCGGTCATCTGCTCATGGTCGAGGCGGTCGAGGTGGCAGCACACCCAGTGGTACCGAAGGTCGGCGGGCGGGGGCAGGAAGAACAGGTCCGGTTCGGCGGCGATCAGGCCGTCGCGTTCCTCCTTCGGGTAGCCGAAGCCCATCGTCCGCTCGTCGCGGGAGAAGGCGACGTAGACGATTTGGCCGACCCGGAACTTGATCCGGTCACGGATCAGGTGCTCGCTGGTGCGGGGGAGCGTGCTGGCGAGCGCGCGTACGTCGTCGACGGTGACCACGGTCCGGACCGTACCTCCACCGTCCGACAGTTCAGCGCGGCGCGGCCGGCAGGACGCCCGCCGACGAGGCGTACGCGGCGCGGGCGATCACCTCGTGGCCCCGGGCGTTGGGATGGTCGCCGTCGTCGGCGAGCAAATCGGTGGGGTCGGCCTCCCCGGTGGGGCCGCGGAACTCGGGGTACGTGGCCACGTAGATCGCCCCGCTGCGGCGCGCCGCCGCCCGCAGGGCGTCGTTGACGTACGCGGTGGCGGTGTCCGCGTCGGCCAGCCCGTTGGTGTCCGTGCCGTCCCGGGCGACCTGCCCGTCCCGGTCGACGTTCCAGTAGCCGAGCACCAGGACCGGCAGCGGACCGCCGTGCAGGTCCCGCAGCGCGGTGACCGCCGCGGCGACGTGCTCGCCCACCTCCTCCGCCGTCGCCCGGTACGCCGCCGCCCCGGACCGCGCCTCGACCAGCGGGACCATGTCGTTGGCCCCCGACATGATCAGCACCGCGTCGACCTGGCGTAGCGCGCGGCGCGCGACCGGGGACCGGAGTTGGCCGTCGAGGTCCGCGGAGGTCGTGCCGCCGACGGCCACGTTCACCGACGTGGTGGTCGGGCCGAGCAGTCGCGCGTACAGGTCGGGGAAGGGGGCGCAGCCGCAGGCCGTGCCGGCGGGCACCGAGTCGCCGAGCGCGACGACGGTGCCGGCGGGGGAGGACCCGGCGGTCGCCGGCCCGAGCGGGGAGGCGACGGTGAGGATGAGGGCCGACCC
>NZ_JAPDPH010000424.1 GCF_026013475.1 Micromonospora yasonensis | reverse complement strand
TGATGAAGTCGTCGATCCGGCTGTCGTCGGCGTTGTCGACCTTGAGCTGGAAGCCCCAGGCCTGGAGCGAGATCGGCTTGTCCAGCCCCTCGAACGGGCTGAGCATCAACTTCTCCTTGCCCTCGACCTTGGCCTTGAGCTTCGCCACCTGGTCAGCCGGCAGGTCGGGGCGGTAGGTGATCCAGACCGTGCCGTGCTCCAGGCTGTGCACCGCGTGCTCGTTGGCGATCGGCGCGGTGTAGACGTCGCCCATGCAGTTCTGCCAGGCCGGGTTGTGCGGGCCGCCGACCGGCGGGAGGACGCTGTACTTGATCGCGCCCTGCTGGTGCTGGCCGCCCTTGACCATGTCCTTGTCGGTCTTGCGGAAGTCGACCACGCCCTTGATCGAGTCGGCCCGGTCCTCCCACGGCTGGGAGCCCTTGTACACGGCCCAGGCGCCCCACCCGATGATGCCGACGGCGAGTACGCCGACCGCGACGAAGAGGGCGATCGGACCCCACGGACGGCCCTGGCTGACCTTCACCGGGGCGATCGGCTTGCGGCCCTTGCCGCCGGAGGTCGGCCGCGGGGCGCCCTTGCCGGACCCGCCCTTGCCGCCGGCGGGCTTGTCGGCAGCCGCCGGCCGGCCGGCGGCCGGCTTCTTGCCGGTGCTGACCACGGTCGGACGGCGCTCCGGGCCGCCCGGGGTGCTGATGCTCATCGTGCCTCGTCAGGTCGGTCGGTCAGGGGAGCCGGCGGGTCGGGTTCACATGCTGGTCGCCGCCGCGGTGCCCGAGTCTACCCCCGATAACATGGTTCGGTGACTCCCGCTGAACTCGCCGAGGTCGTTCTCGCCGCAGCCCACGCCGTCTTCGAAGACCGGGGCCTGGATCGCTCCGCGCTGCCCGCGCAGACCGCCGTCGAGCGACCCCGTAACCCCGATCACGGCGACTACGCCTCGACGCTGGCGCTGCAGCTCAGCAAGAAGGTGGGCGTACCGCCGCGGGAGTTGGCCGCCGCCCTGGCCGACCAGCTCGGCAAGGCGCCGGGCATCAAGTCGGTGGAGATCGCCGGGCCGGGCTTCCTCAACATCCGGCTCGACGCGGCCGCCGCCGGCCAGCTCGCCAAGGTGATCGTCGAGGCCGGCCCGGAGTACGGCCGCAGCGACGCCCTCGCCGGTCAGAAGATCAACCTGGAGTTCGTCTCGGCGAACCCGACCGGCCCGGTGCACATCGGCGGCGTCCGCTGGGCGGCGGTCGGCGACGCGCTCAGCCGGCTGCTCCGCGCCACCGGCGCCGACGTCGGCACGGAGTACTACTTCAACGACGCCGGCTCCCAGATCGACCGGTTCGCCCGGTCCCTGCTGGCCGCCGCGGCCGGCCAGCCGGCCCCGGAGGACGGCTACGGCGGCGCGTACATCGCGGAGATCGCGGCCGAGGTGGTCGAGCGCCGGCCGGACGTGCTGGAACTGGACGACGCCGCCGCCCAGGAGGTGTTCCGGGTCGAGGGCGTCGAGTTGATGTTCGCCGAGATCAAGTCGTCGCTGCGCGACTTCGGCGTCGAGTTCGACACCTACTTCAACGAGAAGGACCTGCACGACCGGGGCGAGCTGGACAAGGCGCTGGACCGGCTGCGCGAGCAGGGCCACCTCTACGAGTCCGAGGGCGCGACCTGGCTGCGCACCACCGACTTCGGGGACGACAAGGACCGGGTGCTGCGCAAGTCCAACGGCGAGTGGACGTACTTCGCCGCCGACTGCGCCTACTACCTGGACAAGCGCGAGCGCGGCTTCGAGCGCGTGGTGATCATGCTGGGCGCCGACCACCACGGCTACCTCGGCCGGATGAAGGCGATGGCCGCCTGCTTCGGCGACGACCCGGAGCACAACCTCGAGATCCTCATCGGCCAGCTGGTCAACCTGGTCCGCGACGGCGCGCCGGTGCGGATGAGCAAGCGGGCCGGCACCGTGGTCACCCTGGAGGACCTGGTCG
>NZ_JAPDPH010000423.1 GCF_026013475.1 Micromonospora yasonensis | reverse complement strand
CGACCACTTTCGCGCGGGCGTCGGTCCCCGGTTCGATCGCCGCCAGCTGCGCGTCGAACACCGCCGCCGCCGTCTCCGCCAGATGCGTGAAGGCCGACGCCAGGAGATGTTCCAGGCTGGCGAAGTGGTACGTGACCGAGCCCAGCGGCACGTCGGCGGCAGTGGCCACCCGACGATGGGTCGTGCCGGCCACACCGTGCTCGGCGATGACATCCAAAGTGACCTCGATCAGCCGCTGGCGCCGATCCGGTTCATACCGGCGACGGCTCCTCCCGGCCTGCTGCCCGGTGGTCACTTGTCGTGGACCGACCGGATGACGCGAGCGGGGTTGCCCACGGCGACAACGTCGGCGGGGATGTCCTTCGTGACGACCGCGCCGGCGCCGATCACGGAGTTGTCGCCGATGGTGACACCGGGGCAGATCACGGCCATGCCGCCGATCCACACGTTGTCGCCGATCGTGATCGGCAACGCCGCCTCCCACTTGGCGCGGCGTGGCTCCGGGTCGATCGGATGCGTCGGCGTCAGCAACTGCACGTTCGGCCCCATCAGCACGTCCTCACCGATGCGGATCGGCGCGACATCCAGGGCCATCAACCCGTAGTTGATGAACGTCCGGGCACCGATGTGGAGGTGACTGCCGTAGTCGACGTGCAGGGGAGGACGAATCTCCACCTCCGCACCCAGCGAGCCGAGCAACTGCCCAAGCAGGGCCCGGCGCCCCGCCGTATCCCGCGGATCGCTGTCGTTGAAAGCCTTGGTCAGCACCATCGCATGGCGCATCTCAGCTTCCAACTCTGGGTCGGCGCCCCGGTAGAGATCGCCCGCGAGCATGCGCTCCCGCATGGTGCGCGAGTCACCCTCAACAAGATCGAGAGGAGTCATGCGTACGATCGTACAAACAACGTACGATCGTACGCAACGACGGAGGAGGGTGCCGGAGCCTCGGGGCGACCGGGCACATTGGACCGACATGTGACCCGCTTCACCCAGCGCCATGCCGATCTTGTCGCACCTGACCCACATTTGCCGGATTGAGTGGGACAGAAACGCCAGGCGGGGATCTGTATGGTGTCGCGGTTGTCCTATTCATGCACGGGGGTTTCCATGACGATCCGCCGTTACGCCACCTTTGCCGTGAGCGCCACGATCCTCGCGGCTGGCCTCGCCGCCACGCCCTCCGCTGCCGCGCCGGCCTCGAACGAACCCGACCCGGCAAAGCTCGCCGCCGGTACGGAGAAGGATCCGGAGACGGGAAAGAACCGCACGTATCTGGTCGGCCAGGGCGAGGACGTGCCCGCCGTGCTCGGTGTGACGAACCTCGGCGACGCGCCGGTCGACGGTCTCATCGTCCATGTACGGGTCCTCAACGACCTCGACTTCACCAAGAAGTACGAGAACTGCTGGTACGCCGTCGACAGCAACCAGGAGTCGGCCTGGTGCGAGTTCGACGAGGAACTTGCTCCGGGCGCCAGCCTGGCCGTGACGGGGGCGGGAATCTCCACCAAGCCGGACGCCCGTGCCGAGAACATCTCGTCGATCGTCCACCGCTGGGTCAGTAAGGAGTACGCCGACGCACAGGGCGGCGTACAGGTGCTGGCCGACCAGTGGGCCGGGCAGGGCACAAAGGCGGTCCGCGGCACCGAGAGCCCGCTGGCGTTGACGCCCCCGTCCGGGCCGCTCGGCGGGCTGGGCGGTCCGATCGGGTTCGCCGGCGTCAAGCTCGTCACGCCGCCCACCAGCGAGCCCACCGCGTCACCGACGCCGACCGCCACGCCCAGCGCCACGACCGCTGCCCCGGCCCCTGCTTCGTCCGCCAGCCTGGGCACCCCCGGGGGCGAGGGCGGCGGGCTGCCCGTGACCGGTGGCGACACCGCGACCGTGGCCGGCGTCGGCGGCGGCCTCCTGCTCCTCGGCGGCGCGGGCTACCTGATCGCCCGCCGACGCCGTACCCGCTTCATGGCATAGAGCCACCGGATGC
>NZ_JAPDPH010000422.1 GCF_026013475.1 Micromonospora yasonensis | reverse complement strand
GCGGCCGCGCCGGTGTCCGCCCCGGGGCCTCCGCCGGCCGGGTCGGCCGGCCGGCCGCGCCCGGTCGCGGCGGCACCGTCCGCCGTTCCCGGGCCGCCCTCGGGGGTACGCCCACCGCGTCCCGGCCCCAGCCGGGCCGGGGGAAGCTGGACCTCATCCGACACGGCGCACCGTCCCCTCGCCCACCAGGTACCGGGCACCACGCAGGGCCGCCGGCACGTCGTCGTCGACCGCGCAGGTCACCAGGAGCTGGCTGGCCCCGCCGACCAGCTCGGCCAGGCGCTCCCGCCGGCCGGCGTCCAGCTCGGCGAAGACGTCGTCGAGCACCAGCACCGGCTCGATGCCGTCGGCGCGCAGCAGGTCGTACCCGGCCAGCCGCAGCGCGAGCGCGTACGACCAGGACTCGCCGTGGCTGGCGTACCCCTTGGCGGGAAGTGGGCCGAGGGTGAGCGCGAGGTCGTCGCGGTGCGGTCCGACGAGGGTGGTGCCGCGTTCGATCTCCGCCGACCGCTGCTCGGTCAGCGCGGCGGTCAGCGCCTCAGCCAGCACCGCCCGGTCGGTGGTCGGCTCGGGCAGCTCCACCGACGGCCGGTACGCGATCCCCGCCGCGCCCCTGCCCGCCGCCACCGCGTCGTACGCCTTGGCCACGTGCGGGGTGAGCGCGGCGACCAGCTCCAGCCGGCCGGCGAGCAGCTCGGCCCCGTGGTGCGCCAGGTGCGTGTCCCAGACCGCCAGGGTGGACAGGTCCCCGCCCCGCGAGCCGCCCGTCTTGCGGGCCAGGTACGCCGTCCGCAGCAGGGCGTTGCGCTGCTTGACCACCCGTTCGTAGTCGGCGCGCACGCCGGCGTACCGGGGCTGGCGGGTGACCAGCAGGTCGTCGAGGTACCGGCGGCGCTCGGCCGGGTCGCCGCGAACCAGCTCCAGGTCCTCCGGGGCGAAGAGGACCAGGCGCAGCGCGCCCAGCACGTCCCGGGCGCGGCGGGCCGGCGAGCGGCCCAGCCGGGCCCGGTTGGCCTTGCCGGGGACGATCTCCAGCTCCACCAGAAGCTCCCGGCCCTCGTGCACCACGGCGCAGCGGATCACCGCCGAGGTGGCACCCATCCGGACCAGGGGGGCGTCCGTGGCGACCCGGTGCGAGTCCAGGGTCGCCACGTAGCCCAACGCCTCGACCAGGTTGGTCTTGCCGACGCCGTTGGCGCCGATCAGCACGTTCGGGCCGGGCTCCAGGTCGACGCCGACCCGCTCGTACGAGCGGAAGTCGACCAGTTCGAGCCGGCGGACGTACACAGGCTGTGGATACCGGTCAGCTCGTACGCTTGACGACGGCGTGGCCGCCGAACTGCTGGCGCAGCGCGGCGACGGCCTTCATCGCCGGCGAGTCGTCCTGGCGGGACGCGAACCGGGCGAAGAGGGAGGCGGCGATGACGTTCAGCGGCACGGCGAGCCGGACCGCCTCGTCGACGGTCCACCGGCCCTCGCCGGTGTCCTCGGTGTAGCCGCTCAGCTCGGCCAGCTCCGGGTCCTCGTCGAGCGCGCGGTCGAGCAGGTCGAGCAGCCAGGACCGGACCACAGTGCCCTCCCGCCAGGACTTGAAGACGCCCGGCACGTTGGTCACCAGCTCGGACTTGGCCAGCAGCTCGTAGCCTTCGGCGTAGGCGTGCATCAGGCCGTACTCGATGCCGTTGTGCACCATCTTGGCGTAGTGGCCGGCACCGACCGGGCCGGCGTGCACGAAGCCGAACTCGCCCGCGGGCTTGAGCGCCTCGAAGATCGGCATCAGCCGCGCGACGTGCTCCTGGGCGCCGCCGACCATCAGGGCGTACCCGTTCTGCTTGCCCCAGACGCCGCCGGAGACACCCACGTCGATGTAGCCGATGCCCTGCTCGTTCAGGCGCTCGGCGCGCGGGGCGTCGTCGCTGAACCGGGAGTTTCCGCCGTCGATGATGATGTCGCCCTCGCCGAGCACGCCGGCGAGCTCGTCGATCGTGGCG
>NZ_JAPDPH010000421.1 GCF_026013475.1 Micromonospora yasonensis | reverse complement strand
TCGTCGGACCGGGTCCGCGGGCTCGTCAGTCAGGCGCGGTCCCTGGCCCGGATCGACCGCCCGTTGCTCGACCGTATCGACGCGCTGCCCGCCGCCGGCCAGCGTGAGACAGCCTGCTGGGCGGCCCGCCGCGCGATGCGGGTGGCCGGGCTGGAACGGATCGGGTGGATCGCCGACGCGCTCGCCGCCGCCGAGGCCGACCGTCCACTACCCCGATCCTTCACCGAGCAGAGCGGTGCCGCCGCGTTCAACCGCCTATTGTCCGATCCCGAGGTGCCGCACACCACCATCACGCTCCACCTGGCCGCGAGGGCGTCCGGCACACGTCACGTCACCGACGTGCGCCAGCAGGCCGCCGCGTTCCCCGCCCTGATCGCCCTGGCGAATGACGATCCGCTGGTCGCCGCGATCGACGCCGTCTACAACGCGGCAATCGCCCACGGCGACGACCGCGACCGCTTCCTCACCGAAGCCCACACCGCCCTACGCTGAACCTTCGAATCGGCATGCGAAGTCAAAGGCGGCACCCGAACACGTCGCCACCGTGCGGAGCCGAGTAGACGAACGTCCCGACCGAACGCATGACGGAGCGGCAGCCGCGGCGCTGATGATCTCCGCCGTGCCTCCTCCCGCTGTCCGAGTCGAGCCGAGATCGTGATAACTGAGGGTGACTGTTTGGCGCCCGAGCCGCCGCGCGCCATCGCGGCAGATCCGGACGCCAAGAGTCCGTGGCGTCGGCGGTGCTGCGATCGGTGTAGGTCGCGGCGGTGCCGGTAGTGCTACGGCGCGGGTAGTGGCCTGGCGAGCGGGGCGAGCTGGCAGGAGGTCACCTGTCTGGGCGGTGTGCTCCGCGTTCAGTTCAGCGGAGAGAGTGCGACAAACGGTCCCTCTCGTGACGGAGAAGAACCGTGAGGCGAACCGGGTCAGGCGCCGGCTTCTTGTTGGCGCTGGTAATTCTCGTTCTGCCGGAGGGCTTCTTCGAGCTGGTCCTCGAGGATGATGATCCGGCAGGCGGCTTCCAGAGGGGTGCCTTGGTCGACCATCTCCCGAGCCCGGGCGGCGAGGCGCAACTGGTAGCGGGAGTAGCGGCGGTGCCCGCCGGCTGACCGGAACGGGGTGATCAGCTTCGCCTCGTCGAGCCGGCGCAGGAAATCCGGCGAGGCGCCGGTGATCTCCGCAGCGCGGCCCATCGTGTAGGCGGGGTAGTCGTCGTCGCCGAACATGTCATCGGGTTGGGCCATATACATCTCTCCATGACGAGGGCCCCGGCGCGAGAGCGCCGGGGCCCAGGGTTACGGGTCGAAAACACCATCTACCGACAGGTTCGTCGGGTTGTCGTATCCGCACCTGCCGCCGTCAGCGGTGTGGGGTGCGAGGATCGCATAAGCGTGACCGGAGACCACCTCTCGTTCGATGGAAACTGCGGTGTCCGCCCCAGAGTTGGAACTGCGTCCTGGCGGCGGGCGATCCAACGGTGTTCAGCCCTCCCTTTCCTCTGCTTCCGATATCTGTGGTGCTGTCGTGCTGCCCGCCGGTGTCGAAGCCCCACGCAACTTCATGGCCCCGCACACGTGCGGCGAACTGTCCTGCCAGGCCGGGCGCTCAATCAGCATCGCCCCGCCTGCTTTGCCCTGACCTGGAACTACATCAGGGCTTACCTTCCACGTGCCTTGCCTTGCTGCGTGCGGTGATGCGTACTTCCACCGCTGTGCCGAGCGAGCCACGAAATGGGTCCGGGCCCTGCTTGATGCTCGGTCTGACTCGTCTGCGTTTTCCTCGGATCTCTTCTGCCAACGCCAGGAACACTAGCCAGTCGCGGCAAGAATGTCTAGTAGGTTGGTCATAGATTTTCTCGGCGACGGTCCGAGCTTCGAGCCTTCAACCGCCCGCGAGCCGGCCAGCGGATTCAGCGAGACCCACAGGAACAGGCGGGCGGCCATCGTGACGTTCCGTTACCAACGAGCCGGCATCGACCGTATGGCGCATCCGCTTC
>NZ_JAPDPH010000420.1 GCF_026013475.1 Micromonospora yasonensis | reverse complement strand
GGCGGGGGCGGTCGACGGGTGGCGCCAGGAGGGCGAGCGCCGCGAACGGCGGGCTGTCGGCGCCGGCCCGGTGAGCGAGCACACCGCCGAGTGGACCCTGGACACCCCGCAGAAGCAGGGGTACGTCGGGAGCCGGCGAGCCGAGTCGAGCGACGACGAGCCGGTGTCCGGGCCGGCCCCGCGTAGCCGGCCGCGGCGCGCGCAGCCCCGGCGACCGCAGGTGACCTGGTCGGGCCTGGCGGGCGCCAATTCCCCCGGCGGCGAGGGCGACGGGTGGGAGCCCGGTTCGACCGGTCCGCGGTCCCGCTGGTCGGGGTCGTCGGACTCGTGGTCGCGGCCGGCGTCCGACCCCTGGAGCCGGTCGGCCGATCCAGGTCCGGCGGAGCAGTCGGCGGTCGATCCGTGGGACGCCTCCGGGGTGCACGCCTGGGATCGCGCCGTCGTCGCCGAGCAGCGGGACGGCACGGGCCGGTGGGACCGTACGGAGCACACCGGCGAGTGGGACCGGATCACCGACACCGGCGAGTGGGACCGGACGGTGCCGCCGGCCCGGGAGGGCTGGGCGTCGGCGGAGCAGGCCGAGGCGTTCTGGTCCGGGACCCGGCTGGCCGGGGACGACCCGCGGTGGACGGAGACGCCGACCTCCGCAGCGCACTCGCCGGCGGTTCCCTACCCCGCGCCCCGGCCGCTGGAGGACGACCTGCTCGACCCGGATCCGGGTGGACCGATCCGGCCGCTGGTCTACACCGCCGCCTGTTACCTGGTGCCGGCGCTGCTGGTCGTCGTCGGGCTGCTGTTCCTCGACGGGCAGGCGCCGGCGGGCTGCGTCACGGACATCACCGGTGGCGGCTGCGATTCCCCGCGGGCGCACGCTCTCGCGTCGCTGATCGCGGGTGCCCCGCGGTTCGGGCTGGCGCTGGTGAGCAGCCTGGTCGTCGCGGTGGTGTTGCGCCGGGTCGGGACGACCTGGCGGTCGGCGACGGTGGCGTTGGCGGCGGCGGTGGTCGGCGGTGGGCTGTCCACCGTGATGATCAGCGCGGTGACCGGCCAGCCGATCGGCTGAGCGCCGCCGGAGGACGAGCGAAAGGGCCCGCACCGGCCAGTCCGGTGTGGGCCCTTTCGTCGTGCTGTCGGTGTCAGCCCTTGACGACGTTCAGGTCGAACTTGGCGGTCACCTCGGGGTGCAGCTTGATGCTGACCGGGTACGAGCCGAGCGACTTGATGTGACCGGGCAGCTCCAGCCGGCGACGGTCCAGGTTGGGACCGCCGGCGGCCTTGACGGCGTCGACGATCTCGGCCGGGGTGACCGAGCCGAAGAGCCGGCCACCGTCGCCGGCGCGGGCCTTCAGGTTGACCTTCAGGCCCTCAACCTGGGCCTTGACCTCGTTGGCGTGGCCGAGGTCGCGGATCTCGCGGGCCGCACGGGCCCGCTTGATGACCGTGACCTGCTTCTCCGCACCCTTGGTCCAGGCGATCGCGAAGCCCTGCGGCAGCAGGTAGTTACGGCCGTAGCCGTCCTTCACCTCGATGATGTCGCCCGGGGCACCGAGGCCGGACACCTCCTGCGTCAGGATGATCTTCATATCGGTGCCTCCTCTCAGCGGGTCGTGGCCGTGTACGGCAGGAGCGCCATCTCGCGGGCGTTCTTGACCGCACGGGCGATCTGCCGCTGCTGCTGCGAGGTCACGCCGGTCACCCGCCGAGCGCGGATCTTGCCGCGGTCGGAGATGAACTTGCGCAGCAGCGCGGTGTCCTTGTAGTCGATGTAGGTGATCCCGTCCTTGTCGAGCGGGTTCACCTTCTTCTTCGGCTTGCGAAGTGCCGCAGCCTTGGCCATTGCTCTTGCTCCTGGTTTGCGATCGCGGGCGCTCGGCGCCATTAGAACGGGGGCTCCTCGTCGAAGTTTCCGCCGCCCGAACCACCGCGCGAGGGAGCCGGGGAGGCCGAGGCCCAGGGGTCGTCGAAGTTGCCTCCGCCGCCCTGGCCACCACCGCCACCACCACCGA
>NZ_JAPDPH010000042.1 GCF_026013475.1 Micromonospora yasonensis | reverse complement strand
GCAACGCCGAGACGGTGATGCAGCGGGTCCGGCGGATCGCCACCGGCTGCATACCGGCCCGTTCGGGCGACTCGCTGTCGATCCTGGCCGAGGGGCTGGGCGGTGCGGACTCGGTCCTGGTGGCCGGCGAGATCGAGGGGATCCCGAGCCGCTGGCTGTTCGTCCGCCAGGGTGATCTGGTGGCCCAACTCCGGCTCGACCACCAGGCCACCGCGGCCGACGCCCGCCGTTTCGCGAAACCGATGGCGGACCGGCTCTGCGTCGGCGCCGACGCCTGCTGAGCGGCCTCGGGGGCGCTACAGGCGCAGCGTCTCCGGGGCGTGCAGGCGGAGCATGGTCACCCCGACGTCGGCCGGCAGGCGGCGCCGGGTGGCCACCGACACCGCCACCATCACGGTGAACGCCAGCGGCACCGTCCACGCGGCCGGCTGGGTGGTCAGCGTGG
This sequence comes from Micromonospora yasonensis, assembly GCF_026013475.1. Taxonomy (GTDB): domain Bacteria; phylum Actinomycetota; class Actinomycetes; order Mycobacteriales; family Micromonosporaceae; genus Micromonospora; species Micromonospora yasonensis. Next base: position 41,930 of record NZ_JAPDPH010000042.1, on the reverse strand, counting down.
CCGGCCAGCCGCTCAGCGGGGGCCCGAGCACCGTGACCAGCACCGCGCCGACCGCGGCGCCGCCGCCGACCAGCACCCCGGCGGCGGCGCCGAGGTCGGTCAGCCCGCGCCACCAGATGCCCAGCACCAGCAGCGGGCAGAAGCTCGACGCGGCCACCGCGAAGGCCAGCCCCACCACCTGGGAGACGTCCAGGCCCGAGACGTTCAGCGCGAGCACCGCCGGCACCCCGCCGGCGATCACCGTGGCCAGCCGGAAGCCGCGTACCGAGCCGCGGCCGAGCACGTCGGTGGAGATCACCCCGGCGACGCTGGTGAGCAGGCCGGACGAGGTGGAGAGGAAGGCCGCGAAGGCCCCGGCCGCGACCAGCGCGGCGAGCAACCGGGCCACCGTGCCGGTGCCGAGCGCGGCCGTGGGCAGCAGCACCACCACCGCGTCGGTCTGCCCGGTGACCAGCAGTTGCGGCGTGTAGATCCGGCCCAGCACGCCATAGATGGTGGGCAGCAGGTAGAAGACACCGACCAGGGCCAGCACCACCAGGGTGGTGCGGCGGGCCGCGGCGCCGTCCGGGTTGGTGTAGAAGCGCACCAGGACGTGCGGCAGGCCCATGGTGCCCAGGAAGGTGGCCAGGATCAGCGAGTACGTCGCGAAGAGTCCCCGGTCGTCGTCCCCGGCGGTGTCCGGCAGCAGCCAGTCGGCCGCGTCGGTGGCCGTGCCGGAGACCTCCGGCACCGGGTCGCCGGCCGCGAAGTCCAGGCGGTCGCCGGGGCGTACCTCCCGGACGTCGCCGTCGGGGAAGGCGAGGGTCGCGCGGTGCTCGACCACGACGGTGACCGCGGTCCGGAACGCCGGCCCGTCGGGCGGGGTCACCGCCGGGCGGGCGTCGGCCTGCCACTGCAACGCCAGGAAGATCGCGGGTACGGCGAGCGCGGTCAGCTTCAACCAGTACTGGAACGCCTGGACGAAGGTGATCGCCCGCATCCCGCCCAGCGCCACGTTCGCGGTCACCACCACCGCGACCAGCAGTGCCCCCACCGGGTACGGCGAGCCGGCGACCGTGGCCAGGGTCAGGCCCGCGCCCTGGAGCTGCGGCACCAGATAGAGCCAGCCGATGAAGATCACGAAGACGGTGGCCAGCTTGCGCAGCCATCGCGAGCCGAGCCGCACCTCGCAGAAGTCCGGCAGGGTGAACGCCCCGGACCGGCGCAGCGGCGCGGCCACGAAGAGCAGCAGGGCCAGGTAGCCGGCGGCGAAGCCGACCGGGTACCAGAGCACGTCCACGCCGTACTTGAGGATCAGTCCGGCCACGCCCAGAAAGCTCGCCGCCGACAGGTACTCCCCGCCGATCGCGGCGGCGTTCCAGGTCGGGCTGATCGCCCGCGAGGCGACCAGGAAGTCGGAGGTGGTCCGGGCCAGCCGCAGCCCGTAGAAGCCGATCCCGACGGTGACCAGGGTGACCACCACGATCGCCGGGACGACGTAGCCGTTGCCCACGTCAGCGCTCCGGCCGCTGGACCAGGTCGGTGAAGTCCTGCTCGTTCCGTTCCGCCAGCCGCACGTACGCCCAGCCGACCAGGATCAGGAACGGGAAGGCGACCACCCCGAGCAGCAGCCACGGCAGGTTGATCCCGAGCACGGTGACCCGCCCGACCGAGGGCGCGATGGCGAACAGCCAGGGCAGCCCGCCCAGCCCGATCAGTACCAGCAGGCTCAACCGCAGCGCCAGGGTGAGCTGAGCCCGGACCAGCCCCTGGACCAGGGTCTCGCCGACCCGGGTCTGCTGGGCCAGCTCGGAGCGGGTCCGGTCCGCCCGGCTGCCCGGCCGGGCAGCCTCGGCCAGCACGATCCGGGTACGCCGGGGCGGTGCCGGAGCGCGCGGCACCGGGACCGGAGCGGCCGCGGTGGGGCGCTCCGGGGCGTCCTGCTCCTCGCCTCCGGCCATCCCCGGCAGTCTGGCCTGATCAATGGGAATGTCAAGGGCAGGGGGTCCCCGCGACCGCCGCCCGCTCCGCCCCGAACACTGCCCGGGCCTGCGCTCGGCCCACGTTGGCAGCCCGCCAACCGTCCTCGGGCAGCTGCGCGGCGATCTCACGTAGCGCGCAGGACCGCAGCGGCTCGGGCAGCCGGTCCAGCGCCGGTACGGCGTCGGCCGAGAGCCGGGACAGATACTCGACGTCCAGCCGGTCGATCCGCTGCCACCGGTCGACGTTGCGCTCGGCGATCAGCCGATCCGGGTTGACCACGGCGAGCCCCAGCAGGGCGACCACCCCGGCGCCCAGCACCAGCCGCGGCAGCCAGGCACCCCGGAGCCGGACCGTGACCACCCCGACCAGCACGAACAGCAGCCCCAGCCAGAGCTCCACGGTCGCCACCACCAGGCGCAGTCGGGTCGCCCCGTACGCGTCGGTGTAGACCTGCATCCGGTACAGGGCCGAGGCCACGATCACCAGGCTGAGCCCGGTCAGCCCGCCGATCAGCAGCCGGATCAGCACCCGGTCCGCCCGGGTGCGCCGGGGCGCCCAGCGCACCGCGCCGGCGATCACCAGCAGGGTCAACGCGGAGACCGCGAGAAGCTGCCAGAAGCCGCCCCGGGCGTACTCGGCGTAGGTCAGGCCGGCCGTGCTCAGCACGTGCCCGGAGCCGCCGAACAGCACGGTGAGCTGCACCAGCACGAACGCGGCGAAGAGCGCGTCGAGCAGGGCCAGCGGCAGCACCCACTCCAGCCGCCGGACCACCCGGGCCGATCCGGCCCGCAGCTCCAGGTCGGGCGGCGCGGTCACCAGGTACGCCCCGCCGAGCAGCACCGCCCCGACCAGCAGCAGCCGGACCAGCCAGCCGAGCGCGCCCGGCGTGGAGCCGTCGGGCAGCGCCCCGGCCACCAGGTCGGCGAAGACCGCGTCGGCCGAGGCGAAGAGCAGCCCGAACAGGAGCAGCAGCGCGACGGTGACCACCACGCTGACCAGCGTCCGCCCCAGGCTCGGCCCGTCCGGCCGGGGCCGGGGCAGTCCCCGGGCTGCCCAGGGCAGCGCGCGCAGGGTGGCCACCGGCGGCAGCAGACCGGCCGTGAGCAGGCCCAGTGGCGTACGCCCGCCGGCCACCGCGAGCGAGGCGGTGCCGATGGCGGCGAGCAGGCAGAGCGCGAAGAGCCAGCTGGCGGCACGTACCGTGCCGACCCCGACCAGGGCGACGGTCGCGACCGCCCAGACCAGCCGGGCCGCCCGACCCGGCGCCCCCGTGGCGTCGGGACGGGCGACCTCGGTGGTCCCGGCCTTTCCGGGTACGCCGACCTGCGGCGCCCCGGCCGCCGGGGCGGGCGGTGCGGGCCGGGGCCGGGCGACGGCGGCCGTGCCGAGCGCGGCGGCCCCCGCGACCGCCGCGACCAACCAACCCAGGCCCGGCCGGTCCAGCGGCACCACCGAGGCGCCCACCGCGGCGGCCACCGCCACCGCGCCGAGCACCACCGGTCGGGCCGCCCCGGTCGCGCCCGGCCAGCGCCGTTCCCAGTCGGACGGCTGCGGTGCGGGACGGGCGACCGGCGGCGGGGCCGCGTACGGGTGCGGGCCGGTCGGACGGGGCAGGGGTGCGCTGGTCATGCGGCCTCTCCTCGGACGGTTTCGGTACCCGGAAGGGTGACCTCGATGCGGCAGCCGGCCCGGGCACCCGGTGCCGGGGCGGGCGGGTCGGCGACCCGGATGGTGCCGCCGTGCAGCTCGACCACCCAGCGGGCGATGGCCAGGCCCAACCCGGTCCCGCCCCCGGCGGCCCGCTCGCCCCGGGTGAACCGTTCGAACACCCGGGACCGCTCGGCGGCTGGGATGCCGTCGCCCTCGTCGGTCACCTCGACGTACAGCTGCCCGGCGCGCTCCTCGGCGGCCACCAGCACCGTCCCGCCGGGTGGGCTGTGCCGGGCGGCGTTGTCGAGCAGGTTGGCGAAGACCTGGTGCAGCCGCCCCGGGTCGGCGTGCACGGTCAGCGGCGCGGCCGGCGGTCGGAGGCGGAAGTGCACCTCCTGCCCGGTGCCGGCGGCGGTCGCGGTGGCGTGCTCCACCGCCTCGTCGAGGAAGTCCGCGACGTCGATCCGCACCCGGCGCAGCGGGACCACCCCGGCGTCCATCCGGGACAGGTCGAGCAGGTCGGCGACGAGGTGGCCGAGCCGCTCGGTCTGGGCCAGCGCCGCGCGCAGCGCCGCCGGTTCCGGGGTGGCCACCCCGTCGACCAGGTTCTCCAGCACGCCCTGCAACGCGCTGATCGGCGTACGCAGTTCGTGCGAGACGTTCGCGATCAACTCGCGCCGGCGCTGGTCGGCGGCGGCCAGGTCGCCGGCCATCTTGTTGAACGCGTGCGCCAGCTCGCCCACCTCGTCCCGCGAGGTGGCCCGGACCCGACGGGTGTAGTCGCCGCGCGCCATCGTCCCGGCGGCGGCGGTCATCTCGCGCAGCGGCGAGGTCATGCCGTGGGCGAGAACCTGGGCGGTGAGCAGGGCGATGCCGATCGCGGTCAGCGCGGTGCCCGGGGGGAGCCAGCCGACGCCGTACCAGAAGTAGCCGACCGCGACGGCCCAGGAGGCGACCAGCAGGACGCCGAGCTTCATCTTGATCGAGCGGACCGGGTCGAGCGGGCGGGGCAGGTGATCGTTCAGCCAGTCCACCAGCGGGCCGATCACGCCGGGACCTCCAGCGCGTACCCGACGCCGTGCACCGTCCGGATCAGGTCCGCGCCGAGCTTGCGGCGCAGCGCCTTGACGTGGCTGTCGACGGTACGGGTGCCGGAGCCGTCGGCCCAGCCCCAGACGTCGGCGAGGAGCCGTTCCCGGGGCAGCACCGTACGCGGCCGGCCGGCCAGATGTACCAGCAGGTCGAACTCGGTGGGCGTCAGGTGCACCTCGGCGCCATCCTTGACCACCCGCCGCTCAGCCGGGCTGATCTCGATGTCACCCAGCCGCAGGGTGGCCGGCGGGACGCTGACCACGCGGTCCATCCGGCGCAGCAGCACGTGCACCCGGGCCGCCAGCTCCCGCATCGAGAACGGCTTGGTCAGGTAGTCGTCGGCTCCGACGGCCAGTCCGACCAACAGGTCCGTCTCGTCGTCCCGGGCGGTGAGCATGAGCACCGGCACCGGCCGGTCGGCCTGGATCCGCCGGCACACCTCCAGCCCGTCGAAGCCGGGCAGCATCACGTCGAGGACGACGAGGTCGTGCTGCCCGGCCCGGAACTTCTCGACCGCGCTCGGGCCGTCCCCGGCGATGTCGACGGTGAAGCCCTCCGCCCGCAGGCGGGCGGCGACCGACTCCGCGATGGTCCGCTCGTCCTCGACCACCAGTACCCGGCGTTCCTTCATGCCGTCCGACTGTAGGGAGCAGCGGTGGAGATCGGTGGCGCGCATTGTGAACAACCTGTGGAGAACGCGTCACTCCTGTGGATAACCCGGTGGACAACGGCCGGGTCGTTGTGGACAACCGGTGGGGATGCCAGGGGTGCCGGTTACCGGGAGGTGGCCATGCTCGCCGCGCCCGAGACGTACCGGACGGACGATCCGTTCCCGCTCGTGCTCCCGGTCGCCGACATCTTCTGAGCGCTCGCGTGCCGACTCAGCGGTTCCAGTCCTGCTTCGCCGCCCGGACCAGCTTGTCCTTCAACTCCCGGGTGTGCCGGCGGCTCACCGGCAGCTCGGTCCCGTCGATCACCACCACGTAGCCGGAGTTGACCAGCCGCAGCTCGGCGATCAGCTTCAGCTGCACCAGGTACGACCGGTGGATCCGGACGAAGCCCGCGTCGGCCCAGCGTTCGGCGAGGGTGGCCAGCGAGACCCGGACCAGGTGCGACCCGTCGCTGGTGTGCAGCCGCGCGTAGTCGCCCTGCGCCTCCACCCAGCGCACGGCCGAGCGGGGCAGCATCCGGGTCGTACCGGCCAGCTCGATCGGGATGGTCGGGTCCTCCTCCGCCCGGGCCAGCGCCGCCGGGTGCGAGGGGACCACCCGGGAGCCGATCACCCGGCGCAGCGACTCGGCCAGCCGCTCGGCCCGTACCGGCTTGCGCACGTAGTCCGTCGCGCCCAGGTCGAAGGCGTCCACCGCGCCGTCGTCGTACGCGGTGACGAAGACGATCGCCGGCGGCCGGGCGAACCGGCGCAGCACGCGGGCCAGCTCCATGCCGTCCAGCCCGGGCATCCGGATGTCCAGGAAGACCACGTCCACGTCGCCGTCGCGGAGCACCCGCAGCGCCTCGGTCGCGTCCCCGGCCGTGTGCAGCCGGGCCACCCGCGGGTCGGCGCGCAGGTGGTACGCCAGTTCGTCCAGCGCCGGCGGCTCGTCGTCCACGGCGAGCACCCGGAGAAACCCGGTCGCGTTCATGGTCACGAGCCGGCCCGTACGCCGGGGTGGAACTTCGGCACCCGCATGCTCACCTTCGTACCCGAACCCAGACCGGTCTCGACGACCAGGCCGAACCGGTCCCCGAAGACCGACCGGAGCCGCTCGTCGACGTTCGAGAGGCCGACGTGCTGGCCGGGGTCGTCGGTCGGGTCGCTGCCGGCACCGGCCAGCTCGGCGATCCCGGCGGTCAGCGTCGTCGGATCCATCCCCACTCCGTCGTCCTCCACCGTTATGTGACATTCCGCACCCGCGTCCCGGGCCTCGATGCTCACCATGCCGGTGCCCGGCTTGCGGGACAACCCGTGGCGGACGGCGTTCTCGACCAGCGGCTGGAGGCAGAGGAACGGCAGCGTCACCGGCAGCACCTCCGGGGCGATCTGCAGGCGCACCTGGAGCCGCTCACCGAACCGGGCCCGCTCGATGGTCAGGTACCGGTCGATCGAGCGCAGCTCCTCGGCCAGCGTGGTGAACTCGCCGTGCGCCCGGAAGGAGTAGCGGGTGAACTCGGCGAACTCCAGGATCAGCTCCCGGGCCCGCTCCGGATCGGTCCGGACGAACGAGCCGATCGCGGTCAGCGCGTTGTAGATGAAGTGCGGACTGATCTGGGCACGCAGCGCGCGTACCTCGGCCCGGGCCAGGCGTTCCCGGGACGAGTCCAGCTCGGCGAGGGCGAGCTGATCGCCGGCCCAGTGCGCGGTCTCCAGGGTCGCCTGCACCAGCCCGGGGGCGGGCTGCCCGTCGGCGACCGCCACCAGTGCCCCGACCACCCGGCCGTCCGCGCTCAGCGGGGCCACCACCGCGCCGCGTACCGGGCAGTCCACCAGGTCGCAGTGCAGCTCCGACTCGCGCAGCACGGTCGACCGCCCGGTGCCGACCGCCTTCCGGGCCGCCGCGAGCAGTTGGTCGCCGTGGTGCGCGCCGCGCCCGTCGAGCGCGAGCAGGACCTCCCGGTCCGTCAGGGCCAGCCCGGCCGCGCCCACCAGGGTCCGCAGATGGCGTACGGCCTTCGCCGCGCCGGTGCCGCTCAGCCCGGCCCGCAGCGGCTCGGCAGCGAGGCCGGCGGTGTGCAGCACCTCATAGGTGGCCCGCTGGGTGGCCGTCGCGATGCCCCGCCGGCCGCGCAGCCGCAGCACCGCCCAGAGTGCCGCACCGAGCGCGCTGACCAGCGAGACCACGCCGAAGACGGCGGAGAGGTTGCCACCCACGGCCCAGATCCTCGCCGTTGCGGGCGCGCCCGCCAAGGGGTCAGTAGGCGCCCTTGCGGGCCAGCACCACGCCGACCGTCCGCCACAGGATGCTCAGGTCGTACGCCAGCGACCAGTTGTCGACGTAGTAGAGGTCGAGCCGGACCGCCTCGTCCCAGGAGAGGTCCGAGCGGCCGGAGACCTGCCACAGCCCGGTCATGCCCGGCCGCACCAGCAGCCGGCGCCGGACGTCGCCCAGGAAGTCACCGTCGTCCGCGGGCAGCGGCCGCGGCCCGACCAGGGACATCTCGCCCCACAGCACGTTGATCAGCTGGGGCAGCTCGTCCAGCGAGGAGGCGCGCAGGAAGCGGCCGACCGGGAAGACCCGGGGGTCCTGCTTCATCTTGAACAGCATGCCGTCGGTCTCGTTCTGGTCGACCAGACCGGCCAGCCGCTCCTCGGCGTCGACGTACATGGTGCGGAACTTCCAGACCCGGAAGGTCCGCCCCTCGTGCCCGACCCGGGGCTGCCGGAAGAAGACCGGACCGGGGTCGGAGATCCGGATGGCGATCGCGATCGCGGCGAAGAGCGGGATCAGCAGCATCAGGCCCAGCCCGGCGGCCACCCGGTCCATCAGGTTCTTCACCAGCAGCGCCGGACCCGACAGCGTCGGCTCCTCGACGTGCAGCAGCGGCAGGCCCTCGATCGGGCGGATGTGCACCCGGGGGCCGGCGATGTCGGTGAGCTGCGGCGCGACCACCAGGTCGACGCCGGAGCCCTCCAGCTGCCAGGCCAGCCGGCGCAGCTCGCCCGGCTCGGCGCTGGCCGAGCCGCAGACCGCGATGGTGTCGCCACCGACCTCCCGCACCAGGGCGAGCACGTCCCGGCCGGCGTAGACCGGCACCGGGGTCTCGATGCCGCGGGCGGCGGCGTACCCGTCGGTGAGGTGGATGGCCACCGGCACCAGGCCGGCGCTGGGGGTGCGGGTGACCGCGGTGTGGACCTCCAGGCACTCCGGCAGGGTGCCGACCAGCACCATCCGGTGCCCGGCCTGACCGGCGCCACGGCGGATCGCGTGCAGCGTCGCCCGGGCGACCATCCGGCCGAGCAGGATCAGCAGCATCGCCCCGAGCAGGGCGAAGCCGACCGTCCACCGGGAGAGCGAGGTCTTGGTCGCGAAGGCGATGAAGGAGACGGTGGCGGCGACCGCCACGCCGGCCCGGATCACCCGCTTGAACTCGTCCGGTCCGAGGCCGAGATAACGCCGGTCGTACGCCCGGTTGCCCCACAGGATGATCAACCAACCGAGCGGGAGCAGCAGGAACGCGACCGTGTAGAACCACGACTGGGGGGCGTCCTTGAAGCCCGAGGCGGCCTGCTCGAAGATCTGGATGGCCAGGAAGCTGGCCAGGGCCGCCGCGCCGAAGTCGAGCAGCAGCAGAATCGCGATGTACGGGCGGTGCCAGCGGGAGACCCGACGCCGGGCGCGGGCCCACGCCGACCGGGGTACGCCGTTGTGCGACGGCGGAGTCGGCGGCTGGATCTCGAAGCTGTCGACGTGCCGCACGCTCTTGCTCCGGCCTGTGTTGGTTACCGGGCGCTGGAGGCTTGTCGTCACCTCAACCCATGTCCTCCCGCATGACCCACGCCCTCACGCGCCGTGAGGACCCGGGTCGCCCACCGTTCCAGTCTCCCACGCGGGCCCGGGCCGGACGGCCGCCCAGGGCGAAGTCCCGTCCGTCGGTGCTCGCGGGGATCTGGCCGGCTCCGTATCGGTTGTGAAGCCGGGGACCGAGCCACTATACCGATGGATGGCGGCCCCGGTAGAGGCGCGTAGTGGGAGGTTCGGCGATCAGGGGTCGATTCCTCTCCGTAATCGGAGAGTGGAATTACTCACCGTACGAGTCGGGACAACCTACGGTCAGCGAGCGGCTTGCCGCCGGTCTGGCAGGTGGGGCAGTACTGGAGGCTGGAATCGGCGAACGAAACCTCCCGCACGATGTCGCCACAGACCGGACACGGCAGCCCGGTCCGGGCGTGCACCTTGAGCCCCGAGCGCTTCTCGCCCTTCAGTTCGGCGGCCCGCTGCCCCATCGAGCGGCGGACCGCGTCGCCCAGCACCGTCCGGGTCGCCGCGTGCAGCGCCGCCAACTGGTCGTCGCCGAGCCGGTCGGTGATCGCGAACGGGGACAGCTTCGCCGCGTGCAGGATCTCGTCGGAGTACGCGTTGCCGACCCCGGCCAGCACCGCCTGGTCGGTCAGCACCCCCTTGACCTGGCCCCGCCGGCTGCGGAGCCGCTCGGCGAAGGTGGGCAGGTCGGCGGCGAGCGCGTCGGGGCCGAGCTTCGCCACCCCGGGCACCTGCGCCGGGTCGGTCACCAGGTACGCGGCCAGCTTCTTCTGGGTGCCCGCCTCGGTCAGGTCGAAGCCGGAACCGTCGTCGAGGCGTACCCGGAGGGCGATCGGGCCCTTGCCGGGGCGCAGCGGGGCGGTTGACGGGAACGCCTCCCGGTAGTGCAGCCAGCCCGCCCGGGCCAGGTGCACCACCAGGTGCAGCCCGCCGTCGAAGATCACGTCCAGGAACTTGCCGTGCCGGCCCGCGCCGACCACCGCCCGGCCCGCCATCGCGCTGGGCGGCGGGTCGTACGTCTTCAGGGCACTGATGGCGGCGATTTCGACACGCTCGACGCGCCGGCCCACCGCCCGCTCGCGCAGATAACCGGCGAGCGCTTCGACCTCCGGTAGTTCGGGCACCGTACAACGGTAGCCTTCTTTGCCGTGAGAATCGTGGTGGCGCACAACCGGTACCGGGAAGCCCAGCCCTCCGGCGAGAACACGATCGTCGACGCCGAGATCGAGCAGCTCACCGCTGCCGGGGTCGAGGTGCTGCCGTTCCTGCGCAGCTCCGACGAGATCCCCGCGATGTCCCCGGCGGCCAAGGCGCTGCTGCCGATCTCCCCGATCTGGGCGCCGCAGGCCCAGCACGACCTGGACCGGCTGCTCGCCGAGCACCGGCCCGACGTGCTGCACCTGCACAACCCGTACCCCCTGCTCTCACCCTGGGTGGTGCGGACCGCGCACAAGCGGGGCGTGCCGGTGGTGCAGACGGTGCACAACTACCGCCAGGTCTGCTCCTCCGGGCTCTACTTCCGGGACGGCGTGATCTGCCAGGACTGCCGGGGCCGGGCACTGGGCGTGCCGGCGATCGTGCACCGCTGCTACCGCGGCTCCCGGGCGCAGAGCGCGCTGATGGCCACCACCCTGGCCGTGCACCGGCCCACCTGGCGGTCGGTGGACCGGTTCATCGCGCTGACCAGCGCCGTCGCCGACCACCTGCGCGACTACGGCATCCCGGACGAGCGGATCGTGGTCAAGCCGAACGCGGTCCCGGATCCGGGCGCCCCGGCGCCGCTCGGCGAGGGCTTCCTCTACCTGGCCCGGCTCAGCCCGGAGAAGGGGCTCGACCTGCTGCTGGAGGCGTGGCGGCGGCACCCGGTCGGCGCGCTGGGTCCGCTGCGGATCGCCGGCGACGGCGAGCTGCGCCCACTGGTCGAGGCGGCCGCCGCCGAGCGGCCGGACGTGCTCTACCTGGGCCAGCTCGACCGGGCCGGGGTACGCGCCGCGCTCACCGCCAGCGCCGTGGTGCTGGCCACCTCCACCTGGCACGACGTGCTGCCCACCGTGATCATCGAGGCGCTGGCCAGCGGCCGGCCGGTGCTCGGCACCGCGCTCGGCGGCATCCCGTACCTGGTCGGCGCGGACACCCCCCGGGAGCCGGCCGGCACCGGCCCGGCCGAGGTGGCGTCGGCCCCCGCCGGCGGTTCCCACCGCCCGGCCATCCCCGACGGCATCAAGCCGGGCGAAGCCGGCTGGGTGGTCGCACCCGAGCCGGCCGCGCTGGCCGCCGCCCTGCCGGTCGCCCGGGCCGGCGCGGCCGCCCTGGCGGCCTCCGCCCGGGCCCGCTACGAGCGGATCTTCCACCCAGACGTGGTCACCAAGCGCCTCATCGACATCTACGCCGACCTCACCGCCACCCCCCGCCCCCGCTGATCCGGCGGCCCGCCGCCTGCCCGCTCGTCCGCGTCATGCGACTTCGGGGAAGTTGCCGCCTCCGGCCGCCCGGAGGCAGCAGTTTCCCCGAACTTGCCGCCTCGCCCACCGGCGGGCGGGCGCGAGGGCGCGAGGGCGCGAGCAGTCAGCGGAGGGAGGCGCGGGCGGAGAAGGCGATGCTGGCGAGCAGGAAGCCACCGTTGACGATGGTGAAGGCGACGACCACCCACACCGTCAGCGCGGGGGCGAAGGTGAGCACCAGGCCGGCCAGGAAGATCACCGCGCCGTAGTCCCGGACCAGCTTCACCAGGCGTACCGGGAGCGAGGTCGAGGTGACCATGCTGGCCGCGTTCGGTCCGGCCTGCATCACTGAGGTCACCAGGTTGACCATCCAGGTGCCGGCGAAGACCGCCACCAGCCAGGCCGGCGTCGACGGGCGCTGCGCCACGACGGTCGCCCCCAGCGCCGTGACCAGGGCGATCTGGGCGGCCACGTCGCAGAGCACGTCGACCCGGGCGCCGGCCGGGCTGCTCTGCCCGGTCACCCGGGCGAGCTGCCCGTCCGCGCAGTCCAGCGCGTACGCGATCTGCCAGGCGACCAGGGCGAGCAGCCCGACGGCCCAGGCCGGCACGGCCCCGGCGGCGACCTTGCCGGCGAGCGCGACCACGGTCACCGAGGCGGCCAGGCCGAGCACCAGGTTGGTGATGGTCAGCGCGGTCGGGCGCAGGCCGAGCCGCTGCGCGACCAACGCGAAGACCGCGCCGATCCACTGGCTGATCGACTCGCTGAACAGGCCGCCTCCCCGGTTGATCCGGTGAAAGTCGGCGACGGTGGGGCGGGGCTCAGCCAAGGCGGTCGCGGAGTGCATCGGCGTAGTCTGCCAGCCGCTCCCGCGTCTCGGTAGGCGACATCGCGAGGTGTTCGAGGATGGTGTAGCGGTCCGGCCGGGTGGCCGGCGCGAACTGCACCGCCTCCACGAACTGGTCGTCGGTCAGCTCGACCTCGGCCGGCAGCCGGGGCAGGCCGTGCCGGGCCAGGCAGGCGGACATCTCCGCGAACCGGCGCTCGTCGCCGCGCAGGAAGGTGCAGAAGAGCGCGCCGAGCCCGGCCAGCTCACCGTGCGAGGCGGTGCCCGGGTAGAGCGCGTCGATGGCGTGCATGATCTCATGGCAGCCGCCGCTGGCCGGACGGCTGGTACCGCAGGCCGCCATGGCCAGGCCGGTGGAGATCAGCGCCTCGGCCAGCACCGTGACGAACGCGTCGTCACCCATGTCACCCCGATGGGCCAGCACCGCCTCAGCGCCCATCCGGGCCAGCGACGCGGCCAGCCCGTCGACCGGCTCGCCGCGTACCTGCCGGGCCAGCTCCCAGTCGGCCAGCGCGCTGATGTTGCTCACCACGTCGCCGATCCCGGCCCGGTTGTGCCGCTCTGGGCCGGCCTCGACGAAGTCCAGGTCGACGATCACGGCGATCGGGATGTGCACCCCGTACGAGCCCTTGATCCCGTCGGTGATCAGGCTGGCCACCGGGGAGGCGATGCCGTCGTTGGCCAGGCCGGTCGCCACGGTGACCATGGGCAGCCCGCGCCGGGTGGCGGCGTATTTCGCCACGTCGATGGTCTTGCCGCCGCCGATGCCGACCACCGCGTCGTACGACCGGTGGCGCAGCTTGGCCCCGAGGTCGTCGGCGGCGTCCAGGGTGCCGCCGGCCACGGTGAACACGTCCGCCGAGCGCAGCGACGGCCGGATCAGCTCGGCGATCTGCTCACCCTGCCCCGGCCCGACCACCACCGCCACGTCGCCCCCGGCCGAGATCCGGCCGTCGACGAGGATCGCGGCGAGGTCCGCCACCGCGCCCCGCCGGACGTCGATGTGCAGCGGGGTGAGGATGGTCCGGGCTAGTAGCGGCACGCGATCTCCCGGGCCCGGGCCAGGTCGGCGTGGTTGTCCACCTCGACCCAGGCCACGTCGCCGATCGGCGCCGCCCGCACCTCGCCGCCCCGGTCCGCGAACTCCTGGTAGCCGTCCTCGTAGTAGAGGTTGGGGTCGCGCCGCCAGGTCGCCTCCAGGGCGTCGGCGAGGGCGTCGGCCACCTGCGGCTCGATCAGCGTCGCCCCGATGTACTCGCCGTACGCGTCGAGCGGGTCCATCAGCTTGGTGATCCGGGTGAGCTGGCCGGCGGCGTCGAAGGTGGTCTTCATCTCCTCCTCGGCCAGCGCCTTGATGTTGTCGATCGCCAGCAGGATGCCCGGGCCGCGCTCGGCCAGCAGGGTCTTCTCCACGCTGACCGGGTGCACGGTGTCGCCGTTGACCAGCAGCACGCCGCGGGAGAAGTGCTCCCGGGCCAGCCAGAGGGAGTACGCGTTGTTCCACTCCTCGGCCTTGTCGTTGTGCACCAGGGTGAGGCTGACGCCGTACTTCTCCTCCAGCGCCGCCTGCCGCTCGCGGACCGCGTCGGCGGCGTAGCCGACCACGATCACGATCTCGGTGAGCCCCACCTCGGCGAGGTTGCGCAGCGCGATGTCCAGGATGGTGGTCTCGCCGTCGACCGGCACCAGGGCCTTGGGCAGGGTGTCGGTGTACGGGCGCAGGCGCCGTCCCGCGCCGGCCGCGAGGACCATCCCGATCATGCCGGCTTCCTCCTCAGTACTACTGCTCGTCACCGGTGGAGGATACCGGCGGCCGGTCGGCCGCCCGCCGTCATCCGTGGTTCAGCCCGGCCGGGCGGCCAGGTACGGCGAGCACCGGCACGCGCTCCTCGGCGGCCGGCACGGCGGACCGGTGCGGTGGCAGCTCGACGGTCGCGCTCACAGACCGATCGAGCGCAGCGCGGCGAAGCCGTCCTCGGCGATCCGCCGGATCAGCCCGTCGTTGACGTCACGGTGTTCGTCGAGCAGTTCGACCTCCCGCTCGGCCAGCCAGCGGAACTCGGTGTGCTTGCCGGCCTCCAGGGTGGGGCGGCTCAGGTCGCCGTCCACCCGTACCAGGAAGTCGGTCTCCACCCGGGCCAGCCCGTCGTCGGCGGTGTAGGCGTACTCGCCGACCAGGCCCAGCACGTGCGACACCGACCAGCCGGTCTCCTCGGCGACCTCGCGCCGCAGCGCCTCCTCGACGGTCTCGCCCGGTTCGAGGTGGCCGCCGACGATGTCCCAGCAGTTCGGGAAGAGCCGTCGCTCGGGGGACCGACGCTGGATGAAGATGCGGCCGTCGTCGTCCACGATCAGCGCGCCGGCGCAGCGGAGAGGCTCGGTGGGCACAGGACCGACAGTAGCGAGTGGGAGCCGTTCGCGGCGATGCCCGGTCTTGTCCCGGTACGCATCGATGGCGCACCATGTCCGTACCGGTGCCACCGTCCCGAAGGAGTGATGTGTGATGCAGGTTCGGGAAGCGATGTCCAGCCAGGTGCTCGTGGTCGGCCCGGAGCACACGCTCCGCCAGGCGGCCCGGATGATGTCGGCCCGCCGGGTCGGGTCGGCGGTCGTGATCGACCCAGACTCCGAGGGGATCGGGATCATGACCGAACGTGACGTACTCAACGCCATCGGCGCCGGGCTCGACCCGGACGTGGAGTGCACCGGGTCCCACCTGACCTGGGACGTCGTCTACGCCGGTCCGGACTGGACGGTCGAGGAAGCGGCGGCGGCCATGGCGAGGGGCGGCTTCCGGCACCTGGTGGTGCTGGACGGCCGCGAGGTGGCCGGGGTGATCTCGGTGCGCGACCTGATGCGGGTCTGGGCCGGCCGGCACGCCACGACGACGGTCTGATCCGCAAGACGTCGGCCGGGGCCCCGCGGGGCCCCCGGGACGGGGTGTTCGCGAGCCCGCTTCGGGTCCCGTATCGGCCGGTCGGGCGGATCGACCGCCCGCATGTTGAACTTCGCGTGTATGCCGGCCGGACCGCCCGGACCAGGCCCTAGGCTCGTGCGCATGACCGCCGAGCAGTTGATCTCCTTCGCCCGTGGCGCTCCCTCGCTGGACATCGTCGATGTCGAGGGGCTCAAGGCCGCCGCCGTCCGCGCCTTCGACGCCGACCCCGCCGGGATCACGGCGTACGGCACCTCCGTCGGCTACCCGCCCCTGCGCAAGTGGATCGCGGAGAAGCACGGCGTCGAGGCCGATCAGGTGCTGATCACCAACGGCTCGCTCCAGGCCGACGCCTTCCTCTTCGACCACCTGGTCCGCCGGGGCGACGCGGTGGTTGTCGAGCGCCCGACGTACGACCGGACGCTGCTCAACCTCCAGCAGATGGGCGGCGAGATCCACGGGGTGACCATCCAGCCGGACGGTCTGGACACCGCCGAGCTGCGCAAGCTGCTGGAGTCGGGGGTCCGGCCGCGGCTGGCCCATGTGATCCCGAACTACCAGAACCCGGCCGGCGTGACCCTCTCGCTCGAGAAGCGCCGGGAGCTGCTCGACCTGGCCGCCGAGTACAACTTCACGATCTTCGAGGACGACCCGTACGCGGACATCCGGTTCCGGGGCGAGCCGCTGCCGTCGATGCTGTCGATGGACACCCGGGGCGTGGTGGTGCACGCCTCCAGCTTCACCAAGACGGTCTGCCCCGGGGTCCGGGTCGGTTACCTGGTCGGCCCGGCCGAGTTGATCGCGTCGATCGCCAAGAAGGCCACCAACCTCTACATCTCGCCCGGCATGGTGTCCGAGGCGATCGTGCACCAGTTCTGCGTCTCGGGGGACGTCGAGCGGTCGATCCGTACCGTGTCGAGCGCGCTCGGCGAGCGGGCCCGGGTGCTGGCCGAGTCGCTGCGGCGGCACATCCCGGAGGCCCGGTTCGTGGAGCCGGACGGTGGTTACTTCCTCTGGGTGGAGCTGCCGGAGGACGTCGAGGTGGACCGGCTCGCCCCGGCGGCCGCCGAGCGCGGCGTCGCGGTGGTCAAGGGCAGTGACTTCCTGATCGAGGGCGGCCGGCACGCGCTGCGGCTGGCCTTCTCCGCGGTGACCGCGGACCGGATCGACGAGGGTGTCCGGCGGCTCGCCGAGGCGATGGCGGCCGTTCGGGGCTGAATTTCTGTCGGGTTTCCGACAGTTTGACGATGGTGGCCGGCTCAGCCCTCCCGCTGGGCCGGCCGGCGGCACACAATGCTGCGAGCGCCGTTCACCCTTTCTTCGGTGACGGGTCCGTCGACCGGGGAGCCGCATCTCGCCCCCGCCCGGACCGCTCGGCGCGGCAGCACCACTCCCGCCCCCCAAGGGTGCCGGGTGGGCCGTGTCGCCCCTCACCCCCCTGACGCGGCCGGCCCGCCCGGCGCCACCCGTCGAGTGACGAGCCTCGCACCGGTCCCCGCACCGCCGCGCTCGCCCACGCTGCGGTTCGCCCGAATCGGCGTAACCTGCAAGCCGCAGCATCGTGGGGAGGGGGCGAGATGACCGACCGAGTGGCACGCGACCGCACCGCCGGACAGAACGGCGGCCGGGGGCTCAGGCCACGGGCCTGGGCGGCACCGGTCCGCGCCATGTCCCGCATCCTCAACGCCGACGGCTCCCCGCGTACCCCCCAACCGGCCGGTCCCGGCCGGAGCGGGATCGTCGACTGCGGCCTGTACGTCGACGGCAAGCGCATGCCCGGCGACTGGCACTACGCCGACGCGCTGGCCGCGGCCGCCAAGGCGCGCAACGCCTTCGTCTGGATCGGCCTGCACGAGCCGGAGCTGGACGAGATGAGCGCCATCGCGGCCACCTACGGGCTGCACGAGCTGGCCGTGGAGGACGCGGTCAAGGCCGAGCAGCGCCCCAAACTGGAGCGCTTCGGCGACGTCTCCTTCCTGGTGCTGCGGACCGCCCGCTACTGCGAGCACACCGAGCTGACCGAGAACTCCGAGGTGGTGGAGACCGGCCAGGTGATGCTCTTCATCGGGCCGAACTTCCTGATCAGCGTCCGGCACGGGGACGCCTGCCGGCTGTCGGCGGTCCGGGCCGACCTGGAGGCGAAGCGGGACCTGCTGGAGCACGGCCCGTGGGCGGTCGCGTACGCGGTCACCGACCGGGTGGTGGACCTCTACCTGGAGGTCGCCGACCGGCTGGAGGACGACCTCGATGTGCTGGAGGCGGACGTCTTCGACCGGCAGGGCAGCGGTCGCATCCAGCGGATCTACCAGATGAAGCGGGAGCTGGTGGAGTTCAAGCGGGCGGTGGTGCCGCTGCAGCGCCCGCTGCTCACCCTCACCTCGCAGATGAACCGGGACGTGCCGCAGGAGGTACGGCGCTACTTCCGGGACGTGCAGGACCACCTCAGCCGTACGGTCGAGCAGGTCAACTCGTACGACGACCTGCTCAACTCGATCCTCCAGGCCCGGCTGGCCCAGGTGACCGTCGACCAGAACAACGACATGCGCAAGATCGCGGCCTGGGCCGCCATCGGGGCGGTGTGGACCGCGATCGCCGGCATCTACGGCATGAACTTCAAGTACATGCCGGAGCTGGACTGGACCTACGGCTACCCGGGCGTCTGGGCGCTGATGCTGGTGTCCTCGTTCACCCTGTACCGGCTGTTCCGCCGCAACGGCTGGCTCTGAGCCCGCACCGACACGTCGAAGCGCCGGCCGCGCGGGGCGTACCCCACGCGGCCGGCGCTTTGCGTGGCCCGCCGGGTCAGCGGCGGCCGCTGGCCTTGGCGGTGTTCTTCTCGGTGTTCAGCGCCTTGGTGACGTCGTCGGCCGGGCGGCCGGAGACGTCCCGGGCGCCCTCGGCGACCGAGGGAACCTTGTCGGTCGACTGGATCACCGGCTGGCTGCTCGCCTTGGCGGTCGACGCGCCGCCGGCGCCGGCCTGGGTCACCTTCGCGGTCGGGTCGGGGGTCTCCACCATGATGGTGTCCACGTCCTCGCGCATCGGCTCCAGGTTGCCGGCCGGGTCGTACTCGGTCCACTCCAACTGCTCGCGGCGGCGGCGCATGGCCATCGCCCCCGCCAGGCCGGCGACCGTGCCGGCGGCCAGCAGGCCGGCCATCATGCCGCGCGACTTCTTCTGCTTCTTCTTGGCGATCTTCATGTTCTTGGCCTTGACCTTCTTCGACACGGCGGCCGGCTTGGCAGCGGCGGCCTTCCGGCCCTTCGTCGTCCGGCCCGCAGCCTCGGCCTGCGCGTTGCGCATGGCCATGACCAGCGGCGCGAGCGCCGCGACGGTCGAGGCGACCCCGGTCGAGGCCCGGTCCCGGACCATGACCGCGGTGGGCGCGACGGCACCCCGGGCTGCCTGGACCCGCGGGCCGACCGTGGCGCCGGCACCCTTCGCCGCGTGCGTCGCGGCCTGCCTCAGGTGACCGATGCCCTGGTTCAGCTCGGCCTTCGCGAGCTGCCCCTGGGTCTTGCGCCGCCCGATTCCAAACACGGTCCCACCTCCTGGGAGTTTGTTCCTCCGTCATCCTCCACCTTCGGATGCCTCCGCACGGCCAGATCGGGCACATGGGAGGATCCGCATGGAACTGACCAACAAGTGAGGAGTACCCGTGGCCGAGGCTGTCTACGCCACCTTGCACACCAACGCTGGCCCGATCCGGCTGGAGCTCTTCCCGAACCACGCGCCGAAGACCGTCCGCAACTTCCTGGAGCTGGCCGAGGGCACCAGGGAGTACATCGACCCGCGCACCGGCCAGCCGGGCAGCGGGCCGTACTACGACGGCACCATCTCGCATCGCGTGATCAGCGGCTTCATGGTCCAGATGGGCGACCCGACCGGTACCGGTCGTGGCGGCCCGGGCTACAAGTTCGCCGACGAGTTCCACCCGGAGCTGCGCTTCGACCGGCCGTACCTGCTGGCGATGGCGAACGCCGGGCCGGGCACCAACGGCTCGCAGTTCTTCATCACGGTGTCCCCGACGCCGCACCTGAACAACCGGCACACCATCTTCGGCCAGGTGGCGGACGAGCAGTCGGCCAAGGTCGTGGACTCGATCGCGAACACCCCGACCGGCCCGAGCGACCGCCCGCTCCAGGACGTCGTCATCGAGCGCGTCGAGATCGAGCACAAGCCGGCCTGAGCGTTACGCAGGTACCTTTGCTCGCATGACTCAGCGCTCCGGGCAGGCAGGTGACGCCACCGACGGACCGGTGCCGACCGCACCGGTCTGCTACCGGCACCCCGATCGGGCGACCTACGTCCGGTGCACCCGCTGTGACCGGCCGATCTGCCCCGAGTGCATGCGGGAGGCCTCGGTCGGGCACCAGTGCCCGGAATGCGTCAGCGAGGGACGCCGCAGCGTGCGGCCGGCGCGTACCGCCTTCGGGGGCGGTGCCGCCGGCCGCCAGGGCTACGTCACCAAGACGCTGATCGCCCTGAACGTGCTGGTGATGCTCCTCTCCCTCGCCTCGGCCGGGAACAGGGTCACGGAAGCGGCCATCAGCGGCTCCACGCCGCTGACCAACTGGGGTGCCGTGCTCGCCTACGCCTCGTACGTCCCCTTCGGCCCGGTCCACGGCATCGCCTCCGGCGAGTGGTACCGGCTGGTCACCGCGATGTTCCTGCACTACGGCCTGCCGCACCTGCTGCTCAACATGTGGGGGCTCTGGGTGCTCGGCCGGACTCTGGAGGCGGTGCTCGGCCCGCTGCGCTTCCTCGCGCTCTATCTGGTCGCCGGGCTCGGCGGCAACGTCGCGGTCTACCTGTTCAGCGCGCCGAACCAGACCTCGGCCGGCGCGTCGACCGCCATCTTCGGCCTGTTCGCCGCGATCTTCGTGATCATGCGCCGGCTCGGACGGGACACCTCGGCCATCGTGCCGATCCTGGTGATCAACCTGGTCTTCACCTTCACCGTGCCGCACATCTCGATCGCCGGCCACCTGGGCGGCCTGGTCGCTGGCGCGGTGATGGCGCTGGCCCTGGCGTACGCGCCACGGATGCGGCGGACCCTGTTCCAGGCGGCGGGCGGCACGATCATCGCGGTGGCGCTGCTCGGCCTGGTGCTGGTGCGCACCGCCATGCTGACCGGCTGACCGAGGTAAGCAGGGCGCGCGCTCAGCGTCCGGCGGCGGCCCGGGCGGCGCGCAGTGCCTCGGCGACCTCCTGCGGCGGCGCGTCCAGGTCGTACCGGCCGAACAGGTGCAGCGACTCGCCCGCGTCGACCTCCAGCGTCTCGGCGGTCAACCCGCGCCGGGTACGCCGCTCCACCCGGATCGCCTCCACCGCCGGCCAGGGCAGCAACCGCCGGCCGGCGAAGCCCCGGATCACCGTGATCCCCTGTGCGTCGACGGCCAGCCGGACCGGCGCGACCAGATCCCGTACCGCCCAGCCGGCCAGCGCGGCGGCGGCCAGCCCGGCGAGCACCAGCTGGACCCGGTCGCTGCCGGCGAAGAGCAGACCCAGCGCGACCAGGATCAGCACGCCGGCCAGCTTGACCACCGGCAGGACCGCCGGCACCCGCCACTGGCGGGCCGGGGGCGACTGTGGCATCACCGCCCCAGCATGCCAGCCGTCCCACCGGTCGCGATGTCCGCCGGAAACCGGCGACGCCCGGCAACCGGGGAGAGGACGACCGGCCGCCTCAGGACGTAGGATCGAGCCAGCCCAAGTTACCGGGGAGTAGACATGAGTGACGCGGTCATCGTCGGTGCGGTACGGACCCCGGTCGGGCGGCGCAAGGGCAGCCTCGCCGGCGTGCACCCGGTCGATCTCTCGGCGCACGTGCTGCGTGCCCTCGCCGAGCGGACCGGCATCGATCCGGTTGAGGTCGACGACGTGGTCTGGGGCTGCGTGTCGCAGGTCGGCGAGCAGTCCTGGAACGTCGCCCGCAACGCCGTGCTGGCTGCCGGCTGGCCGGAATCGGTCCCCGGCACCACGCTCGACCGGCAGTGCGGCTCCAGCCAGCAGGCGCTGCACTTCGCCGCCGCCACCGTCGCGTCCGGCCAGGCCGACCTGGTGGTCGCCGGCGGCGTCGAGTCGATGACCCGGGTGCCGATGGGTTCCAGCGTCGCTGGCGGCATGCCGTTCAGTCCGGCCATCCTGGAGCGCTACCGGGGCGTCGAGGGCGTCGCCGAGGACAACCCGCTCCCGTTCAACCAGGGGGTCGGCGCCGAGCTGATCGCTCGGCGCTGGCGGTTCTCGCGTACCCAGCTCGACGAGTTCGCGCTGGCCAGCCACGAGAAGGCTGCCGCCGCGCAGGACGCCGGGGCGTTCGACCCGGAGCTGGCCCCGGTGCCCCTGGCCGACGGCGGCAAGTTCGCCGCCGACGAGGGGATCCGCCGGGACACCTCGCTGGCCAAGCTCGGCGAGCTGGCCACCCCGTTCCGGGCCGACGGTGTGGTCACCGCCGGCTCCGCGTCGCAGATCTCCGACGGCGCCGCGGCGCTCGCGGTCACCACCAGCGAGTGGGCCAGCCGGCACGGCCTGCGCCCGCTGGCCCGGGTGCACACCGCCGTGGTCACCGCCGACGACCCGGTCACCATGCTCACCGCGCCCATCCCGGCCACCGCGAAGGCGCTGCGCCGCGCGGGGCTGGGCATCGAGGAGATCGGGGTGTACGAGGTGAACGAGGCGTTCGCCCCGGTGCCGCTGGCCTGGCTGGCCGAGACCGAGGCGGACCCGGAGCGGCTGAACCCGCGCGGCGGGGCGATCGCCCTCGGCCACCCGCTCGGCGCGTCCGGCGCCCGGATCATGACCACCATGCTCCAGCACATGCGGGACAACGGGATCCGCTACGGCCTGCAGACCATGTGCGAGGGCGGCGGCATGGCCAACGCCACCATCGTCGAGCTGCTCTGAGCCGACCCGTTCCCCGAGGGCCTGTCCATTCCGGACGATCCGGCCCGGTTCCTGCTGGCCCTGGACGGTTTCCCGGTCGCCTGGACCGGACCCGACGGCCGGTCCCTGCACTGGCTAACAAACTGCCGCGAAAGGGACGAGATTCGGTTCGGGGTCGACAGGCGGCCGTTGACCTGGCAAGAATCTTGGGGCCGTGTGGAGCGAGTGACGCCAGGCGTCCGCCGCCGGCCTTCTGACCACGGGGACAGATTCGGGGAATCATGACACCCACCTTCTCGCCGCCTGGGCTGCGCCAGGTTTTCCGCCGGACGCTGGCCGCCACAGCCGCTGCCGTCGTCGGCGCCGGCGCCGGGCTCGCCGTCAGCAGCAGCCCGGCCCTGGCGGCCGTCGGCCCGCAACCCGGCACCTACACCGGTCTCGGCTTCGACGCCTGCACCGCGCCGAGCAGCGCCGCCATGGCGGCCTGGCGGGCCAACTCGCCCTACCAGGCGGTCACCATCTACTTCGGTGGAGTGGACCGGGGCTGCACCCAGCCCAACCTCACCGCCGACTGGGTCGCCACGCAGGTGGCGGCCGGCTGGCACCTGGTGCCGATGTACGTCGGCCTCCAGGCGCCCTGCCTCGAGACGAGCAAGGCCAGGATCGACCCCACGCAGGCCGCCGCCCAGGGTCGCTCCCAGGCCGACGACGCCGTCCTCCAGGCACAGAAGCTGGGCCTGCCCAGGGACAGCGTGCTGGTCTACGACATGGAGGACTACTCCGGTGGGGACGCCGCCTGCACCACGGCGGTCACCACGTTCATGAGCGCCTGGACCGCGCGCCTGCACGATCAGGGTTACCTCTCCGGCTTCTACAGCAGCGTGGCCCGGGGTGTGGCCGACCAGGTCGCCGCCTACAACACGGCGGGCTACGTCCGCCCCGACTACGTGCATTTCGCCCGTTGGGACAAGGTGGCGACGGCCGACGACCCGACGATTCCGGCCGGCTACTGGTCGCCGAAGCGGCGGATGAAGCAGCACGTCGGCCCGCACAACGAGACCTACGGCGGGGTCACCATCAACATCGACGGCGACTACCTCGACGTCGCCCCGCTGCCCGCCACGCCGTTCGGTGATTTCACCCGTAACGGTTGGTCGGACGTGGGCTACCGGGAGCCGTCCACCGGCCAGCTCTACCTCTACGGCGGCAACGGCACCTCGTTGAGTGGTCGGCTGAGCCTCGGCACCGGCTGGAACAGCATGGACGCCCTGCTGCGGGTGGGGAACTTCGACCGGTCCGGTGGCGAGGACATCCTGGCCCGGGAGAAGTCGACCGGCTACCTGTGGCTCTACCCGGGGACCGGGTCCGGGTTCGGCACCCGGGTGCTGGTGGGTACGGGCTGGAACCGGATGCGGGAGCTCACCCCGATCGGTGACCTCAACCGGGACGGTTATCAGGATCTGCTTGCCGTGCACACCTCCACCGGCGCGCTCTACCTCTATCCGGGTAAGGGCACCGGGTTCGGCCCCCGGGTCCTGCTCGCATGGCGCGGTTGGCAGACCCTCGACGAGTTGAACGGTGGCGGCGACTTCAACGGGGACGGCTACCCGGACCTGCTGGCCCGGGAGAAGAGCACCGGCGACCTGTGGCTCTACCCCGGGAGGGCGGCGGGCCGGCTCGGCACCCGGACGAAGGTAGGCAGCGGCTGGAACGCGGTGCGGGACATGGTCCAGGTCGGCGACTTCGACCGCGACGGGCAGCCGGACCTGGTCGCGGTGCAGACGTCGACCGGCTATCTGCTCCGCTACCCGTGGCAGGGCGCGGGTTGGGCGTCGGCCGTCCGGATCGGCACCGGCTGGGGCAACATGACGCCGCTGCTCTGACGCGGTCACCGGCCGGACGTCGCCGTACCCGCAGCGGGGTCCGGCCGGGCGACCCCCATCCGCGGCGTCGCACCGCGGGTGCGATTTGCACGGGTGGAAGTTCCGCAATTCAGGAGTGAGCCATATCACTCCTGCTCACATGCTCGTTGCATCTTGCATGGACGTGTTCTCGCGAACGTTCCTTCCGGCCGCCGCCGAGACCGGCCTGGCGACCCAGACTGCCAATCGGCACATGCCGGTCTTCCGCCGGTGCGTCGGCTCCGGCGACGCCACCATCCTGGTCACCCGGTGCAGCCGCCCGGACCACCCGATCGGCGGCGAGTACCTGATGCTCCTCACCCACCGCCGCCTCGTGGTGACCCGGCAGACCCGGGTGCTGCACCGGCTGCGGCTGCACCTCAACACCGAACTGCGCGAGCTGAGCAACGTCACCTGGAGCCCCGACGCGCGCTCGCAGTGCGTCGAGTTGGCGGCCACCGCGATCGACGGCGTCCGCGAGCGGTTCCTCATCCGTACCCACCACCCGAAGCAGGTGTGGCAGCTCGACGCACTGCTGAACCACGCCTTCCGCACCCGGCTCCGCACACCCGCAGAGCGGCTGGTCGCCACCATCGGCGAGCCGCCGGCGTTCGCCCGGCCGGCCGTGTTCCGCCCCGCCCCGGTGCGCTGACCGCGCTCAGAGCCCGCTCTTACCGAATCCGAACATTCCCCTGACGTCCCCGGCGGCCGCCGGTCGGTCATCATGGGCCGGTGACCGCCGACGCCGCGCAGCGCGGGCTCGTCCTCGTGGTGGAGGACGAGCCGGCCATCGCCGACCTGGTCCGGCTCTACCTGACCCGGGACGGCTTCGGCGTACACGTGGAATGGGACGGGACGGCCGGCCTGGCCGCCGCGCGGCGGCTGCGCCCGGTGGCCTGCGTGCTCGACATCGCACTGCCCGGCCTGGCCGGCACCGAGATCTGCCGCAAGCTGCGCGAGGCCGGCGACTGGACCCCGGTCATCTTCCTCACCGCCCGGGACGACGAGGTCGACCGGATCGTCGGCCTGGAACTGGGCGCCGACGACTACGTGACCAAGCCGTTCAGCCCGCGCGAACTCGTCGCCCGGGTCCGGGCGGTGCTGCGCCGCACCGCTGGCGCGCCGGCGGGCGCCGAGCAGCCTCGGGTGGTCGGCCCGGTCACCCTCGACCCGGCCCGCCGGACGGTGACCGCCGCCGGCACCCCGGTCCAGCTCACCTCCACCGAGTTCGACCTGCTCGCCCACCTGATGGCCCGGCCCGGCCGGGTCTTCACCCGAGAGGAGTTGCTCGCCGGCGTCTGGGGGTACGCGGCACACGCCGGCACCCGGACCGTGGACGTGCACGTCGCGCAGGTCCGGGCCAAGCTCGGCCCGGCCAGCGTGATCCGCACCCACCGTGGCGTCGGGTACGCAGCCGATGCCTGAGCCCGCCCACCAGCCCACCGTCGCGTTGCCGGTGATCGGACCGCGCCCCGCCCCGGCGCCGCCCCGCCGGCGCTTCGCGCACACCCTGACCGTCCGCGCGGTGCTGGTCACCTGCGCGGTCGCCCTGGTGTCGGTGCTGGTCACCGCGCTGGTCGCGGTCCCCCTGGCGGTACGCGGCGCGGAGCGGCGGGACCAGGCGGCGCTGGCCGCCCAGGCCCGCCTCGCCGCCGACGTGCTCCGCGTCCGCGCGGTACGCCAGCGGGACAGCGCCGGGGAGCGGCTGATCCGCCAGCTCCGCCAGCAGGACATCGACGTCTACCTGATCCGGGCCGGGCAGGTGGACCGTCCGGGCCTGCCCCGCCAGCTGGTGAGCCGGGTCGCGGCCGGCGGGAACGTCTCCGGCCGCCGGCTGGTCGACGGGCACCGGGCCCTGGTCGAGGGGCGGGCGCTCGCCGGCGGCGACGGCGTGGTGCTGACCCGGACCACCACCAGCGGCCCCTGGCGGCAGGTGCTGCTCAGCCTCTGGGTGCCGCTGCTCGCCGGGCTCGCCGCCGGGGTGGGCGCCGGCCTGCTGCTGGCCCGCCGGCTGGCCCGGCCGATCCGGGTCGCCGCCACCGCCGCCGCCCGGTTGCGCGCCGGGGACCGGGCGGTCCGGGTGCCGGTCGAGCCGCCCGACGAGGTGGCCGACCTGGCGCACGCGCTCAACGGGCTGGCCGCCGCGCTGGCCACCAGCGAGGGGCGGCAGCGGGAGTTCCTGCTCTCCGTGTCGCACGAGCTGCGCACCCCGCTCACCGCCATCCGCGGCTACGCCGAGGCGCTGGCCGACGGGGTGATCGACGCGGACGGGGTGCCGGACACCGGCCGGACCATGCTGGCCGAGGCCGAGCACCTGGACCGGCTGGTCAGCGACCTGCTGGCGCTGGCCCGGCTGGAGGCAGCAGACTTCCCGCTGGAGCCGGGACCGGTCGACCTGACCCGGCTCGCCGCCGACGCGGAACGGACCTGGTCCGACCGGTGCGCGGCGGTCGGCGTGCCGTTCCGGGTGGAGACGCCGGGCGGGCCGGTGCCCGCGTACACCGATCCGGGGCGGATCCGGCAGGTGGTGGACGGGCTGCTGGAGAACGCGCTGCGGGTCGTACCCCCGGGGGCGCCGGTGGTGCTCGCGGTCCGGCCGGCCGGCGCGGACCCGGCCGCCGGCGGCGTGGTGGAGGTCCGCGACGGTGGACCCGGCTTCACCGACGACGACCTGGCGGTGGTGTTCGAGCGCGGCGCGCTGCACCAGCGGTACCGCGGGGTGCGCAAAGTGGGCAGCGGGCTGGGCCTGGCGTTGGCGGCCGGGCTGGTCCGCCGGCTCGGTGGCGTGATCACCGCCGGGCACGCCACGGAGGGCGGGGCGGCCTTCACCGTCCGGCTGCCCGCCGATCCTTACCTGATCCGAACATCGGCCTGACCCCTTCCCCCGCCTGCGTGGTGCACGCTGGGGTCACCACGGACGAGAGAGGACAACCGATGGCACGTCAGGGAATCGTCACCGGCGTCACCGCGCTCTTCGCGGCGGCCGCGCTCGGCCTCGCCGGTTGCGGCCCCGCCCAGGTCGCGCAGGAGACGGCGAAGGAGACCGCGGTCGAGGTGGCCGCGGCCATGGGCGCGGACGGGCAGGCGCTCGCCGCGATGGGCTTCGACGCCGCCGACCTGGACGTGGATCCGGTCGCCGCCCCGGCCCCCTCGGCCTCCGCCGGTGAGCAGGCCGGACCGCAGGACAAGCGCGGTGAGAAGGGGCAGGAGTGGCGCAAGCGGCACCGGGCCCGGGTGCTGCTGCGGCAGAACATCCTGCACGGCGAGGTCGTGGTGCAGGCCAAGGACGGCGGCACGAGGACCATCGCCGTGCAGCGCGGCCAGGTGACCGCCATCGACGGCCGGTCGATGACCGTCAAGTGCTCCGACGGCTTCACCATGACCTGGACGTTCGACGAGAAGCTGCGGGTGGTCGAGCGTCGGCACACCGTGCGGTCCAGCGACATCAAGGTCGGTACGACGGTCGGCGTGGCCGGTGCGAAAGACGGCGACGGCGGCGTGGCCCGGCTGATCGTGGTCCCGTTCAAGCAGCGGTGAACGGATGCGGGGCGGCCGCTCCGAAGGGCGGCCGTCCCCGTTCGAGTCCGCTCTCCGCAGGACCTTGACAAACCTCCGGGCGCTGCACTCACCGAGGCGGGGATCAGCCAGGTTACGCTAGGGCCGACTTGCTTTCGCCACCGTGGAGAACCCGTGAAGCTCTCGATCCTCATGCCGGTCTACAACGAGGAAGAACGCATAGCGGATGCCTTGAAGCAGGCATTGGCGGTGGACTACCCGTGCGAGATCGAACTCGTCGTGGTCGACGACGGCAGCCGCGACGGCACCGCCGAGGTGCTCGACCGGGTCGACGACCAGCGGCTGCGGGTCGTCACCCACCAGCGCAACGCGGGCAAGGGCGCGGCCATCAAGACCGCGGTCGACAACGCCGAGGGTGAGTACATGGTCATCCTCGACGCCGACCTCGAGTACGACCCGCAGGACATCCCGAAGCTGCTGGAGCCCGTGCTCGACGGGCGGGCCAAAGTGGTCTACGGCAATCGGACCTTCGGCAGCCACAGCGCCTACAGCTTCTGGTACGTGATGGGCAACAAGGGCGTCACGACCGTGGCTAACGTCCTCTACAACTCCTACATCGGCGACCTGGAGACCTGCTTCAAGCTGATGCCGCTGGAGCTGTACCGCTCGCTCGACATCCGGTCCCGCGGGTTCGGCATGGAGGCCGAGGTCACCGGCAAGCTGCTGCGCCGGCGAATCCGCCCGTACGAGGTCCCGATCAGCTACCGCGCCCGGAACCGCGAAGAGGGCAAGAAGATCACCTGGAAGGACGGCGTCGAGGCGGTCTGGATCCTGGCCCGCGAGCGCGCCCGGCGCCGGCCCGTCACCGGCTGACGCCGCCCCTCCCGACTCAGCCCGCCGGCGACAGGAACGCGTCGACCGAGCGGCGCAATCCGGCGGCGTCCAGGCCGTGCCAGCGGTCGTGGTCCTCCGCCGAGCCGTAGCGGCGCAGCTCCGTACGGTCCACGCCGAGGGTGAGCAGCCGGTGCGGCCGGTCGGCCAGCGCCGCGCCGACCACCCGGGCCGAGGTGCCCGCCAGGTACGGCTCGACCAGGATCACCTCGGTGCCCGCGAGGGCCCGCAGCCCGGCGGTGTCGAACGGCCGTGGCCGATGGGTGTACGCCACGGTGACCGGCCGGTCGCCGACCGCGGCGAGCGCCCGGTCCAGCACCGGCCCGACCGCCACCAGCAGCGGCGCGCCCGGCCCGGCGTCCCGTACCACCCGCAGGTCACCCGCGTCCGGGTACGCGGTCCCGTTGCTCTGGGTGGAGAGCCGCACGTACGCCGAGTCCCGTCGGCCGCACACCACGTCGCGCAGCACCCCCGGCACCTCGTCCCGGTGACCCGGCACGTGCACCGTCCAGCCGTGCAGCGTGTCGATCAGCGCCACGTCGGCCGGCCCGAGGTGGGTCCGTCCCGCCGCCGCCCGGTCGTACGACGCGCCGACGCTGACCAGCACCGCCCCGACCCCCTGGTGGTCGAGATCCAGCTTGATCTGCTCGTAGGCCCGCTCCACCAGGAAGGGCGCGTAGCTGTGCACGATGGGCCGCAGCCCGGTCAGCGCCAGCCCGCCGGCCACGCCCACCATGAGCTGCTCCCGGATGCCGACGTTGAGCACCCGGTCGGGGTGCCGCGCGGCGGCCGGGGCGAACGCGGCGGCGGAGATGTCGGCCAGCACCACGGCGGTCCGCGGGTCGTCCAGGAACTCGGTGGCGGTGGCCACGAAGGTGTCGCGCATGCTCACTCCCCGTTGTCGGTGACGACCGCGACGACGACGTGCGGCCGGTGGTGGTCGTGCCCGGTGAGGGCGGCGTGCAGGGCGGCGTGATCGCGGCCGTCCACGGTGGCCGCGGTCCAGCCGTTGACGGTGAACCGGCCGGCGGCGCCGCCCGGCCAGCCGTGACTCGCCGAGTGGTTGTCCAGCACGATCGCGGTGAGGTTGGCCAGCCCGGTCGCCCCCGCGTACGCGATCGCCTCGTGGTTGGAACCCTCGTCCAGCTCGGCGTCGCCGAGCAGCACGTACACCCGGGGGTCCGTCCGGCCCTGGGCGCGTAGGCCGAGCGCCGTGCCCACGCCCAGCCCGAGGCCGTGTCCCAGCGACCCGGATCCGATCTCCACCCCCGGCACCAGCAGCCGGTCCGGATGGTCGCCGAGGCGGCTGTCCGGGCCGCCCTGGTCGTCCAGCCACGCCACCGGCACGAAACCCTTCGCGGCGAGCAACGCGTAGTAGCCGGCGACCGCGTGCCCCTTGGAGAGCAGGAACCGGTCCCGGTCCGGGTCGTCGACGGTCTCCGGGGTGATCCGGAGCACCCGGTCGTAGAGCACCTGGAGCACGTCCAGGGTCGAGTAGACGTTCGGGCCGAAGTCGCGGTCGGCGCGTACCCGGTCCAGCAGTGCCGCCAGGAGGGCGGGGTCGGTGGCGGTCGTCGTCGTCATGCGGATAGCCTCGGAGTTGAAGTGCACTTCAACTCAAGGCCCTGTGATGCACGAAGCAACCCTGACCATCGGCCAGCTCTCCGCGCGCAGCGGCGTGGCCCCCTCCGCGCTGCGCTACTACGAGCGGCTGGGGCTGATCCGGGCCGAGCGCACCGGCGGCAACCAGCGCCGGTACGCCCGCGCCGAGCTGCGCCGGGTGGCGTTCGTCCGGATCTCCCAGCAGGTCGGCGTCTCGCTGGAGGAGATCAAGGAGGCGCTGGACTCGCTGCCGTCCTCGCGTACGCCCACCCCGGACGACTGGGCCGCGCTGTCCCGGTCCTGGCGGGACCGGCTGGACGAGAAGATCCGGCTGCTCGGCAAGCTCCGCGACGACCTGGACGGCTGCATCGGCTGCGGCTGCCTGTCGTTGCAGCGCTGCACCCTCTACAACCCGGGCGACTCGCTGGCCGCCGAGGGGCCGGGTGCCCGGCTGGTGCTGCCCGGCCCCGTCGAGCCGGATGGCGAAGCGGCCTGACCGGTCAGTGGACCAGCAGCACCTTGCCCACGTGGTCGCTCGTCTCCACCAGGCGGTGCGCGTCGGCGGCGTCGGCCATCTTGGCCCGCGCGTGCACGATCGGCCGTACTGTCCCCGCCTCGACCAGCGGCCACACCTGCTCGCGTACGCCCCGGACGATCTCCGCCTTCTCGGTCAGCGGGCGGGAGCGCAGCGCCGTCGCGTGGACCGAGGCCCGCTTCGCCAGCAGCACGCCCAGGTCCAGCTCGCCCTTTCGGCCGCCCTGCATGCCGATCACCACCAGCCGGCCACCGGTGGCCAGCGCCGCCACGTTCCGGGGCAGGTACGCGGCGCCCATGATGTCGAGGATCACCTCCGCGCCCCGGCCGTCGGTGAACCGGCGAACCTCCTCGACGAAGTCCTGCTCCCGGTAGTCGATGGTGTGCGCGGCACCCAGCTCGCGCAGCCGGGCGTGCTTCGCCGCCCGCGCGGTCACCACCACGGTCGCGCCGAGCGCCACGCCGAGCTGGATGGCGAACGTGCCGATGCCGCTGCCGCCACCGTGCACCAGCAGGGTCTCGCCCTTCGCCAGCCGGGCGAGCTGGACCACGTTCGACCAGACCGTGCAGGCCACCTCCGGCAGCGCCGCGGCGTCCACCAGGTCGACGCCCGCCGGCACCGGCAGCAGTTGCCCGGCCGGCACGGCCACCCGCTCGGCGTACCCGCCGCCGGCCAGCAGCGCGCAGACCTCGTCACCGACGGCCCAGCCGGCCACGTCCGGCCCGAGCGCGGCGATCACCCCGGAGCACTCCAGCCCCGGGTACGCGGGCGCGCCCGGCGGCGGCGGATAGTGTCCCTGCCGTTGCAGCAGGTCGGCCCGGTTCACCGCACTGGCCTGCACCTCGACGACCACCTCGCCGGGGCCGGGCTCCGGGTCGGGCACCTGTGACCAGACGAGGGCCTCGGGTCCACCGGGTTTCGGAATCGTCATCGCGTGCATGGCCCAGTCTTACCCGATCCGGCCCTCCGTCCACGCCCGGGCCAGGATCTCGTCCACCGTCTCGTCCGGCGTGTGCGCCGAGGTGTCCAGCCAGAGCCCGATCCGGGGAGTGTCCGCCCGGAACTCGGCGTCCAGGTCGGCGACCGGCCAGTCGCCGTACCCCTGCTTGAGCCGGCCGCGCTCGCGAGCGGCGACCACCTCCGCGCGCGGGGCGAGCACCACCACCGCCAGCGGCCGGTGCCGGATCCGCTCGACCATGGCCGGCAGGGCGGCGCCGAGCACCACGTCCTGGAGCACGACGGTGAAGCCCTCGGCGGCGTAACGGTCCGCCGCCGCGGCGGCCAGGTCGTAGCGGAGCCGGAGTTGCCGCCACGCCTCCGGGGAGAGCTGTGCTCCCATCTCGGCCCGCCCACCGACGATCATCCGGCGGAACACGTCACCGCGCAGGTGCACCGACCGGGTCAGCCGGCTGGCCAGCGACTGGGCCACTGTGGACTTGCCCGCCGCCATGATTCCGCTGATCAGCACCACTCCCGGGGTCTCCCACACCGGCCCATTCTGTCAATGGGGGTGGGACGCCGGGTTGGCCGGTGTGCGGTCCGTGGCAGACTATGCACGGTCGCGTACCTCTCGGGGACGTGTCCGGGAGGGTTCGCCTAGTGGCCGATGGCGCTGGTCTTGAAAACCGGTAGGGCAGCGATGTCCTCGTGGGTTCGAATCCCACACCCTCCGCCACTTGATCAGCAAAAACGCCCCCTGACCAGCGCAGTGGGGCCTGGACCGCCGGTTCAGGCGATAAGCAGGCGAAGGCCGAGCTCTGCCGCGTCGAGATCGACGAGGTCACGGTTGCGTTCTGCCCACCGACCTGAGGCGAGGTCGGCACGAAGGCTGTGCACGGCCCTCTGCTCGGCGTCCGGCCCGACTCTGGCCCAGACCGATACCCCGCGACGGACGTTCTCGTTCAGGTATGCCTCGGGCCGGCGCCAGTAGGCCTCGAAGAAGCCGTCAACGCAGTCCCACGGGATGAGCACCGGCTCCACGCGGGCTCCGATCGCGCCGGCCAGCTCGGTCAGCGAAGGCCGGCCGACAAGGAGGTCCGCGACTTCAGGAAGGTAGTCGCGAGTGAGCCAGAATCGACGAAGCCATCCGGTGTCACTGGTGTCGTGCGTGAACACCACCACGCGGCGAGCAACGCGCCGCAGCTCGCGCAGGCCGGCGATCGGGTCCTGCCAGTGATGGATGGTGGCAAAAGCCATCGCTGCGTCGAAGGACTGGTCCTCGAACGGAAGGCTCTCCGCAGCGGCAGCCACGCACGGTGCTGTGCCTGCGGGGCGCTGCGCACGCATGAGCGCCGACGGTTCCACCGCGGTGACGTCACGGTCGGCGGGCTCGTAGGAGCCGGTACCAGCCCCGACATTCAATACCGTCCGCGCATCGCCGAGCGCAGCCCAGACCCTTGCGGCGATCCGCGGCTCGGTGCGCCGCGTCACGGTGTAAGTGGCTCCGATGGTGTCGTACAACTGCGCGCTGGACATGTCGCCGCCTCCCTGGCCGTCACCAGCCCCACGCCGCACGGGGCCGGGCGTCGCTGCCCTGGAGAGTAGGTCACGTTTTCACGTGCACGCACGGGTCGTCACGTTCGGACACGACGCGCTTTCGGTTCGTTCCGGGGCGTGGAAGGGGTATGAAGGTGCGCAGGAATTCGCGCGCACCCGGAAGGACCGTTTCGATGACCCTGGAACGACCGATCGCCCCGGACCCGTACGAGCTGCTGCCGACGGTGGCGTCGTTCACGCTGACCAGTGATGACGTGCACAACGGCGAGCCGATGGACGCACGGTACGCGCACGGCAGCACCGGCGGCGAGAACGTCTCCCCGCAGCTGTCCTGGTCGGGCTTCCCGGAGGAGACCAAGAGCTTCGTGGTCACCTGCTTCGACCCGGACGCCCCGACCGGCAGCGGCTTCTGGCACTGGGTGCTGGTGAACGTGCCCGCCTCGGTGACCGAGCTGCCGACCGGGGTGAAGGAGAGCGACCTGGGCGGTGCGTTCAGCATCCGCAACGACTACGGCGACACCGGCTATGGCGGTGCCGCCCCGCCGCCCGGCGACCGCCCGCACCGGTACGTCTTCGCGGTGCACGCGGTCGACGTGGACCGCCTCGACGTCGGCAAGGAGGCGAGCCCCGCCTTCGTCGGCTTCAACCTGGCGTTCCACACCCTGGCCCGGGCGGTGATCCGCCCGACGTACCAGATCAAGGACTGACCGGAGGTAAGGAGGGGCCCCTTGTTAACAGACGTCTGTTAACAAGGGGCCCCTCCTTACACCTCAGGCCGGGACGCGGGCGACCGCGAAGACGGACTGGCCGAACGGCGGGCGTACGGCCTGCTCGGCCGCCTTGGTGGCGGGCAGGACCAGGGTGTCGTAGATCTTCACCATCGGGCCCTCCTTCGGCATCAGCCGGAAGACCTTGGTGGCCATGAAGTAGCCGATCAGGCCCAGCGCGTTCGCGTAGTGGATCTTCTC
This sequence comes from Micromonospora yasonensis, assembly GCF_026013475.1. Classification (GTDB taxonomy): domain Bacteria; phylum Actinomycetota; class Actinomycetes; order Mycobacteriales; family Micromonosporaceae; genus Micromonospora; species Micromonospora yasonensis. The sequence goes on along the minus strand of NZ_JAPDPH010000042.1, from coordinate 7,731 downwards.
AACGGTGAGCCCGGCCTCGGTCATCGCCGCGGCCAGCGTCTTCTTCGTGTAGCGCCGGACGTGGCCGGTGGCGATGTCGGCCGGGCTCATCGCGAACTGGAACGCCGGCACGATGATGATCACGGCGCCGCCGGGCCGGACCAGCTCGCGCATGCTGCGCAGCGCGCCCACGTGGTCCTCGATGTGCTCCAGCACGTTGTACGACACGGCCGCGCTGTAGTCGCCGCGCTCGGAGTGCGGGAGCAGCATCTGCCGGACCTCGATGGTGGGGCGGTCGGCCAGCCGCTCCTTGAGCCGGACCAGCCGGTCGGGGTCGGCCTCGGTCGCAGTGATCCGGGGCAGGTGCTCGGACCACTCCAGGGCGTAGTCCCCGAGGCCGCTGCCGATCTCGATGGGATTGTCACCGAGGTAGGGCACGGCCAGCTCGACGAACCACCTGCGGTGGTTGACCGCCGTCGCCAGCCCTTCGAGCACCTCCGACTGGACGCGCTGATCCCCAGTGATTTCTGCCATGCGTCGATTCCTCACGATATGACTGACCCGCGCCTGGACCGACAGAGTCAACCATCTGGATGGCTGAGGGGAAAATCGGGGCACCGGGGGTGGCCGAATTGCGGTCGGGAGAGGGCACGTGATCGGCGGTTGGCGAACCCGGCACATAGTACGCCAGTACCCAGAAACATGTCACGGCCCTGCCATACCCTGACTACGCTCTGAATTGTCATGACTACTCCTCAATCGGACGCCGCCGACGGTGGTGCCGCCGAGAGTGCGCCCGACGAGGGCGAGCGGCCGGCGCGTGGGCGGTGGATCGACCTCGCTGCCGTGCTCAGCTTCGTGCTGCTCGCATTCTTGGTCACCGCGCGCTTCTGGGCGAGCCCCGCGGCCGGGGTGCGGGACAACCGCTCCGACCAGGCGCAGTTCGAGTGGATGATGGCGCACGGTGCGCGAGTAGTTACGCAATTCGCCTATCCGTTCACCACGGACCGGATGAATGTGCCGGACGGTGTGAACCTGATGGCGAATACGTCCGTATTATCCATTTCGCTACCAATGACGCCGATCACCGTATTGTTCGGGCCGCGGTGGGCATTTCTGGTCTTTCTCACCCTCGGCATGGCCGCCACCGGCATCGCCTGGTACTTCGTCCTTTCCCGAGTGCTGATCGGCGCTCGGGCACCGGCCTGGCTCGGCGCCGGCTTCTGCGCTTTCGCGCCGGCGATGGTCTCGCACGCCAACGCCCACCCCAACATCGTCAGCCAGTTCGTGGTGCCGTTGATCGTCTGGCGGACCCTGCGCCTGGCCGAGCCGGGCCGTTGGCTGCGCAACGGCGTACTGCTCGGCCTGATGATCGTCTGGCAGGCCTTCCTCAATCTGGAGATCCTGCTGATGACGGCGATCGGGCTGGGCGTGGTGGTGGTCGTGCTCGCCGTCGCCCGGCCCGCGCTGCGCCGGGTGGCCCGGCCCTTCTGCGCCGGGCTCGCGGTGGCCGCCGTCCTCTCCGGGGTGGTGCTGGCCTACCCGCTGTACGTGCAACTCTTCGGACCAGGCGCGTACCAGGGGCTGTCCCGGCTGATCCGGGGCTACCGCACCGACCTCGCCTCGTTCGTCGCCTGGTCCCGGGAGTCGCTCGCCGGGGACGCCCGGGGCAGCAGATGGCTGGCCAAGAACGCCACCGAGGAGAACGCCTTCTTCGGCTGGCCGCTCGCCGTCCTGGTGGTGGCGCTGGTCTGGTGGCTGCGGCGGAACGTGGTGGTGCTCGCCCTGGCCGGGGTCGGGCTGATCTTCGCCGTCTTCTCGCTCGGCCGGGAGATCCGTTTCGACGGGCAGGACACCGGCATCCCCGCACCGTGGGCCGTGCTGGAGGGCCTGCCGGTCCTGCACTCGGTGGTGCCCACCCGCTGGTCACTGGCGCTCACCCCGATCATCGGGATCCTGCTCGCGCTCGGCGCGGAGCACGTCCGGGGACTGGTCCGGCGGCATCCGGCGGCCCGCTCGCAGCTCTGGTTCGCCACCGGCACCGTGCTGACCATGGCGCTGCTGCCGATCCTGCCCACCCCGCTGCCCGCGGTGCGCCTCGACCCGATCCCGGCCTTCGTCACCTCCGGGGCCTACCGGCCGTACGTGGCCGGCGGGCACAGCATCGTCACCCTGCCGCTGCCCGACACCACGTACCCCGATCCGCTGCGCTGGTCCGCGCAGACCCGACTGGACCTGCCGCTGGCCCGGGGCTACTTCCTCTATCCGGACACCCGGCCCGGAAAGGGGCGGGTGGCGCTCTTCACCGCCCCACCCCGACCCACCAGCGATTTCTTCACCAAGATTCGGACCACCGGTGGGGTGCCGCCGATCACCCCGCAGGACCGGGTGGACGCGGTCGACGACCTGCGTTACTGGCGGGCCGGCGCGGTGATCCTCGACCCCCGGCTGCGACAGGCCGATGCGCTGGGCCGGGGGATGACCGCGCTGACCGGCATCGAACCGACGTTCACGGGCGACGTGTGGCTCTGGGACGTGCGCCCGCTGGTGGGGTGACCGGGGGGTTGAGGGGCGGGACGCTCAGGACGGGCGGAGGCAGCAGCCCTGGCAGATCTTCGGTCGCGGCAGGGTGAAGGCCAGGCAGCAGGTCCGCCGCTGCACGGTCGGCTCCCCGGCCGGGCCGGGCACCAGCTCCACCAGATCGCCGAGCTCAAGCGTGTCGAGCAACGTCCCGATCGTCTCGGCGGCAGAGCCGGGCAGGGCGTCCGAGGCGCGCAGGATGCCGTGCGAGATTCCCGAGGCGACCGAGCCGAGCAGCGTACGCGTGCCGAGCCGGACCTCGGTCTGGATGGCCGCGATCAGCGGCGCGAAGTGGGCGTCGAGCAGCGTGGCGCGCAGCGCGCCGAGCAGCGCCGCCTCGTCGGCGACCACCCGGACGTCCGGGTGGCCGGCGAGCGCCAGCGGGTCGCCGGGCAGCACGGCGACCGTGGTCGAGCTGCGCAGGCCCAGGGTGAGCAGCTGGTGGTGGTCCTCGAAGTGGACCAGGACGTCGGCCGGGTCGAGCAGCGGCACCCGCCGGGCCGAGGCCCAGCCGAGCACCACCGGCAGCGCGGTCCAGTAGCTGTACGACTTCCAGGCCAGTGCGGCGCAGGCATGCGGCGTGCCGCCGAAGCGCCGGGTCGCCGCGCGGAGGAACTCGGGCAGCAGGGTGCCGTCGATCAGCCGGGCCGCCGGGGACCAGTGGGCCTCGTCGGTGGTGACCAGCAGGCCGGGGGCGAGCCCCGGCACGTCGTCGGTGCCGAACATGGCGCGCAGGGTGGCGGTCACCGGGGCGAGCGGCGCGGCGACGACGTCGCGCCTCGGCATCACCGCAGTCACCTTGTCCCGTCCCCTGTCTGATGGTCCCCACCGGTCGGCGCCTGCCGTCGGCCCGAACTAAGGCTAGCCTAACCACAGCTGTCTGGTCGGGGGAAGTCGTGCGGGGGATGGTGGGGTGAGGTCCCGGTCACTCCGGCGGCCCGTTGCCGCGTGCCGCGTACTACCCGGCCGGGTGGGCGGGAAACGCCGCCGAGTGGGTCGGCGAGCGGCGCAAGCATCGATGCTTACCGCTGAATTGTCAAGGTGAGTGTCGAATACGAGGCAGTTTCCGTACACGCTCGGCCACGGAACGTGAAAATGGTGCTCCCGCGTACGAGGAAGCCGATGTCGACTTCACCCATCGAGCGTGCCGCCGACTCGTTCGCGGCCGAACTCGCCCGGCACCGCACCGACCGAGGGCTGACCAAGAAGCAGTTGGCGATCCTGATGGGTTTCGACCCGTCGTACGTCAGCCACGTGGAGGGGCGCCGGCACCGGCCCACCGAGGACTTCGCCCGCCGGGCCGAGGCGGTCCTGGAGGCCAGCGGGGCGATCTGGCAGCGCTTCCGCGAGTACGACGAACTCCGGCACGGCCGCTCCGGCGGCAACCACCGGGAGCCGCCCGTGCCCGGCCAGTGGTTGCCGCCCGGCACCGGCCTGGTGGTCGAGCGGGAGTCCGCCACCCTCACCTACGCCGACGAGGCCTACCACTGCGTCATCCGGCGCGAGCTGTACAACGCCGGCACCGACCCGGTCACCCGCTACCTGGTCCGGGTCGCCGTGGACCGCTATCCCAACGACCCGGGCCGCTCCAACCGGCACCACCGGGAGCACCCGCTCACCTTCGCCGAGCTGCAACTGGCGGCGTACCGGGACGACGGGGGCACGCGCGAGTTGATGCACTGGCGGGCCAAGCACGACCGGGACGCGTTCAAGGAGATCTGGCTGCTCTTCGAGAACGCCGAGGGCCGCTTCCCGCTCTATCCCGGCGACCGGGCCACCATCGAGTACGCGTACCGGGTCGGCCGGGACAAGTGGGGCCCGTGGTTCCAGCGCGCCGTACGCCTGCCCACCCGGCAGCTCGCCGTCCGGCTCGACCTCCCCACCGACCTCGACCCGAAGGTATGGGGGGCCGAGACGTCCCTCTCCTCGGAGGAGGGGCCGCTGCGTACCCCGATCCAGCGGCGTGACCAGGGCGACCGGGCGATCTTCGACTGGGCCACCGACGACCCACCGCTGAACGCTCGCTACCGGCTGCAGTGGCGGTTCCGCGGCCTGCCGCCGGACACCGAGCCGGACGGTCCCGGGCCGGGCGTGCGGGTGCAGGCGAGCGACCGGATGCGCGGCATCGGCATCGTGCAGCGCGGCGACGACCTGCTCCGCCGGCCCGCCCGCCAGCTCGACCTGCCCCGCGAGGAACACCTTGCCCGGGAGGTCGTCGACCGGCTCTCCGCCACCCTGGTCCGCCTCGACGAGCTGCACCCGTTCAGCAAGGGCGTCGGCATCGCCGCACCGCAACTCGGGCTCGGCTGGGCCGCCGCCGTGGTCCGCCCCGCCGACCGGGCCGCCGAGCCGGTCGTCCTGCTCAACCCCCGGGTGGTCGACGCCGCCGCCGAGACCGACGAGCAGTACGAGGGCTGCCTCTCGTTCTTCGACCAGCGTGGCCTGGTGCCCCGGCCGCTCCGGATCGACGTGGAGCACGCCCTGTGGGACGGCAGCCGCGTCATCACGTCCTTCGAGTACGCGATGGCCCGGCTGGTGGCCCACGAGATCGACCACCTGGACGGGCACCTCTACGTCGACCGGATGTCCCCCGGCGTGCCGCTGGTCCCGGTCGAGGAGTACCGCGACACCGGCCACCCCTGGCGCTACTGAACGGTGATTCCGGTACGCGGGCCGGTTGCCGGCCCGGCCCGCGTACCGGCGATCGGGGGCCGGGCCGCGTGCCCCTGGGGGCAGGAGCACGCGGCCCGACTCGGGGGGAGAAAGGGCTTAGCGGCTGCCGAAGGTGTCGTACCGGATGTTGTCCGGCGGGACGTCGTCGGCAGCGAGCGCGCGCAGGGCGGCCCGGACCATCGGAGCCGAGCCGGAGACGTAGCAGTCGTGCGTTGTCCACGGGCCGTACCGGGTGACCACGTCGGAGATGTCCCCCTGCTCGCCGTCGAAGTCCGGGTCCGCGCTGCAGGCCGGGGTCACCGACAGCCACGGGTGCGCGGCCACCAACTCCTCCAGGCCCGGCAGGCCGTACAGCTCCTCCGGGCGGCGGGCGCCGTAGAAGACGTGCACCCACCGGGTCCGGTTGACCCGGGTCAGCTCCTCCACCAACGCCTTGATCGGGGCCAGCCCGACCCCGCCGGCCACGCAGAGGACGTCCCGGGTGGACGTCCGGTCCAACGTCATCGAGCCCATCGGCGCGGCCACCCGCAGCAGGTCGCCCGGCTTCGTCCGGCGGACCAGCGCCCCGGACACCCAGCCTGCCGTTTCGGCCGGCGTACGCACGTGGAACTCCAGCACGTTGTCCTCGTTCGGGGCGTTCGCCACCGAGTACGTCCGCCACACCCGCGGGTGGTAGCGGGGCGCCTCGACGCTGACGTACTGGCCGGCCTGCCAGGTCAGCGGGTGCTGCAGGGCGCGGACGGTCAGCACGGCGGTGTCCGGGCCGTACCGTTCGTGGGTGAGCACTTCGGCATGCCAGAACGGCGGGTTCTCGTCCGCCGCCGCGCCGGCGAGCATCCGCTCGCAGATGCTCGCGTACGCCTCCCGCCACGCCTGGTCGTACTCCAGGTTCCAGCCGTCCCCGGCGGTGCTGCGCAGCGCGTCCAGCAGGGCGACGCCCATGGTCTCGTAGTGGCCGGCCTCGACGTGGTACTTGCGGTGGTCCCGGCCCAGCGCCCGCAGGTACTCGTCGAAGCTCTCCGGGTCGTCCACCGTCTGGGTGGCGGTGACGATCGCCTCCAGGATCCGGTCGCCCTGCCCGTTCATCTGCACCGGGAAGAGTTTGCGCAGCTCGGGGTCGAGGAGGAACAGCCGGGCGTAGAAGTGGCCGCTCAGCCGCTCGCGCTCCTCCTCGACCAGGGTCCAGCTCTCCTTCAACAGCCGGGCAAAGTTCTCCACCGGGGCACGCTCCTTCTCCTGACGGGCGGATCGGCCCTCACAGAATGTCCACGGAGCGTGCCCATCGGTCGCACAGAATGTGCGACCGGCTCATCTGAGTGCCGACGCGCGTCGCCGTGCGGCACAGTGGTCCGGTGACGGTTGACGAGCTCACCCGCCCGGTGTCCCGCCGGACCCTGGGCACCGAGACGCTCCTGGTGCTCGGCCTCTCCCTCGGCCAGTCGGCCGTGTACGCGCTGGTCTCCCTGGTCGCCAAGCTGACCGCCACCGGTGGCCTGTCGAAGCAGACCGCCTCGCTGAACACCTCGGTGTCGGCCCGGCCGTACCTCGACCTGACGTACCAACTCCTCGGGATCTGCTTCGCGCTGCTGCCGGTGCTGCTCGCCGTACACCTGCTGGCGCGGGACCCCGGCGACCCGGCGCGGGCGCTCGGGGTGGACCTGACCCGGCCCGGATCGGACCTGGCCCGGGGTGCCGGCCTGGCCGCGCTCATCGGCCTGCCCGGGCTGGCCCTGTTCTGGGCGGCGGCGCAGCTCGGCATCAACGCCACCCTGGTCCCGGCCGCCCTGCCACACCTCTGGTGGGCGGTGCCGGTGCTGATCCTCGCCGCCGTGCAGAACGCCGTGCTGGAGGAGGTGATCGTGGTCGGCTACCTGGTCACCCGGCTGCGGCAGCTCAACTGGCGGCTCGGCGCGGTGCTCGGGACCAGCGGCGTGCTGCGCGGCTCCTACCACCTCTACCAGGGCTTCGGCGCGTTCCTCGGCAACGCCGTTATGGGCGTGATCTTCAGCCTCTTCTACCTGCGTACCCGGCGGGTGGCCCCGCTGATCGTCGCGCACACCCTGCTCGACGTGGTCGCCTTCGTCGGCTACGCGCTGCTGCCCAAGTCCTGGTTCAGCTGGCTCTGACCCCCGCGCGTCGCGCCGGCGGTCCGGTCGGGGCGCCGCGAGATACGGCATGTCGCGGCGTTCCGCCCGCCAGAAGGCCCGAGATGCGCCAGCCCGAGTGGATCAGCGGCCGGCCCCCGTGCCGCGGCCCGGCCCGCCCCGGTCAGCGGGCGCGGGCCGGCCGGTAGAAGGCGGTGGCCCGGGCAGCCAACCGCTCGGCGGCCGCCGAGTCGCCGGCCGCGGCGGTGAGCATCGCCGCGCCCGGCAGCAGCCGCGAGGCCAGCCGAAGCCCCAGCCAGCCGCCCGCCTGCGCGGCCAGTGGCGTCGCCAACCGCCAGGCCGCCTCGGCGGCGCGCGGCCACGGCCCGTCAACCGGCGCGCCCGCCGACCGCAC
>NZ_JAPDPH010000419.1 GCF_026013475.1 Micromonospora yasonensis | reverse complement strand
GCCAACATCGCGTCGACCACTTTCGGCGCCGCCAGGTCCGGCTCGCCGCCGATCCGCAGCACCCCGGCGTCCGCGTCGTACTCCAGCGACAGCACGCCCGGCACGTCACTGATCCGGCGGCTCAACACCCGTACGCACCGCCGACAGATCCCCGCCGGCAGGGTCACCGTGGTCGGCCTCTCCTGCTCCCCCATGCCCGGCAGCCTGCCCGGCCCCGCTGTCCGTCCGCTGTCCGCCGGTCGGCGGCGGACGGCCAGGGTCCGGACAGCGCCGGCGGTGACGCTCCTGCCGTACCTGCCGAACCGACCGAGGGAGTCGACATGCACCCCGTCCTCACCACCGACCTGGTCCGCCTGGAGCACGCCGCGCTGATCCGCCGGCTGCGCCGCCGCCGTCCCGACACCGACGTGCGCGCCATACCGCGCCGGCCCGCCCGCTGACCGCCGAACCGATCGGAGAATCCACGATGACCGTCAGCACCGCACCCGCACCGGCGACCGCCGTGGCCGCCCGGGCCCGGGACGTCGTCCGCACGTACGGCCGGGGGGAGAGCGCCGTGCGCGCCCTCGACGGCGCCACCGTCGACATCCCGGCCGGCCGGTTCACCGCCGTGATGGGCCCGTCCGGCTCCGGCAAGAGCACCCTGATGCACGCGTTGGCCGGGCTGGACCGGGTCGACGCCGGCGAGATCCGGCTCGGCGACACCGAGTTGGGCGGGCTCGGCGAGCGGGAGCTCACCCTGCTGCGCCGGGACCGGATCGGCTTCGTCTTCCAGGGCTTCAACCTGGTGCCGACCCTCACCGCCCGGGAGAACATCCTGCTGCCGCTGACTCTCGCCGGCCGCCGGCCCGACCCGCAGCGGCTGGACCGCCTGGTGACCACCCTGGGTCTCGCCGACCGGCTGCGTCACCGACCGGCCGAACTCTCCGGCGGCCAGCAGCAGCGGGTCGCGGTGGCCCGCGCGCTGATCACCGAACCGGAGATCGTCTTCGCCGACGAACCGACCGGGAACCTCGACTCGCGGGCCGCCGAGGCGCTGCTCGGCGTGCTCCGGCGGGCCGTCGACGACCTCGGGCAGACCATCGTGATGGTCACCCACGACCCGCACGCCGCCGCGTACGCCGACCGGGTGGTGTTCCTCGCCGACGGCCGGATCGCCGGTGAGCTGGACGCGCCGACGGTGCCGGCCGTGCTGTCCCGGATGGCGGGGCTGACCGCCACGACGAGCGGGGAGGGCCGCTGACATGTGGCGGATCACCCTGCGTACCACCCTGGCCCGGCGGGCCCGGCTGGCGTTGACCCTGCTCGCCGTGGTGCTCGGCGTCGCCTTCGTCACCGGCAGCCTGGTCCTCACCGACACCTCCCGCCGGCTGCTGGACGCCCATTTCCGCACCGCGACCGCCGGGGTCGACCTGACCGTCCGGGACGCCGTCGCCTTCGACTCGGCGATGGGCGTCGAGGTGGCCCGGGATCCCCTCCCCGCCGACCTGGCGCCCCGGATCGCCGCGCTGCCCGGCGTCCGGGCCGCCCGGCCGCTGCTGCGTGGCCAGGGCCTGCTGGAGGTGGACGGGCAGGCAGTCGTGCCGCACGGCGCCTCGGTGCTCGCCTCCTGGGAGCCGCCGCCGGTCGGCACCTTCCCGCTGCGCGCCGGCCGGGCGCCGGCCGCCGACGACGAGGTGCTGGTCGACGCCGACACCGCGCGGTCGCGGCGGATCGACCTCGGTGACACCGTCACGGTACGGGGCGAGACCGCCGCCCGGCTGCGGGTGGTGGGCCTGGTCGGCTTCGGCGACCGGGACGGCCTGCCGAACAGCACGGTGGCCCTGGTGACCCCGCCGACCGCGCAGCGGCTGCTCGGCCTCGGCACCGGCGTGACCGAGGTGGCCGTGGTGGCCGCGCCCGGCACTGCCCCCGACGAGCTGCGCGAGCGGATCGGCGCGGCGCTCGGCCCCGACTACGAGGTCGTCGCCGCCCGGGACCTGGCCGCGGCCGGCGCGCAGGCGGCCCAGGACCAGGTCTCCTGGCTGAACCTGGCACTGCTCGCGCTCGCCGCGGCCGCCCTGCTGGTCGGGGCGTTCCTCATCGCCAACACGTTCACGATCGTGGTGACCCAGCGGACCCGGGAGCTGGCCCTGCTGCGGGCCGCCGGCGCGACCGGCGGGG
>NZ_JAPDPH010000418.1 GCF_026013475.1 Micromonospora yasonensis | reverse complement strand
TGACACCCCACCCACACCGCCGCTTGCCCGCCCCAAGATCCGCGCTGATTCATGGAAATAGTGGCCCCTCGCGCGGCGGAGACCACTATTTCCGTGAATCAGGCGGTCAGGAGTGGGTGGTGGCTTCCTTGCGGACCTGTTCGGCCAGGTGGGCGGGCATCGGCTCGTACCGGGCGAACTCGCGGCGGAAGGTGCCGGTGCCGGCGGTCATCGAGCGCAGCTCGACGGCGTACCGGAGCAGTTCGGTGGCGGGCACCTCGGCCCGGACCAGGGTGCGCCCCTCGGCGTCCGGGTCCGGCTCGGTGCCGAGCACCCGACCGCGCCGGCCGGAGAGGTCGCCCATCACCGCGCCCACCGACGAGTCGGGCACCCGGATGGTCACCTCGTCGACCGGTTCCAGCAGCGCCGGCTGGCCCTTCTCGGCGGCGTCGCGCAGCGCCAGGGCGCCCGCGGTCTGGAACGCCGCGTCAGAGGAGTCGACGCTGTGCGCCTTGCCGTCGAACAGGGTCACCCGCAGGTCCACCACCGGGCAGCCGGCGACCAGACCGCGTTCCATCTGGGCTCGGACGCCCTTCTCCACGGATGGGATGTAGTTGTGCGGGACCGCCCCGCCGACCACCTTGTCCACGAACTCGAAGCCGGACCCGCGCGGCAGCGGCTGCACCTCGATGTCGCAGACCGCGTACTGACCGTGGCCGCCGGACTGCTTGACGTGCCGGCCGTGCCCCTTGGCGGCGGCGGTGAACGTCTCCCGCAGCGCCACCCGGACCGGCTCGGTCTCCAGTTCGACGCCGCCGGCGCGCAGCCGGTCCAGCACCACGTCGGCGTGCGCCTCGCCCATGCACCAGAGCACCAGTTGGTGGGTCTCGGCGTTGCGGTCCAGCCGCAGCGTCGGATCACCGGCGACCAGCCGGGCCAGGTTGCGGGCGAGGGCGTCCTCGTCGGCCCGGCTCTTCGCCACGATCGCCACCGGCAGCAGCGGCTCCGGCATCTCCCACGGGGCGACGAGCAGCGGCTCGTCCTTGGCGGAGATGGTGTCGCCGGTCTCCGCGCTGCCCGACTTGGTGATCGCGCAGATGTCCCCGGCCACCGCGGCGGGCACCTCGCGCAGCGTCGCGCCGAGGGGGCTGTAGATGTGGCCGACCCGCTCGTCGGCGTCGTGGTCGGGGTGGCCGCGCTCGGCCATCCCGTGCCCGGACACGTGGATCTGCTGGTCCGGGCGGAGCGTGCCGGAGAAGACCCGGACCAGGGAGACCCGGCCGACGTGCCGGTCCACGGTCGTCTTGACCACCTCGGCGACCAGTGGGCCGTCCGGGTCGCAGGCCAGCGGGGGCCGGGGCGAGCCGTCCACCCCGGTGACCGCCGGCAGGTCGTGCTCCAGCGGTGACGGGAACGCGGCCACCAAGCCGTCCAGCAGCGCGTCCAGGCCGACCCCGGTCTCCGCGCAGACCGGCACCACGGGGTAGAAGTGGCCGCGAGCGACCGCCTTCTCCAGGTCGGTGATGAGCACCTCGGTGTCGATCTCCTCGCCGCCGAGGTAGCGGTCCATCAGGGTCTCGTCCTCGCTCTCCGCGATGATCCCCTCGATGAGCTCGTTGCGGGACTCCTGGATCGCCGGCAGGTGCTCCGGGTCGGGCTCGCGCACGGCGGGCGGCAGCCCCTCCGAGTAGTCGAAGACGCGCCGGGTGATCAGCCCCATCAGGCCGGCCACCGACTCGCCGTCGTCGCCGAGCATCGGCAGGTAGAGCGGGAGCACGTTGTCGCCGAAGACCCGCTGGCAGAGCGCCACCGCCTCGTCGAAGTCGGCGCGCGGGTGGTCCAGCCGGGCCACCGCGACGGCGCGCGGCATGTCCACCGCGGCGCACTCCTCCCAGAGCGCGGCGGTGGCGGCGTCCATGCCGTCGGCGGCGGAGACCACGAACAGCGCCGCGTCGGCGGCGCGCAGCCCGGCCCGCAACTCGCCGACGAAGTCGCCGTATCCGGGGGTGTCCAGGAGGTTGACCTTGACGTCGCGGTGCAGCAGCGGGGCACACGCCAGGCTGACCGAGCGCTGCTGGCGTACGGCGGCGGGATCGTGGTCGCAGACGGTGGTGCCGTCGGTGACGCTGCCGGCCCGGCTGATCGTGCCGCTGGCCGCGAGCAGCGCCTCGACCAGTGTGGTCTTGCCCGCTCCGGAGTGCCCG
>NZ_JAPDPH010000417.1 GCF_026013475.1 Micromonospora yasonensis | reverse complement strand
CCTCACCGGACTCGGCCCGGACCAGCCCGGTGATCACGGTCTCCTTCTCCAGGTCCAGGCTGGCCGGCAGCGGGGCGGCCTGGTCCGGAGCGGCGCAACCGGCGGCGGTGGCAGCCGTTGCTGCGGTAGGAGCAGTCATGGTGATCACGCCTCCCCAGGCTCGTCACCGAGCGCCACCGGCACACCGACCAGCGAGCCGTACTCGGTCCAGGATCCGTCGTAGTTCTTCACGTTCCGGTGGCCGAGCAGCTCCTGCAGGACGAACCAGGTGTGCGAGGAGCGCTCGCCGATCCGGCAGTACGCGATGGTCTCCTTGCTGTCGTCCAACCCGGCGTCGCCGTAGATCTTGCGCAGCTCGTCGTCGGACTTGAAGGTGCCGTCCTCGTTGGCCGCCTTGGACCACGGGACGCTGATCGCGGTCGGCACGTGGCCGGCCCGCTGGGCCTGCTCCTGCGGCAGGTGGGCGGGGGCGAGCAGCCGGCCGGCGTACTCGTCGGGGCTGCGCACGTCGACCAGGTTCTTGCTGCCGATGGCGGCGACCACCTCGTCGCGGAAGGCCCGGATGGAGGTGTCCGGCTCCTGCGCGACGTACTGGGTCGCCGGGCGGGTCACCGCGTCCTTGACCAGCGGGCGGGCGTCCAGCTCCCACTTCTTGCGGCCGCCGTCGAGCAGCTTCACGTCCCGGTGGCCGTAGAGCTTGAAGTACCAGTACGCGTACGCGGCGAACCAGTTGTTGTTGCCGCCGTAGAGGATGACGGTGTCGTCGTTGGCGATGCCCCGCTCGGAGAGCAGCGCCTCGAACTGGGCCTTGTTGACGAAGTCCCGGCGGACCGGGTCCTGCAGGTCGGTCTTCCAGTCGAGCTTGATCGCCCCGGCGAGGTGGCCGGTGTCGTAGGCCGAGGTGTCCTCGTCGACCTCGACGAAGACGACGCCCGGGGCGTCGATGTTCTTCTCGGCCCACTCGGCCGAGACCAGTGCGGTGTCGCGACTCATCAGATCACTCCCTGGTGAGGATGGATGGTGAGCCTGCGCGCGGAGATCGAAGTTGATGATTGTCGCACCACGCGCGGGACCCAGAGCTAGGAACGGATCACGGGTACGTGCGACGGCGCCGCTGCCGGGCGATCAGGGGAACACCGGAGGGTACGCGGACCCTGCGTGCCGGTGGCCGCCTAGGCGGCCGAGGACAGCCCCGCCGTCAGATGACGGGGCGACACAGGCAGGTGGCCACGCGGCACAGGTCGACCGCGCGCCGTTTGGTGAGGAGCGTCCCCATGAGGAGGGAGACTACCAGCCGCTCCGCCGGAAGCCACCGGTCCGACCAGCATCCGGGACGCGGGTACGCCGACGGCCCGGCCATCAGCCGGGCCGTGAGCAGGGGTGACGTCACCCGGCGGAGTTGATCGGCACGTTCTTCGCGTCCGCGGTGACGACCAGGCCCTCCGGCTTCGGTTCCACCTTTCGGACGTTGAGCTGGAACGGCAACTCCGGCAGCGGCACGTCGATCGAGATGCCCTTGGCGTAGCTGGCCAGCATCCGTCGGGCCAGCGGCAGGTTCGGCAGGCCCTCGGCGGTCAGGTCATTGAAGCGCAGCGCGACCTTCCCGTTGACGACCGTGACGTCGGCGGTGCCGTTGACGGTGAGCTTGACCCCCAGGATGTCCGCCGGCGCGGTGACCGTCAGCTTGCCGTTCTGCTCGCCCAGCTTCAGGCCCGGCCGGTCGAGCAGCTTGGCCAGGCTGTCGTAGGTGATGGTGGCGCGACCGTCGACGGTCTCGGCGGTCACGTCGCCCTTTCGGGTGCGGAGGGTCTCCAGCGACGCCTTCACGTTGCGGGCGTCCACGTCGAGCCGGGGCACGTCGACCGCGTCGCCCCGCACGTTGCCCGTCACGTCGGTCAGGACGATGGAGATGTGTTGGTACTTCCCGGCCAACACCTGGGTGAGGAACGGGAAGCCGGCCACGTCGACCTTGGGCGGGGCCGACTGCACGTTCTGCTTGGCGACCTCCTGCTCGACCTGGCCGGCGATGGCCCGCTCGGCCGCCCCCGCCGCCACCCGGTCGGCCACCGTCAGCAGCCCGGCCAGGACCAGCAACAGAACCACGAAGCCGGTCAGCAGCCTGCGGCCACGTCGCCGGGGCCGCTCCTCGTACGCCGGGGCCTCTACCACGCCGCCTCCTGTCCTCCCGCCGGACGCCGCAGCGCGGCGCACGATTCCTCCTGCCGGTCGCCG
>NZ_JAPDPH010000416.1 GCF_026013475.1 Micromonospora yasonensis | reverse complement strand
AAGGTGGGCGAGCGGAGCGCCGAGCTGAAGCCGGCCGACGTCGGTCTCGCGGTCGACGTGGACGCCACCGTGGCGGCGGCCGCAGCGGTCGAGGCGCACGCGGTGAGCCGGCTCGTCGGTTCCCGCACGGTCCCCCCGGTGGTGACCGTCGACGCCGCCCGGCTGGACGCCGCGCTGCGGAAGGCGATGGGCTCCCAAGGCCGGGAGATGACCATGCCGGCGATCATCTACACCGGCACCACCCCGAAGCCCGTCTACCCCAAGCCGGCCCTCACGCTGGACCAGGGTGGCGCGGCCGAGGCGGTCAAGGCGGGTTGGCTCGCCGCCGCGCCCGTGACCGTGCCGCTGGTCGAGAAGTGGCCGGCGACCAGCCGTGAAGAGGTGGACCGGTTGGTGGCCGAGCTGGCCAAGCCGGCCGTGGCCGCCCCGGTCACGCTCGCCACCGGTCAGGGCTCGATCACCATCCCGCCCACGGCGATCGCCCGCAGCCTGCGCTTCTCCGCCGACGAGGCGGGCAAGCTGACCCCACGGGTCGACGTCAAGCGGTTGCGTACCGCCCTCGGCGACCGGCTGGCGAAGATCGAGGTGGAGCCGAAGGACGCGGGCCTGACCATCGCCGGCGGCAAGCCGAAGGTGGTACCCGGCCGGCCCGGCCGGCAGCTCGACGCGGCCACCTTCGGTCCGGACCTGCTGGCCGTGCTGCCGAAGACGGACGGCCGCACGGTCACCGCCGAGCTGAAGCCGGCCGAGCCGGAGCTGACCGAGGCAAAGCTGGCCGAGTTGGGCATCAAGGAGCGGGTCTCCACCTTCACCACCCGGTTCCCCGGTGGCCTCTCCTCGCCCCGCAGTCAGAACATCGTCCAGGCGGCCAAGGACGTCGACGGCACGATCGTGCAGCCGGGCGAGACGTTCTCCCTGAACGCCCACACTGGCGAACGCGGGTACGACCAGGGCTACCAGGACGCGCCGACGATCGTCGGCGGCAAGCTCGTCCCCGGCGTCGGCGGCGGTGTCTCCCAGTTCACCACCACGCTCTTCAACGCCACGTACTACGCGGGCCTCGAGGACGTCGAGCACAAGCCGCACTCGTTTTACTTCAGCCGCTACCCCGCGGTGATCGAGTCGACGATCTTCTGGCCGGACCTCGACTTCAAGTTCCGCAACAACACGAAGTACGGCGTGCTCATCGACACCTCGTACACCTCCAGCACGATCACCGTGTCGATCTGGAGCAGGAAGATCTACGACAGCGTCAAGACCGAGTACGGCCCGCGCCGTGACATCACCCAGCCGAAGACGGTCTACCTGAAGCCCGGCCCCGACTGCATCTCCGCGGCGGGCAGCGTGGGCTTCGCCCAGGACGCGTTCCGGGTCATCAAGCAGAACGGCAAGGTGGTCAAGCGGGAGAAGTTCAGCTGGCGCTACGACCCCGAGCCGCGCTTCATCTGCGGCCCCGACCCGGCGGCCGACTGACGTCCCGTCCGTCGCACGCACGCAACGGCCCCGTCGCCGGCGGGGCTTTTGTTCGTCGTACGCCCTCAGGGCCGCGCCGCGGCCAGCCCCTGCCGTACGCCGGCGGCGTCGCGGTCGGTGCCGTAGACCGGGGTGTCCGGCTGCTGGCGCCAGCTCTCGTCCAGCGTGCCGGCGTCCACCGGGTCGAAGCCCAACTCGTCCACCAGCCCCATGGCCACCCGCTTGGCGTCGGCGTCGTCGCCGGCCACCGGCAGGGCGATCCGGTCCGGGGACCCGGCCGGCCTGCCGTTGTCCATCAGGTGTGCGGCCTGGATGTTGTTGAAGACCTTGACCACCCGGGCGCCCTTGAGGTGGTCCGCGGTCCACCGGCTGGAGCTGAGGCTGCGGTCGAGCAGTTCGGGGACGTCCCCGTCGCGCTGCGGGTAGTAGTTGTCGGCGTCGAGGACGAGCCTGCCCTGGAAGAGTTCCGCGGGCAGGTCCGGCACGGCCTTCAGCGGGACCGCGATGACGACCAGTTCCGACCCCTGAACCGCGTCCTCGATCGTGCCGGCCGTGGCGCCGGTCTCCGCCGAGAGATCGCGCAGGCTCTGCGGCCCGCGCGAGTTGGCCACGGTCACGTCGTGGCCCAGGGCGCTCAGGCGACGGGTGAGGGTGCCGCCGATGTGCCCCGACCCGATGATTCCGATCTTCATGACCCCTCCTGCCTCCGCCAGCCCCTGGCGGTCAGTTCCGGCCGAACCATCAAGCAGGTACCCCGGCCGGTCCGTCCCGATCAT
>NZ_JAPDPH010000415.1 GCF_026013475.1 Micromonospora yasonensis | reverse complement strand
GTGCCCTGCAGCGGGCGATCCGCCGGCCGGTGGCCGCGGCGCCGGCGGAGGCGGCGCGGGTCGGTCCGTCGCCGCCGGTCGCGGTGCCGCCGGCACGCGGGTCGAGCTGCTCTGCACGGGTCGCCTCTCCTCGGGCGTCACCCGCCCGGGGACCCGGACGGAGGGGCCTCACGCTAGGCGGGCCGTGGCGACGGACGGCGACGACGACGTGTGCGCCAGGTGGCCGACGGGCGACAAACACCCGTCCAGTCGTACACCTGTGCCAACCCGCCGGGTAGGGTGAGGGGATGACCGGGGCCGCCTACCAGCCGTCGATGCTCGACCTCACCGGGTCCCCGACGCTGGGCCCGCTGGCGGGCCGGCCGCGTCGGCACCGGCTGACCCGGGGCGCCTGGGTCGACCACCTCCCCGGCTGGGTCGCCGGTTCCGACGAGGTGTTCGAGACGCTGTTGCGCGAGGTCCCCTGGCGAGCCGAGCGCCGCACGATGTACGACACCGAGGTCGACGTGCCCCGGCTGCTCTGCTGGTACGCCGCCGGCCGACCGCTGCCGCACCCGATCCTCGACGCGGCCCGCACGGCACTGACCCGGCACTACGCGCCGGAACTGGGCGAGCCCTTCGTCACCGCCGGGATGTGCCTCTACCGCTCCGGCCGGGACAGCGTCGCCTGGCACGGGGACACCCTGGGCCGGTCGGCGCACTCGGACACCATGGTCGCCATCGTCTCCTTCGGATCCCCCCGCGCCCTGCTGCTGCGTCCCCGCGGCGGTGGCGACAGCCTGCGGTTCCCGCTCGGGCACGGCGACCTGGTCGTGATGGGCGGCTCGTGCCAGCGCACCTGGGAACACGCCGTGCCCAAGACCGCCCGCCCGGTCGGGCCCCGGGTCAGCGTCCAGTTCCGTCCGGCCGGCGTGGCCTGACCGCACACCGGGGCTGCCTGGCCGGCCGATCCCCTCGGCCGGTAACAGAGAGTCAACGTGCCCCGGCGATTCGGACACCATCTGGAACACGCACCGTGTTAGCTTGACCGCGCTCAGTCAGCCTGCGCGTCATCGGGGGATCACCGTGCCTGTTGGAGGGTCGGCCACGCCTGCGGCCGGCGTCCGGCTCACCCTGGCCGCCCGGGCCCGCCCGCACCTCGGCCTGCTCGTGCTCCTCACGATGGGTGCGGGCCTGCGGGTGACCATGCTGATCGCGTACCCGCCCGCGCTCTGGTTCGGTGGCGATTCGGGCACCTACGTCCGCCGCTCGGAACTGTGGCCGGAGCTGACCATCCGCTGGCCGTACCCGTGGCTAATCAAGGCGTTCGAATGGACCGGCACGTTCGCCTCGCTGGTGGCCGTGCAGCACCTCGCCGGGCTCGCCCTCGGGGTCGCCACCTACCTGCTGCTGCGCCGCCGGCTCGGCGCCTCCGGGTGGGTGGCGGCGCTGGCCGCAGCCCCGATCCTGCTGGATGCCCGGCAGCTCACCCTGGAGCAGTACCTGCTCACCGAGACGCTCTTCACCACCCTGCTGGCCGTCGCGGCGCTGGTCCTGACCTGGAAGCAGCGACCCGGGCCGGTGGCCGGGTTCGGCGCGGGCGTGGCCGCCGCGATGGGCATGGCGACCCGCCCGACGGGCGTCGTCGCGCTCGGCGTGCTGCTGCTGTTCGTGCTGGCCCCCTGGCGGGGCTGGCGGACGCCGGTGGCCTACCTGCTCGGCATCGTCGCCTTCTTCGGCGTGGTCTTCCTCAACGTCGGCACGGTGAAGGACGCCCTCGGCGCCGAGGGCGGCAAATTCCTGTACGGACGGACCGCGCACTTCGCCGACTGCGACCGGCTGGAGCTGCGGCCCGGGTTGCGCCGGCTCTGTCCCACCCAGCCGCTGGAGCAGCGGCCGGAACGGCCGGACTGGTTCATCTGGAACAAGGCCAGCCCGATCCGCAACGCGAAGGATCCCGCGGACCTCGACGCGTTCGCCAAGGCGGTGATCCGGCAGCAGCCCGGCGACTTCGTCGCCGAGGTGGCCGCCGACACGGCCCGCTACTTCTGGCCCCACCGGCTCGGCCCGAAGGAGTCCTGCCTGGCCGGTTTCTGGGTCCCGCAGCTCTCCCCACCCGACTGGTCGGCCAATCCCGACTGCACGCCCCGGCTGGCGGGCGCCCGGTACGACTGGCGCCCCGAGCCCTCCCGGGTGGCGACGCCGAACGCGGCCAGCCGCTTCCTGCACGGCTACGGCCGTTACGGCACCACGCCACCGCCGCTCGTGGCCGCGATG
>NZ_JAPDPH010000414.1 GCF_026013475.1 Micromonospora yasonensis | reverse complement strand
CCCGGGCGCTGAGCCCCCGGCGAGGACGGACCCGAAGGGCGCCCCGACCGCGCCCCGCGACCGCGAAGCCCTGGACGCCTGGCTCGCCGAGTCGACCGAGCTCATGCTCGACGCGATGCGCGAGGCCGGCCCGGACCGCGGCTGCTGGACCTGGTGGGGCCGCTCGCAGGCCCCGGAGACCAGCGGAGCCGTGGCCCGGCACCAGATCCAGGAGATCGCCGTCCACACCTACGACGCCCAGCTCACCCAGGGGGCCGCACAGCCGCTGCCGACGGACGTCGCGGTCGAGGGCGTCGACGAGTTCCTGACGACCGTCTCGGCGACGACCGTCCCCTGGCCGTTCAAGCCGGCGACCATCGACCTGCACACGACCGAGGGCCGCTCCTGGCGCCTGACCCTCAACGCCGACGGCGTCCGCTGCGACGACCTCGCCGCCGACGCGGAGCCGGGCGACATGGCGATGCGAGGCGCAGCGAGCGAACTGGTCCTCTACTTCTACGAGCGCGTCCCGCTCGACGGCCTGGAGACCACCGGCGACACCGAGCCGATGGAGCAGCTCGCAGACTGGGACCCGAACGCGTAAAACGCGCACTTGTGACGCATCTGTCGGTTGTGCGCGCGCTCCTGCGGGCGCCACTAGGCCCGGGGTTGCGGACATCGCGCGGCTGCGGGCAGGCTGCGGGCCTACTGTTCAAGGGCGAAAGGCGCACCTGCGGGCGGCTCGCGCTCGACTGGGGACAGTGCGCCGCGGGTGGCCGGGGGCGTTGTTCGCCCGGTCGGTCACCAGGTCGGCCCGGCGCGGCGACGGCCCACCCCGGCGTCAGGGCCTGATTCCCGCGTCCTCTTCGGCCGAGGCGGATGACAACCTGGCGCGCATCTCCGCTCGGCGTTGTTCCCGCCGCTGCTCCCAGTTCGGGTCGCATACCCGGCAGCAGCACGGCGGATCCCACAGCGCCACCTTCCGGCGATGCCCCTCCGCCGTCGCCGCCTTCCGCTCCTCGGTGAGTGGACAGCCCGCCCGTTCCAGGTAGGCGAGTGCGGCCCGCTCCCACGTTCCGTCTTCGTCGATGCCGGGGACTTTGCCCCATAGCTCCATCTCACCCAATAAGCCGTTGCAGCCCGAACAGAGCAGACCCCGAATGCACTTCCCGCACGTGTTGTGGTGGTCCGGGCAGCAGATGTGGTCGTGGTCGATGTAGAGGGGTATCGCGCCGGCCCCTCGCAGGTTTCCTCGCCCGCAGATGCCGCACACCCCGTCCTGGGTGCTACGGAGCTGCCGATACCGGTCCGCGGTGATCCGGTGTCTGCTGAGTGCCTTCGTCGGTAGGCCGAGGGCGCAAACCTGCCACGGATCGCGGTCCACGACGACCAGCGGCCAAGCCTGACCAGTGTTCCTCATTCGTCGTCAGACTTTGGAAGGAGAAGCTTGCAGAGCTGCCCGACCAGCATCATCGTCTCCGCTTCAGACGCGGCCTACACATCCTGCCGACACGCTGCTAGGTGCGATAACGCCATGGTCTTCCTCACTTCTCGCGCCGGCGACAATGATCCCGCCCACCGACAAGCTGATCCACCAGGTTGTTCGCCCCCCTGCTGGCGCAACTTCAACAACACCGCGAAGCCGAGGCTGGTCGGCCCGCGCTTGCCCACGATTAGCTCGCGCTCGTCGTCCAGCAGCGTCCAGTGCTCGACCAGCTCATCCAGATCCAACGCCCCGTCCATAGCCAGACATCATCACGGCGCGACCGACCGGAGCCCCGCTGCCGGTGGCCACCCGATCGAGAGTCAACTCAACGGCCAGGCCTTGCCCGGAGGCATGATCACCGCCGTTTGGATCTGGCGACACGCTTTTTACCAGCACCCCGAAGCCCTCCACGCGGGCGTGCACACCGCCTCCGGCAAATCGGCGGCGAGGAATTCGCCTTCGTGCGCGAGTGGGCAGGCGCCAGGGCGTAGTCGTCCTCCAGCCACGAGTTCCGAGCGGCCGCGGGGGAGGATGAACAATCCATGCCCGTCACGCAGCGTAGGGACCGGATCCCAAGCGGCCCTGGGGGCCCGCCATGGCTCAAGTAAATAAGAAGACCCATGAGATGGCTCAAGTTGTTTGAGAACGGCTCAGGAGGAATGAGAAGGGACACCTACGTCGGCGCCTGATCGAGGCCGCCCACGGGGAGTTCGATAATCTACATTATGTCAAGTTGACCGGTTGGAGCCCTCCTCCGGCGGTCCGGCGGCGCGGTGATTGCGAAGCCGCGATCCACCGCCGCGAGGAGGGCCCCAACCGCGTCCGCCGTCGCGCGCCCATCCGTCCAGCCGGCCGTGGAAACCGCAG
>NZ_JAPDPH010000413.1 GCF_026013475.1 Micromonospora yasonensis | reverse complement strand
GTCCGTCCGGCCCACCAGCCCGCACCCCTCGATTGCGCGAGCCACGCGCACTCGTCGCTGACCGGCCCCCACGTCGTTGCCGAGACCGTGGGGGCCGATCGCGTACCGCGTCCCGGATGCGAAGGCGGGGCGGCGGAGGTCCGTCAGCGGCGCTCAGCGCCGGCGGTGGGTGAAGAGCGCCCGGTAGTCCGAGCCGTCACGGAACCAGGCCAGCCCGGCGGGGCCGGCCGCGTAGAGCGCGGTGGCGTAGGCGTCGGCGACCGCGAGGTCCGGTCCCACCACAGTGGCCGAGACGAGCTGATCGGCCGGTTCGCCGGTGTGCGGGTCGACCACGTGTCCCTGTCGCCCGGTCACCCCGGAGGTGCCCACCGCACCGGCCGTCATCTCCAGCACCAGCGGCGCTCGCCGGGCGTCCGTCGGGTGGTGCACGGCGACCCGCCACGGGCCGCCGTGCGCGGCGTGCCCGCGTACGGTGAGGTCGGCGCCGCTGAGCACGGCGTAGTCGTGCACGCCGGCGGCGCGCAGCCGGGCCGCGGCCCGTTCCACCGCCCAGCCGCCGAGCAGGCCGCCCGGGTCGAAGCCACCGGGCACCGCCCAGGCGTCGAACCATCCGTCGGTGGCCGCCCGCATCGCGGCGCAGCGGTCCACCAGGTCGGCCAGCGGGGGGTACGACTCGGGGCTGATCTCGCCCCGCCGCAGCCTCGACACCAGGCTGTCCGGCCGGTTCGGCCCGTAGGTGAGGTCGATGGCGCGCAGTTCGGCGACCGCGTCCCGCAGCGCCTCGCCCACCCCGCGCCGGCCGAGCCACTCGGGGGCGTTGAGCAGCAGCGAGTACTCGGCGGTGGAGGTGCGGACGGTGTGCTCGACGCTGATCCGGTCGGCGGCGCCGCCGACCCGGTCGAGCCGGTGGCTGCGGGTGCCGAGGCGCAGGTCGGGGCGGCTGCTGCCGAAGGCCGACTGGTCGATCCACCGGGTCCGGGGCTGCTCGTCCGTCCAAGCCGCCCGTCGCTGCTCGTCGATCCGCATCGCACCTGCCCCCTAGCTGGCGACGCCACAGCGCCGCGGCGAAGCCGGTCCCGGGCCCGCGTCGACCCGCTCGTCTGCGACCCTAAGGGCTGGAGTTGACCGCCCCATGAGTGCTACCTGGGAGCATCCTGAGTGTTCCGGTGTCCCGGATGTTGGAAGGTGCGTACCGGGAACCGGGACGGCGACGTACCGTTGCGCCAGAACGACGAGGTGAGGAGCGCCAGGTGGCACGGATCGCGGTGGTGGCCGGGGACGGCATCGGACCCGAGGTGGTCGGGCAGGCCCGCAAGGTCATCGACGCCGTGCTCCCCGGGGTGGAGGCCACCGAGTACGACCTCGGCGCGGCCCGCTACCACCGCACCGGTGAGGTGCTGCCCGACTCGGTCCTCGACGAGCTGGCCGGGCACGACGCCATCCTGCTCGGCGCGGTCGGCGACCCGACCGTGCCGCCGGGCGTGCTGGAACGCGGCCTGCTGCTCAAACTCCGGTTCGCCTTCGACCAGTACGTCAACCTGCGCCCGTCCCGGCTGTGGCCGGGCGTGCCCGGGCCGCTGGCCGCGGTCAAGCCGGGCGAGGTCGACCTGGTCGTGGTGCGCGAGGGGACCGAGGGCCTGTACGCCGGCGCCGGCGGCTCGCTGCACCGGGACACCCCGGCCGAGGTGGCCACCGAGGAGAGCCTGAACACCCGGCACGGGGTGGAGCGGGTGATCCGGGACGCCTTCGCCCGGGCCCGCCGCCGCGAGCGGCGCAAGGTGACCCTGGTGCACAAGACCAACGTGCTGACCCACGCCGGCTCGCTGTGGGCGCGCGCCTTCGAGGCGGTCGCCGCCGAGCACCCCGACGTGGCCACCGAGTACCAGCACGTCGACGCCGCCGCGATGTTCCTGGTGACCAACCCCCAGCGGTACGACGTGGTGGTCACCGACAACCTCTTCGGCGACATCCTCACCGACATCGCCGCCGCGGTGACCGGCGGCATCGGGCTGGCCGCCAGCGGCTGCATCAACCCGGAGGGGCGCTACCCGTCGATGTTCGAGCCGGTGCACGGCTCCGCGCCGGACATCGCTGGCCGGGGCGTCGCCGACCCGGTCGCCGCGGTGCTCTCCGCCGCGCTCCTGCTCGACCAGCTCGGGCACGCCGACGCCGCCGCCCGGGTCACCGCCGCCGTCGCCGCCGAGCTGTCCGGCCGTACGCCGGGGGCCCCGCTGCGCACCGAGGAGGTCGGCGACCGGCTCGCCGGGTACGCCGTAGCCTGACCCGGGCCCGTTCGCGGCCCGGGTACGGGCCGCCGGACCCGTGCCCAGGGACCGCGCCGCCGGCCGGCCGTAGCGCCATCCGGTGGTCTCGATGCGTCGGGGCGGAGCTATCCGCTGAACGACCGTTCGGGGTAAGTTTCTGGCACCAGTGACGTCGGCGTGCGATAGCGCATGCCGTGGACCCGCAGGGAGGTCAGCGCGATGAGCG
This sequence comes from Micromonospora yasonensis, assembly GCF_026013475.1. Lineage (GTDB taxonomy): Bacteria > Actinomycetota > Actinomycetes > Mycobacteriales > Micromonosporaceae > Micromonospora > Micromonospora yasonensis. The sequence continues at coordinate 6 of NZ_JAPDPH010000413.1, read as the reverse complement.
GTGGTG
>NZ_JAPDPH010000412.1 GCF_026013475.1 Micromonospora yasonensis | reverse complement strand
CGGGGAGTCCAGCCAGTCCCGCTGGTGGCGGGCGTAGTCGGCGAACTGCACGGGCAGCGGCGGCAGCGGCTCCCCGGCGCCGGTGCTGTGGTGGGCGTACCGGGCGGCGAGTTCGGTGAGCAGGATGCTCCACGAGGTGTTGTCGCAGACGATGTGATGCATGCCGAGCAGCAGCTGGTGCCGTCCCTCGGCGAGCCGGACCAGTTGGGCGCGCAGCAGGGGGCCCGCGGCGAGGTCGTACCGGTGGGCGGCGTGGCCGGTGACCGCCCGGCGCAGCGCGCGGGCCTGCTTGGCGTCGGGCAGCGTGGTGAGGTCGAGCGGTGCCACCCACGGGTCGAGGTGCGGGTGGACCACCGGCTCCGGCTCGCCGCCGCGGTCGTGGAAGGTGGTCCGCAGCACCTCGTGCCGGGCCACCACGTCCGCCAGGGCCTGGCGCAGCGCGTCGGCGTCCAGGTCGCCGCGCAGCTCGACGGCGGCGGTGGTGTTGTGCCGGACGACGTCGTCGCCGAGCTGGTCGAGGGCCCAGAGCCGGACCTGCGTCGAGGAGGCCAGCGCGGGCGCGTCGGACGGGGCCGGGGTGAGCGGGGGAAGAGCGGTGCCGTCGCCGTCGCCGTCGAGCACGGTGGCGAGCTGCGCGACCGTCGGGTGGGTGAAGAGGGTGTAGAGCGACACCTCCCGACCGAACTCGGCCTGCACCTGGGAGAGCAGGTGGGTGGCGAGCAGGGAGTGTCCCCCCAGGCCGAAGAAGTCGCTGGTCACGCCGACCTGCTCGACGCCGAGGGCGGCGGCCCAGAGGCCGGCCAACCGTTCCTCGGTCGGGGTGCGCGGGGCGACCAGCTCGGCGCCGTCCCCGTCGGCCGGCGCGGCCGGCGCGGGCCGGCACCGCTCGGCGACCGCCGCCGCGCTGCTCAGCTCCTCGACCAGGTACGCCGCCCGCTCCGCGCCGATCGGCGCGGCCAGCCCGTCGGCGTCGCTCGGGGCGCCGGCCGTGGGCGGGTCCAGCGGCCAGACGTGGGCGAGGTGGCGGCGCAGCTCGTCCCACCCGTCCGGGACGGTCAGCGCCAGCATCCCCGGGTACGCCTCGCGGACCGCCGCCACGGCCTCCGGGTCGGGGTCGAGGACCACGGCCGTGCCCGCGTCGGCGTCGGCGAGGGCGGCGGCGTACCCGCCGGCCGGGACGGCGCGCACCTCGTGACCGGGGAGCGCCTCGGCGAGCCGGTCCACCGGCAGCCGGGCGGCGTCGACCAGGACCAGCCGGCGCGACTGCCCGACCGCGCGCCGCAGCTCGCGCACCACCACGGTGCCCAGCGCGGCGAAGTACTCCCCGCTGTACGGCACGTGCCCCAGCTCGTCGGCCCGCACGTCGGCCACCTCGCTGACCGGGTACCGGCCACCGTGGTCGATCGCCCAGACGGCGTGCACCCCGGGGGTGCGGGCGGCCAGCGCGGTGAGCCGGTCGTCGAGCCGGCCGGCCAGCACCCGCCGGTCGGCGAAGGCGGGTGAGGGCGGGCAGACCACCAGCAGCAGCGGCGCCGCGGTTCGCGCCCGGTACGCCCCGACCGCCACGCTCAGGTCGTTCATCGCCCGGTCGAGGGTGTCGGCCTCGTCTCCCTCCCGGCGGCGCAGCCAGTCCTCCCAGCGCAGCAGGCAGACCGTGGCATCGGCGTCAGACCCGGCGAGCAGGTGCGCCACCAGTTGGCCGTAGCCGACCAACTCGACGTCGGCGGGGGTGCGCAGGAACCGTAGCCAGAACTCGACCGGGTCGCGCAGCGGGTCGACGGTGAACGTGGCGGCCAGGGCGACCCGGTGCCGGCGCAGCCCGGCCACCTCGGACAGCGGCCGGTCCGGGTCGGCGGCCAGCGCGGCCAGCAGTTCCGGCAGCCGGCCCACGGTGCGGGCCACCGTCTCGTCGAGGTAGAGGTCGGAGTTGTAGTCGACCGCGCCCTCGATCCGGTCGGCGTGCCGGGTGAGGCTGACGAACAGGTCGAAGTCGGTGAGCCCGTTCGTCGCCGCGTACGGGCGGAAGACCGCCCCGGCGGCGTGCCGCTCGGCCGCGTCCCCGTCCGTCATCGTGGCCATCACCTGGAACAGCGGGTTCACGCTCGGGTCGCGGGGCGGCCGGACCTCCTCCACCACCCGCGCGTACGGCGCCTCCTGGTGGGCGTACGCGTCGCTGACCGTGCGGTGCGCCCGGCGTACGAGGTCCCGGACGGTGGGGTCACCGGAGGTGTCGATCCGCAGCACCAGCATGTTGGCGAAGCAGCCGATCAGCGGCTCGAGTTCGGTGCCGGACCGGCCGGCCGCCGGCATGCCGAGCAGCAGGTCGTCCTGGCCGGTGGCCTGGCGGAGCAGGGCGGCGAGCCCGGCCAGGGCGACCGCGTTGACGGTAGCGCCGGCCCGCCGGGCCAGCCCGTCGAGGGCGGCGACGGCCGGTCCGTCCACGGTGAACGGCAGGCTGCGGCCCCGGTGGGTCTGCACCGGCGGGCGGGGCCGGTCCGGCGGCAGGGTGGAGCTGTGCGGCGCGGTGCTGGACACGGT
>NZ_JAPDPH010000411.1 GCF_026013475.1 Micromonospora yasonensis | reverse complement strand
AACTCGCAGTACGTGGGGACGCGCGCCACCTCCAGATCCTCCTCGAAGGTGGCCACGGACGTGCCCGGCGACAGCGTGCCCTGGGCGAGCATCCGACCGGCGGCGTCGACCACCTGGAACGGGGCCCGGTTGTGGAAGTGGGTGTACGGGCCGGTGCCGGCGCATTCCACGCCCACCGGCCGGATGTTGATGTCCCGGACGAGCACCCGCACGGTCATCGCCGACCGGGCCTCCTCGGCGTCACCGCACGCGGCCAGCGCGCCGGTGAGCAACGACGGCAGCACCAGCGCTGCCAGCAGGCGTCGCATCTGTCCTCCCTGCTCGTCGGACGGAGCCCGGGGCGGTGCCACGCACCGCCCCGGGCCGTCGCGTGCTCAGCCGAGCAGCGCCCGGGGTCGTTCGACCCGGCACTGGCTGGTCACGGTCTTGCTCGGGTCGCTCTCCGAGGTGGCGGTGAGCGTCACCAGGGTGGTCGCGGTCGCGTCGGCGGCGGCGCCGACCGAGACATCGACCGCGGTGGTGGCGCCGAAGTCCGCCGTCGCCAGCTCGTTGGGCAACTGCACCCGCCAGCCCTGGCCGCCGACGGTCGCCGAGAGCCGGTACACGTCGGACTTCAGGTACGCGCTGGCGTCCTCCGGATGCTGCTGCTCGCCGGCCACGTACGTCCCGGTGTTGGTCAGGTCGAACGTGCAGGTCGCGCCCTTGCCGGTGGGCTGGCCCCGGGTGGTCAGGGAGCCGTTGGACAGGGCCACGCCGTGCTGGCTCGGGCCGGCGCCGTCCAGCGACCGGACCGCCACCGTGTACGACAGCACCCCGTCGGCGTCGCGGCGGAGGTTGAGCACGTAGAAGTGCAGCCGGTTGGCCTCGTCCACGTACTCGTACTCGCTGCCGGAGTTGGCGCCGGCGTGGAACAGCGCGTCGGACAGCTGCCGGTAGTCCCCCATGGTGATCTTCTGCGGGGTGCCGTTCGGCTGGTAGAAGTCCACCATGTCGATGTCCTGCGGGTTGGCGTCGACGACCCACACGAACGGGGCGCTGTCAGTGTTCTTGGTCTTGCTGATCAGCACGCCGTTGTCCGGGGTGAACGAGTCCGCGCCCATCCGCTGGACGACCTCGAGCGTGTAGTTGTTGAACCGGCCGCCATCGCAGAGCGGGTCGGTGGTGGTGCTGCAGGCCGGCGAGCGGTCCGCGTTCATCGCGATGTTGATGCCGGTCAGCCCGCCCTCGCCGGCGTCCACCGCGCGGGCGGTGACGTCCGCGACCACCAGGCCGGAGCTGGCCAGCGCCTCCCGGGACAGCCGCAGCGCGTGCTCCTCACCGAGCAGCCCGATCTTCAGCTTGTCGCGGACGGTGTGCAGCGAGCCCATCGAGCCGCCGTTGACCGGCGGGATCTGCCAGCGGGTGTGCGGTCCGCCCGGGCCGTTGAAGGAGCCGCGCGACATCATGCTCCAGATGCCGGTGTACGCGCGGCGCAGCGGAACGCCGTACGGGTTGTTGTAGTTGTCGCCGATGCTCAGCAGGTGGCTGAGCTCGTGCGCGTACACGCCCATGCCGGAGCTCTCCGCCTGGGTGGACGAGCCACCGCCCGCGTTCGGCCAGATGGTGGCCGCGGCCTTCCAGGAGGTCCAGTCGACGTACCGGGTCTTGGCGTAGTTGGGCAGGTTCGGGTCCGGCGGGCCCCAGGCGTCCGGCACGTCCTCCTTGGTTTGGAACATCATCTGGCCGAACTCCTGCCAGGTCGAGGACTCGTCCTGGCCGGCGGAGAGGATGAAGACCAGCTCGAAGCTGTTGGCCACCGCGTCGCCGACCGCCGCGCGCCAGGCGCCCAGCCCGTCGGTACGGATGTTCTTGGCGCAGGTGTCCCCGGACGGGCAGGCGCCGGGGTTGAAGCCGTTGTCGATGCCGTACTGGTACGACTTCGCCGGCATCTCGTACGGGCCGAAGCCGGTGAGGTCCACGCCGTACCGGCCGTTGGAGTCCTGCATCCAGTACTCGTGCAGGGTGTGTCCCCGGTTCAGCTCGCCGGGGGAGTTCAGGAAGTCGGTGTAGAACTGCGCGACCCGGTCGCGGGGCACGTTCTCGGCGCTCGCCTGTGGATTGCCGAAGACCGAGGAGCCCGCCGGCTTGGTGATGACGAACGGCTGGTCCGGGTAGTCGAGCGTGACCAGCGCGATCTTGAAGTTGCGGACCGACCCCCGGACGTTCGGGTCGGCCCAGTTCTTGTGGGGAACCGGCTGGTAGTCGTCCCAGGTCATCGTGTCGGGGTTCTGCCAGTGCTGCGGGTCGAGCGGCTGGAACGGGGCGATCCCGTCCGGCGCGTCACCCGGTGCGGCGGCAGCCGGTCCGGCGGAACCGGCCGCGACCAGGACGGCCGTGACCGCGGCGGCCAGAACCGATCGCCACACCGTACGCCTGGTGGGCGGAAGGCGCATCGAGTCACCTCTCAGGTCGGGGGCTCAGGGGGCGGGGTGATCGGGCGGCGGCGCCGGATCGCGGCGCGGCGAGCCGGAGTCGTCGCGATGCGGAGCTCGCCGTCCGGATGATCACGCCTGACGCCGAATCTAGGAGCCGGCGGCGCGGCGGTCACCGTGCAGATGTCGGCAGGTGACGCGGTGACTTCCGACACGTGCAGGACGGGCCGGCGCGTCGCGCTACCCGTCCGCG
>NZ_JAPDPH010000410.1 GCF_026013475.1 Micromonospora yasonensis | reverse complement strand
CCACCCCGGCGCTGTCGCACGCCATCCTCATCCACAACCGCGGCCGGACCACCGGGCTCGCCGACGGCATCGTGATCACCCCGTCGCACAACCCGCCGGACGACGGCGGGTTCAAGTACAACCCCACCAACGGCGGGCCGGCCGACACCGACGTCACGAAGTGGATCCAGGACCGCGCGAACGCCATCCTCGCCGCCGGGCTCAAGGAGGTGCAGCGCATCCCGTACGCGCGGGCCCGCGCCGCCGACACCACCGGGGAGTACGACTTCCTCGGCCGGTACGTCGACGACCTGCCCGCCGTGCTGGACATCGACGCGATCCGCGCGGCCGGGGTGCGCGTCGGCGCCGACCCGATGGGCGGGGCGAGCGTGGCGTACTGGGGGGAGATCGCCGAGCGGCACCGCCTCGACCTCACGGTGATCAACCCGACCGTCGACCCGACCTGGCGGTTCATGACCCTCGACGGCGACGGCAAGATCCGCATGGACTGCTCCTCGCCGAACGCGATGGCCTCGCTGATCACCGCCCGCGACCGGTTCCAGGTCTCCACCGGCAACGACGCCGACGCCGACCGGCACGGCATCGTCACCCCCGACGCCGGCCTGATGAACCCCAACCACTACCTGGCGGTGGCGATCGGCCACCTGTTCCGGACCCGCGACCAGTGGGGCCCGGCGGCGGCCGTCGGCAAGACCCTGGTCTCTTCGTCGATGATCGACCGGGTCGCCGCCGACCTGGGCCGCCCGCTGCTGGAGGTGCCGGTCGGCTTCAAGTGGTTCGTGCCGGGCCTGCTCGACGGCGCGGTCGGCTTCGGCGGCGAGGAGAGCGCGGGCGCCTCCTTCCTGCGCCGCGACGGGAGCACCTGGACCACCGACAAGGACGGCATCCTGCTCTGCCTGCTCGCCTCGGAGATCATCGCCACCACCGGGAAGACCCCCAGCCAGCACTGGACCGAGCTGGCCGAGCGTTTCGGCGCCCCCGCGTACGCCCGGATCGACGCCCCGGCCAGCCGCGAGGAGAAGGGCGTCCTCGCCAAACTGTCCCCCGAACAGGTGACCGCGACCGAGTTGGCCGGCGAGCCGATCACCGCCGTCCTCACCACCGCCCCGGGCAACGGCGCGTCGATCGGCGGGCTGAAGGTGACCACCGAGTCGGGCTGGTTCGCCGCCCGGCCGTCGGGGACCGAGGACGTCTACAAGATCTACGCCGAGTCGTTCCAGGGGCCCGACCAGCTGACCCGGATCCAGGAGGAGGCGAAGGCCCTGGTGAGCGAGGTGCTCAAGCAGGCCTGACGCGTCCGGGGCGACCGCCGTCACTCTTCGTGTTGTACCTCGTTGCTCAGGGTGTCCGATCGGGGTGGGCGCGGCGGTGTCCTGACGCGGGCCGCGTGCCCCCGCAGCGCCGGAAGCAAGGGGGGCCCGTGCCCAGCCGCATTCGCACAGTCGTCGGGATGGCCCGTGACCGGTGGGCCGGTGCCCGCGATCCGGAGGCATTCGCCAGATCCATCGGCGTCAACCTGGCGGGCCGGGTGAAGTTCTACGGCATCAGCCGGTGGATGTTCGGCTCGGAACCCTGGCTGATCACCCTCGGGGACGGCGTCTGCGTCGCCGCGGGCGTGCAGTTCGTCACCCATGACGGCGGCGTGTTGAACCTGCGCAAGGAATACCCCGACCTGGAGTGGACCGCCCCGATCGTGGTGGGTGACGACACCTTCCTCGGGATCCGTTCGCTCATCCTGCCCGGGGTCACCATCGGCAGGCGGTGCGTCATCGGGGCCGGTTCGATCGTCGGTCGGGACATCCCGGACAACACCGTGGCGGCCGGGGTGCCGGCCCGGCCGATCCGGACCACCGACGAGTACGTGGCCCGGCTGCAGGCGAAGTCGCTGGGCATCGGTCACCTTCCCGCCCAGGCCAAGGCGGAGGCGATCAAGCGGATCTACGGCATCACCACACCGTGACGGCCTCGCGATCCGTCGAGGTCAGCGGGGTGGTGGAAGCTCCCGCCGGTTCAGCTGCTCGCGGATCCCGTCCGGGAGCAGTTCCCGCAGTTGCTCGGGAAGCAGGGGCAGGTCGAGCAGGCTGAGCTTGAGTTGGTTGCGCTCCTGGTGGCGGCGCGGGTCGAGGCGTACCACCTGGCCAGCGTCGCGGCGGTAGCGCACGACCAGCGCGCCCCCGGTGGCCGCGTCTCGGATCACCAGGCCGTCCATCTCCACCGCCACGGGAGCGGAGTCGGAGCGGAGCTCCAGGTGGATGGTCTCATCGGGGGAGAGCACCACCGAGCGGGAGATGCCGGCCATCGGTGCGGAGGGCGTCACCACCACCGCCTGCGCCGCCGGGGAGACCAGCGGGCCGCCGGCGGCATAGCTGTACGCCGTCGAGCCGGTCGGGGTGGCGACCACCAGCGCGTCGCAGCGGTAGTACCCGTAGCGCTGACCGTCCACCGCGAGTGTGGCGACGACAAAACCGGCCCCGGGCTGCCGCACGAGCGCCACGTCGTTGAACGCCACCACGTCGTCACCGCACACGTCGCAGGCCAGACAGGCGTGCGACTCGATGGTGAAGTCGTGCGAGATGAGCCGGTCCAGCGCCTCCGGCAGCTCCGGCGGCTCTACCTCGACCAGGAAGCCGAGCCGCCCCAGGTGCACCCCGAGCACCGGCTTCGGGTTGCGGA